>JBAUCK010000380.1:0-2725 GCA_049677525.1 Xanthobacteraceae bacterium
CGAATCGATCACCAGGCAGCCCGGCGCATTGCGCAGAATGTCGCGCGCCTCGTCCGGCGTGATCGGCTCCTCAAACTCGACGTTCACCGCTTCGGAATGGCTGATGAAGACCGGCACCCGCACGCAGGTCGCGGTGAGCTTGATCTTGGGATCGAGAATCTTCTTGGTCTCGACCACCATCTTCCACTCTTCGCGGGTGTAGCCGTCCTCCATGAACGTATCGATCTGCGGAATGATGTTGAATGCAATGCGCTTGGGAAACTTCTTCGCCTCGACCTCGTTGATCTGAAACACCGCCTTGGTCTGCGAGAACAACTCGTCCATCGCCTCCTTGCCGGCGCCGGACACCGATTGATAGGTCGCAACCACGACGCGCTTGATCTTGGCCTTGTCATGCAGCGGCTTGAGCGCGACGACGAGCTGCGCCGTCGAGCAATTCGGATTGGCGATGATGCCGCGCTTGCGAAAGCCCGAAAGCGTGTCAGCATTGACCTCCGGCACGATCAAGGGAACGTCCATGTCGTAGCGCCAGGCCGAGGAGTTATCGATCACCACCGCGCCCGCGGCCGCGATTTTCGGCGAATATTCCTTGGACACTTCCGAACCCGCCGACATCAGGCAGATGTCGACGTTCGAGAAATCGAAATGCTCGAGCGTTTTGACCTTCAGCGTGCGGTCGCCATAAGACACGTCCACGCCCATGCTGCGCCGCGACGCGAGCGCGATGACCTCGTCGGCCGGGAACGACCGCTCGTCCAAAATATTGAGCATCTCGCGCCCGACATTGCCGGTCGCGCCGACGACGGCGACGTTATAACCCATCGTTAACTCTCCACCGAAACTTCACGGTTCCACCCGTCCCGTGGGAACCGAAGAGGAAGCGCTTCTAGGCGAGAACCGGCAAGAACACAACGCTGTCACACAGCGCCTGTGGGGGAGCCGTGCGGCCAGTTTCGTATTCCCTGCAACGGGACATCTCCGCCACGGTCGTGCGCATCCTCGCCTATATGGGCGGGCATTGGCTGCTTGCCATCCTGGCTGTGAGTTTTTTCCGCACAGAAACGGTTGTCGCGGCTGTAGAATCCGCCCCGCACACGGATTGGATCAATATCGACCGCCCGCACCCGGCTTTCGAAGTGCAAATGCCCGAATGGGGCTCCACCAATGTCAATTACTACATCCTGCGCCGGCCCCGTGACGGCGGCCGCAAGGACGTGCTGACTTTCGGCGATCCGGCCGCCAACGGCCCCTATGTGGCATTCGAGATCTACCGGCCGGGCTCGGCCGGCGAGCGCTTCATGGATGCACCGAGCGAGATTGCGGCCCGCATCGTCGCTTTCACGGTCACCGATGATGTCAAAGCGGCAGGGCAGCTCGACACCAAATTCGGCACCATGTCGCTGGTCGACTTCGCCATCGCTTCAGGCAGCCCTTTGGGGCGCCGGGCAGAAAACCTCGCCAGGGATCAAGTTACCGGACACTCGCCGCCGCGCCGCTGTCTCGGCTTCGTCCGGCCGTTCGATGCGCCATTGATGCAGGTTTCCGGCTGGTATAGCAGCCCGGGAGAAGAAGTGGTCGACCGCGCGGTGCTCTCTTGCGCGATCGATCGCCTCACCCTGCTATACGCCGGCGGCGACCCCGCCCTTGCCATGCTGTTCGCCAACGCCGAAGTGAAGCGCACCTTCTGCGGCCAGCGCAGCCCGATCCTCGCCGCGACCCCGGAACATGCCGTTCAGCCGCCGCTGCCGCGCGACGCAACATTCGCGTCTCGAAGCTCCGCGGCCGGCTGTCGCTGCGCTAGTTCCGGCGCAGGATCGCGAAAGCTTATTTCGGGCCTTTGACTGCGGTCAGATAACTGACAATGTCTGGCACGTCTTTTTCATCGACCGGCGCCTTATAGACATTGCGCATCTTGGCGATCTCGGCCTCCCAAAACGCCTTTGGCATATTCGGCTGCGTAAGGATCATCCCCGGCGTGTGGCAGGAGATGCAATTGCTCTGCATTGCCGTCAGCCCCGGCCCATCGGGCAGTTCGCGATTGCCGTCGGGCGGCGTGACATCGACCGATTTCAACGTCAGCGGCGCGCCCGCCACAGGCAACACCCCAGCGAAGAGACAAGCGGCAAGTATCGACAAAAAGATTCTGCTCTTCATTCCCGCCTCCCTCATGTCACCGAAACCGGGGTCGATTCGATAACGTTGCGCATGAAGCCCGCCGGATTCCAGTTCGGCTCCGCCGGCTGCGCCTCGCCGCTCGTATTCGTGCAGCGGACCATCAATGTCGCATCGCCCCTCGCGGCGGGCGTGAATTCGCTCTGCCATTGCCGGAAGCTGTATTTGCCTTCGTCCTTGCCGAGTTGCGCGGCACGCCAGTTCTTGCCGCCGTCGGCGGAGAACCGCCAAGGGCGATGCCGCGCACCGCGACGGATCTTCCGGCAGGAAAGCTCGCGCCTGCTTTCACATTGGCGATGAAGGAGCGCGGCACCATTTTGTTGATCGGCACCATCGGCACATTGGCCTGGCCGGGCTTCATATCGGCGTGCGGCGTATCGGGAATCGTATAAGCCGTCTTCGAACACGCCCATCTCGATCCAGCGAAATAGCGCCGCTTCGCCGTCTGATAGGGTCCAAAGCGCTCCGGCAGATCACGCCAACGTGCGCCCGAGCGGGCTATCCACAACAGCGCATTGAAGAAACGCCGGCCGTCGCTGCGCGGACCGCGCTT
>JBAUCK010000381.1:0-11461 GCA_049677525.1 Xanthobacteraceae bacterium
AAAAGGCGATGTCGGGTCTCCTCGCGCCGACATTGCGCGAGACTATGCTCGGCAATGCCACGATCCTCGAAGTCTTCAAGGTTTCGAAGGTGGGCAACATCGCCGGCTGTCGCGTCACCGACGGCACCGTCGAACGCGGCGCCAATGTGCGGCTCATCCGCGACAATGTCGTCGTCCATCAGGGCAAGCTGTCGCAGCTCAAGCGCTTCAAGGACGATGCGCGTGAGGTTGCCGCCGGCCAGGAATGCGGCATGGTGTTCGAGAATTATCAGGACATGAAAGTCGGCGACACGATCGAGTGCTATCGCGTGGAGACCGTTCAGCGGACGCTCTGAGTCCTACACTCACGTCCGCAACTCCACCTCGTTGCCGGGACGTTTTCCGGCAATCCCGAAGTTAGAAGCAAAGCATATTGACTTGAGATGCGCGGGCCACGCCCGCGCATGACGGCAGTAGAAAATGACACGTCACCATCAGCGCGAACATTCGGCGGGCGGTTCGCAGCGTCAGCTCCGCGTCGGCGAATTGATTCGCCACGTGCTCGCGGAAATGCTGTCGCGCGGCGACATCCACGATCCGGTCGTCGAAGCGCATATGATCACGGTGCCGGAAGTGCGCATGTCGCCGGATCTGCGGCTCGCCACGATCTATGTCATGCCGCTCGGCGGCCGAGATGCGACCGACGTCGTCGCGGCGCTCGAACGCAACAAACGCTATGTTCGCGGTGAAATCGCGCGGCGCGTTAATCTAAAATTTGCACCTGAAATTCGCTTCCGTGTTGACGAACGATTCGACGAAGCAGAACGGATCGAGAAGCTTCTGCGAACGCCTGTAGTCCAGCGCGGCCTCAAGAGCGAAAAAGAATTAGGCGACGAGAAAGACGAATCATGAGCGCGCAAGCCATCGCCGAACAGAAGATCGCCGAGTTATCCGATTCGCCTCTGGACCAGACCGCCCCGCAGCAGTCCGGCCGGCACAGCGAGCAAAAAAAATCCAACAAACGCGATGTCCACGGCTGGGTCGTACTCGACAAGCCGGTCGGCATGACTTCGACGCACGCCGTCGCCGTGATCAAGCGGCTGTTCGCGGCGAAACGCGCGGGACATGCAGGGACGCTTGATCCCCTCGCCTCCGGCTGCCTGCCCATCGCACTCGGGGAAGCCACCAAGACCGTGCCTTACGCGGTCGATAGCCGAAAGACCTACCTCTTCACCGTGCGCTGGGGTGAGGAACGCGACACCGACGATGCCGAAGGGCGGGTTGTGGCGACGAACGAAGGCCGGCCGGACGCGGCCGCTATTCAGGCGCTGCTGCCTCGTTTTACCGGAACCATCGGGCAGGTGCCGCCCCGCTACTCCGCGATCAAGATAGATGGTGAGCGAGCTTATGATTTAGCACGGGGTGGGGAGACCGTGGAATTGGCCCCCCGGCCCGTCACGATCTACCGCCTGGAGCTCGTGGACATGCCGGATTCCGACCATGCGGTGCTGGCGGCCGAATGCGGCAAGGGGACTTATGTGCGGTCGCTGGCCCGCGATCTTGGCCGGGCGTTGGGGGTCCTGGGGCATGTCTCGGCGCTGCGCCGGAACCGGGTCGGGCCGTTTCACGAGGCCGACATGATACCCCTGGAACAGGTTGAAGGTTTGTGCCATAGAGCCGCCGCAGGCGAGGGACACCTTGCCGATACGCTTCTGCCGGTCGAGACCGCGCTGGACGACATCCCGGCGCTGGCCGTGAGCCCGGCGGACGCGGCAAGGCTCGCTAGGGGCCAAGCCGCATTGTTGCGCGGACGGGATGCCTCAATCTTCCGCGGTATGGTCCAGGTCGCCTTAAGCGGCCAACTCGTGGCCATTGCCGAGGTCGAACGCGGTGAGATCGTTCCCCGACGCGTGTTTAATTTAGCCGGCATCGCAGGCCGAGCCGGCAGAAAGAGGGTTCAGGACGATGTCGATATCGACCGCGCGTAAAGCGGAATTGATCAAGAACTATTCAGTAAAGTCCGGCGATACCGGATCGCCCGAAGTGCAGGTCGCCCTGCTCTCGGAGCGGATCAGTCAGTTGACCGATCACTTCAAGACGCATGTCAAAGACAACCATTCGCGGCGCGGCTTGCTCAAGCTCGTATCGCAGCGGCGCCAGATTCTCGATTACCTCCGGCGCACCGATGACGGGCGTTACAAAGGATTGATCGAGCGGCTGGGTATCCGCCGCTAACAAATTCGCGCGCGGGGCCGTCCCGCGCGCTTGTCGGCGGAGCGCATGAGGCATCCGCCGTTACCCGGCAGCGAAGCTGCCGCTTTGTCGAATGGGCTTATGCCCGTTTGTATCCGATGAAGGTCCGAAAGCCATGGCAGGATCGCCGGACGCTGATACGGCAATGCAGCTTCGCTGCTGCGCCGTCAGCGTCTCGCCGTCTTGCTTATGGCTTTCGCGCTTTCGCAAAAACCGTGAGAGAAAATCGTAATGTTCAATACTCAAACTGTGGAACTTGATTGGGGTGGCCGGCCGCTCAAGCTAGAAACCGGAAAGGTCGCACGCCAGGCCGACGGCGCTGTCGTCGCCACTTATGGCGAGACCACTGTGCTGGCGACCGTCGTCGCCGCCAAACAGCCCAAACCCGGCATCGACTTCCTGCCGCTGACCGTCAATTACACCGAGAAATACTACGCGGCAGGGCGCATCCCCGGGGGCTATTTCAAGCGCGAACGCGGCCCGACGGAAAAGGATACCCTCACCTCGCGCCTGATCGATCGTCCGATTCGTCCGCTGTTCGCCGAAGGCTGGCGCTGCGACACCCAGGTCATCGTCACCGTGCTCTCGCACGATCAGGAAAACGATCCCGATATCGTCGCGATGATCGCGGTCTCCGCCGCGCTGACGCTGTCCGGCGCACCGTTCATGGGCCCGATCGGCGCCGCGCGCGTCGGCTTCAGCAACGGCGAATATGTGCTGAACCCGACGCTCGACGAGATGAAGGAGACCAAACTCGATCTCGTCGTCGCCGGCACCCAAGACGCCGTGCTGATGGTCGAGTCGGAAGCGCAGGAGCTGTCCGAAGAGATCATGCTTGGCGCCGTGATGTTCGGTCACCGCCACTTCCAGCCGGTGATCAAGGCGATCATCGCACTCGCCGAGAAAGCCGCCAAGGAGCCGCGCGAATTCGCGATGCCGGAGACGGCGCTGCTCGAAAAGGAAATGCTCGGCGTGATCGAGCAGGACCTGCGCAAGGCCTATGCGATCCCGGCCAAGCACGAGCGCCAGGACGCGGTCGCCGCCGCCAAGAAGAGGGTGATGGAGCACTTCTTCCCGGACGGCACCGACAATCCGGATCGGCCGATGACGCAGATCGCGGCGGTCTTTAAGGAACTCGAAGCCGAAATCGTGCGCTGGAATATTCTTGATACCTCAAAGCGCATCGACGGCCGCGATCTCGTGACCGTACGGCCGATCGTCGTCGAAGCCGGCTTCCTGCCGCGCACGCACGGTTCGGCGTTGTTCACGCGCGGCGAGACGCAAGCCATCGTCGTAGCCACGCTCGGCACCAGCGAAGACGAGCAATTCATCGACGCGCTGCAGGGCACCTACAAGGAATCCTTCCTGCTGCACTACAACTTCCCGCCGTTCTCGGTCGGCGAAACCGGCCGCATCGGCGCACCGGGCCGCCGCGAAATCGGTCACGGCAAGCTCGCCTGGCGCGCGATCCGTCCGATGTTGCCGGCGAAGGAAGAGTTTCCCTACACCATCCGCGTGGTGTCGGAGATCACCGAATCGAACGGCTCGTCGTCGATGGCGACGGTCTGCGGCACCTCGCTCGCACTGATGGACGCCGGCGTACCGCTCAAGCGGCCGACCGCGGGCATCGCGATGGGCCTGATCCTCGAAGACAAGCGCTACGCCGTGCTTTCCGACATTCTCGGCGACGAGGATCATCTCGGCGACATGGACTTCAAGGTCGCGGGCACCTCCGAAGGCGTGACCGCGCTGCAGATGGACATCAAGATCGCGGGCATCACCGAAGAGATCATGAAGGTCGCGCTGAGTCAGGCGAAGGGCGGCCGCATGCATATCCTGGGTGAGATGGCGAAGGCTCTCGATCACGCGCGCGCCGAGCTCGGCGAATATGCGCCGCGCATCGAGACCTTCAAGATCCCGACCGACAAGATCCGCGAAGTGATCGGCACTGGCGGCAAGGTGATCCGCGAGATCGTCGAAAAGACCGGCGCCAAGATCAATATCGAGGACGACGGCACCGTGAAAGTGGCGTCGGCCGACGGCGAATCGATCAAGGCGGCAATCAACTGGATCAAGTCGATTGCATCGGAGCCGGAGGTCGGTCACATCTATGAAGGCACTGTGGTCAAAGTCATGGACTTCGGCGCTTTCGTGAACTTCTTCGGCGCCAAGGACGGCTTGGTCCACATCAGCCAGCTCGCGGCGCGCCGCGTGCAAAAGACCTCCGACGTCGTCAAGGAAGGCGACAAGGTGAAAGTTAAACTGCTCGGCTTCGACGAACGCGGCAAGACGCGGTTGTCGATGAAGGTCGTCGATCAAGAGACCGGCGAGGACCTCGAAGCCAAGCAGAGGGCTGAAGGCGAGCAGCCGCAAGAAGCAGCGGCAGGCGGCGCCGAGTAACGCGCTGTAAGCTCGATCGCTTATCACTAAAGACAAAGGCGGCCGAGAGGCCGCCTTTTTTGTTGCTAACCCGGCGGCACCGCGATGCCGCCGCCCCCTTTCTTTTCAGACGATGCTAATCGGCGACCGCTAAGTGTTCGGTATCGGCCGGTCGCGACGAGCGTTTGAATACCAGTAGCAACGGGAATACCGCAAGCGTTGCGATCATCAGCATCTTATAGTCGTCGATATAGGCGATGATCTGCGCTTGCTCGGTGATAACCGAATCTAGCGCGGCGCGGCCGGCGGCCGTCAGCGGATCCCAGAAATGCGCCACCGAAGGATTGTCGAAGCTGTGATTCACCGCGGTGACATGCGTGGCGATGCTGGCATGATTGACCTGTGTGTTGCGCGTCAGCAGCGCATTGACCACCGAGATGCCGACGCTCGAGCCGATGTTGCGCGACAGATTGTAGAACCCGGCGCCCTCAGTGCGCTGCTCGGCCGACAATGTCGACAAGGTCGCGGCGCTGAGCGGCACGAAGAGAAAGCCTAATCCGACACCCTGGACGACGCCGACACCGATGATGGTGG
This sequence comes from Xanthobacteraceae bacterium, assembly GCA_049677525.1. Lineage (GTDB taxonomy): Bacteria > Pseudomonadota > Alphaproteobacteria > Rhizobiales > Xanthobacteraceae > BOG-931. The sequence continues at coordinate 5,206 of JBAUCK010000381.1, forward strand.
ATTCGGATATGTCCGGCGTCCACCCCGTCATGGCGCTGAACGACCAGGCGGTGAGCGCAAGCCCGATGCCGAGCAAAATACGAGTATCGACCCGTCCGACCAGCCGTCCGACGAGCAGCATCGAAGCCATGGTGCCGACGCCGCGCGGGCCCATGACCAGGCCCGCAGTGATGACGGGATAGTTCATCAACTCCTGCAAAAAAGGCGGCTGCAGCGCGAGCGACGAGTAGTAAGTCAGCCCGACGATCGATACGAAAACGACACCGGCGGCGAAATTGCGATCGCGGAACAGTTCCGGCCGCACGAATGGCTTTTTTGCCGTGAGCGTGTGAACAACAAACAAATAGAATGCCGAAGCCGCGATGATGGCTTCGATGACGATCTCGCCGGAGCCGAACCAATCCTTGATCTCGCCGCGGTCGAGCATCACCTGCAGTGCGCCGATCGACAGACTGAGCGTGCCGAAGCCGAACCAGTCCAGTTTTTCGCCTACGCGCCGCGGGGTATCCGGCAGGAACGCAATCATGCCGATAAGGCCGAGAATGCCGATCGGCAGGTTGATGTAAAAAACGTAGCGCCAGCTGTAATTTTCGGTGAGCCAGCCGCCGAGCACGGGGCCCAGCACCGGGCCGACCATGACGCCGACGCCGAACAGCCCCATGGCAAAACCCTGGCGTTCTTTCGGATAGATCGAGAACAGCATCGATTGCGACAGCGGCACCAGGGCTGCGCCGAAGGCGCCTTGCAGCACACGGAACAGCACGATCTGCGTCAGGGACTGCGCCATGCCGCACAGCATCGAGGCGATGGTGAAGCCGCTGACGGAAACGAGAAACAGGCGCTTGAGGCCAAAGCGGCCGGCGAGGAAGCCGGTCGGCGGCGTCATGATCGCGGCGGCGACGATGTATGATGTCAGCACCCAGTCGATCTGATCCTGGCTCGCCGAGACGCTGCCTTGCATGTAGGGCAGCGCGACATTGGCGATGGTCGTGTCGAGCGCCTGCATCAGAGTGGCGAGGATCACGCAGAGCGTGACCATGCCGACATTGACGCCTTCTTTTTTGCCTTCAGTGCTCATAGTGCGAACGAATCAAATGCAACGCTCACCACAGATGCGGTAAGCCTCGGGCATGACCGGTATCGACATTGACCTCGACGCTCATGCCTGCGCGCAGCGGCGGCAATTTCTGGTCGCTGGTATCGACGCGCACGCGTATCGGCACGCGCTGCACGACCTTCACCCAATTGCCGCTGGTATTCTGCGCCGGCAGCAAAGAGAATTCCTGCGCAGCGGCGGGACTGATGCTCTGCACGGTGCCGTGCCAGACGGCGTCCGGATAAGTATCGACCGTCACCGTGACCGGCTGCCCGGGCTTCACATAAGTCAGCTCCGTTTCTTTCGGATTGGCGTTGACCCAGAGACGATCGGTATCGACGAGATAGAACGCCGTCGTCGAGGCGGCGAGGTATTTGCCGGGCGCGACGCTCGGCACGTTCGTCACCGTGCCGGTGAACGGCGCCTTGACGATCGTATGGTCGAGTTCGCGCTGCGCCTCATCGACTTGCGCTTGCGCCTGTAAATATTGCGGATGCTGCGCGGTCTCAATGTCGGCATTGCCGCCGAGCCGCGCCAATTGCGTTGCCGCCTGCTGTCGCAGTGATTCAAGCTTACTCTTGTCGTTGAGCAGCGCGTATTGCACCTGATCGAACACCGCCTGCGAAACGGTGCCGGAACGCACCAGCATGTTCTCGCGGTTGTAATTGGTCTGGTCGAGATCGACCTGCGCCTGCTGCGCCGCCGCGTCGCTCAACATGTGTTTGTAATCTTGCTTCATAGCGTCGATGGCGAGCGCGGTCTGCGCCAGATTGGCCTTGGCATTTTCGAGCGCGATTTGAAACTGCCGCGGGTCGATGCGATAGAGGATCTGTCCCGCGGACACATGCTGGTTGTCGCTGACATCGACGTCCTGAACCAGGCCGGCAATGTCGGTCGAAATCGCGACTTTGTCGGCGTCGACATAGGCATCGTCGGTCGACATGATCTTGCCGCCAGTAAAATAGACATACCCGCCGACGAGCAGCGCCACCGGAAGAAGCCCGAACAACGCCCAGCGCGTCATGCGCCGACGATCGAATTCGTGCGCAACGCCCGACGGCCGGTCAGCCAGCCGCGGCGCGGACGTGACCGCTTTATCGCGCTCCGGCTGCGGTACCGGTTTAAGCTTACGCTCAGCCATAACGGCGCTCTCCGCCTTCTTTGTTCGGCGTTGCCGCCGCATTCTTTTGCTGGATCGCCTGGCGCAAATTCTCTTTCACAATGGCGAGCTTGGTGACCATCATCTCGACATGCTCGCGCTCGACGCCGGCAAGTGCCGTCGTCATCAGCTCCTCGCCGAGGTCGCCAAGCTTTTCGAGCAGGGGCTTGGCCTTGGGCGTGAGATAAAGGAGCTTGGCCCGGCGATCGTTGGGATCGGGCCGGCGCTCGATCAGGCCGCATTCGGAAAGCCGGTCGAGTAGTCGCGTTAGAGTGATCGGCTGCAGGTCGAGCATCTCGGCCAATTCGGCCTGCTTCAGACCCTCGAACCGGTCGAGGCGCACCAAGACCACCCATTGCGCACGGGTGATGCCGAACTGGCTGGCTTTATAGTCGGCATAGGTCCGGAGCATCCGGGCTACGTCATTGAGCATAAAGCCGAATTCTCTATTGAGCGAGCGAGGCAGCATGGCAGGCTCCGAGGGTGCATTAAGCGAATCGGGTCGATCAGACGCCTACGTAATATAAGGTCGCTTATTAAATTTACGTGCCGGAAATGGCGCAGGGCAGCCCTGCAAAGCCGTCATTGCGGGCCTAGGCCAGTCCGAGTTCGGCAAAGGCCGTCATGTGCTGATCCGCGGCGCTTTGGGAAAAGCAGCAAAATATGACCCGAGCCACACCGCGGGGTGCGGCGGTCAGATCGGCAACTACGGTGCCGACTGCGATTCGCGCCGCGCGATCCGGCGGGAAGCGATAGATGCCGGTCGAAATCGCCGGATAGGCGATCGAGGCGACGCTTTGCGGAGGGGCAAGATCGAGCGCGGTGCGGTAGCATGCGGACAGCAGGTCATCTTCGCCGGCGCCGCCGCCGCTCCACACCGGACCGACGGCGTGGATGACGTATTTGGCCGGCAGCCGAAAGCCGGGCGTGATTTTTGCGCTGCCTGTGGCGCAGCCGTCAAGCTTCTCGCAAGCGACAAGCAATTCCGGCCCGGCGGCGCGATGAATCGCGCCATCGACGCCGCCGCCACCGAGCAAACTACGATTGGCAGCATTGACGATGGCATCGACGGCAAGCGTCGTAATGTCGGCAACGCAGATTTCGAGTTTTGCCGAACCGATGTCGGCAATCAGGAGCGGCGCGACACTGGTCATAGCTATCAATCTATCACGATCGCGGCGGCGTCAGGCCCACTCCGCTTGCGCTTCCGCCTGCAAGTCGACGGTGCTCCTGACGCCGATATCGTCAAAATGCTCGTCGAGGAAGCGCCGCGCGGCCCGCTTGCCGCTGAGATGCAGCATGTCGAAGAAGTCGTAATCGGTCGACAGCTTGCTGAAAGCGTCGAAATGCGTGCCGAAACGGTCGAGGACGATGCGGTGCACGTTGATGCGCCGGTATTCTCCCGGCCCGGTGCCGCGCGGCAGCCGGCCCTGATCGATCAGCCGCGCCACGAAGTCGATGGCGCGGAATTCGTCGATCAACGACGAGTTGAGCGTGATTTCGTTGATACGATTCATGATCTCGCTGGCGGAGGTCGGCGTCGACTTCCGCTCCAGCGGATTGATCTCGACGACCAGCACATCCTCGGTGCTGGTGGTGCGGAAAAACGGAAAGATCACCGGATTGCCGCGATAGCCGCCATCCCAATACGGCACGCCATCGATCTCGACCGCGCGAAACAAGGTCGGCAAGCAAGCCGACGCCATGACGGCATCTGCTGTGATCTTCTCGCGGTTGAAAATGCGCACGCGCCCGGTGTGGACATTGGTCGCCGAAACGAAAATTTGCAGATCGGTATTGGCGCGCAGCTTCTCGAAATCGACGAAGCGCTCGATCAGATCCTTGAGCGGATTGATGTTGAGCGGATTGACGTCATAGGGCGAGAAATAGCGGGAAATCGCGTTGATCCAGGCTTGCACCGGCGCGCCCTCGAGCGGCGTGAACGACAACAGCCGTTCCATCACCGCGCGCTGGGTGCCCGGCAGATTTCCCGTGCTCGACGCGGCCCGCCAGAAATCGGCAATCCGTTTTTGCGCTTCTTCGCGGTCGCCGCGGGTCAGGCCATCGGCCAACATCACGGCGTTGACCGCCCCCGCCGAGGCGCCGGAGACGCCCTCGATGACAAGCCGCTCGTCGCTTAGAATCTGCTCGAGTACGCCCCAGGTGAACGCGCCATGCGCGCCGCCGCCCTGTAGCGCGAGATTGATGCGCTTTGCCTGAGGTGCGGCATTTTTATCTGCCGCGCGCCCAGGAAGGATTGCCGAGAGGAGATTTTTCATGCCCGAGGTTTCATGCCAAAGGCATGATGGCTCATTCGGCGGTCCAGCCGCCGTCGATTGAGATATTCGCGCCGGTGATCGATTTGGCGGAATCGGACGCGAGATAGACCGCTAGATCGGCGACTTCCTCGACGGTGACGAATTCCTTGGTCGGCTGCGCCGCCAACAGCACGTCGCGCTTGACCTGCTCCGCCGTCATGTTACGCGCCTTCATCGTGTCGGGAATCTGTTTCTCGACGAGCGGCGTCCAGACATAGCCGGGGCTAATGCAGTTCGCGGTAATGCCGACGGTCGCGACTTCGAGCGCGACGGTCTTGGTGAGACCGGCAAGGCCGTGCTTGGCGGTGACATAAGCCGACTTGAACGGCGAGGCGACGAGCGAATGAGCCGAAGCGGTATTGATGATCCGGCCCCATTTGCGCGCCTTCATGCCGGGCACCGCGGTGCGGATGGTGTGAAATGCCGACACCAGGTTGATGGCAATGATCAGATTCCATTGGTCGACCGGAAATTCCTCGATCGGGGCGACGTGCTGGATGCCGGCATTGTTGACCAGGATATCGAGCGTACCGAACGTCGATTCGCTCGACTTGATCATGTCCACGATCTGATCCGGCTTGGTCATGTCAGCCGGCGAATAGATCGCCTTGACGCCAAAATCTTTCTCGATGCTGCTGCGCTCTTTCTCGATCGCTTCTTTGTCGCCGAAGCCGTTGATGGTGACATTGACGCCCTGCTTGGCAAAGGCGCGGGCGTAAGCGAGACCGATGCCCGAGGTCGAACCCGTCACCAGTGCGGACTTTCCTTTCAGCATGACAAACCTCAATTCGGTGAACGATTAATCGCGGTTGATCGAACGAAAGTGGCCCTGCCGCGGGGACGGGCGCGGGCGGCGTCTGAATTTGCAAAAGCCCGCGGGACTTTGGGACGCTTCCTGTTGCGGTGCAATATAAAAAGCCGGGAAACCGTCACGTTTTCGCGATCCTCAGAACGATGCGCTAAACTCTCCGTTGCGGCCCGAAGGATGACAAGGTTTGAGCCGTCAAATTGGGATACTAGAGTGACTAAGCGATGACGAACACATCCCAGACAGTCTTCCCGGCGCCCGATCACGACCACGAGCGCTGCGCCAATGCGGCGATCGCGCATGCCGAAGCGCATTGCGCGGCGCGCGCGCAACGGCTGACGCCGATCCGCCGCCATGTGCTCGAGGCGCTATTGGCGAGCCACAAGCCGCTCGGCGCTTATGAAATCATCGAGCACTTGGCGCAGCACGGTCCCGCGCAAAATCGGCCGGCGCCGATCACGATTTATCGGGCGCTGGATTTTCTGCGCGACAATGGTCTGGTGCATCGCATCGAAAGCCGTAACGCTTTTGTCGCCTGCGGACATAATCACGGCGACAACGACCTTGTCGTCTTTCTGATTTGCGAGAAATGCGGCGCGGTCGGCGAAGCGCCAGATGGCGGTGCGGCCGAAGCGTTGAAGGCGTCGGCGCGGGCGGCTGGATTTTCGCCGAAGAGCCCGCTTATTGAAATCGCCGGCATCTGCTCGCATTGCCGGGAAAGCCGAAGCGCTGTCGTTTGAGCACTATGCTCTAGGCTGTAGTGACGATTTAATCATTTGAGCCAGAGCATGATGCTGGCGAGTTTGACGAAGCCGAGGAAGCTTGCGGCGAGTTTGTCGTAGCGCGTAGCGATGCGCCGCCATTGCTTGAGCTTG
>JBAUCK010000382.1:0-4681 GCA_049677525.1 Xanthobacteraceae bacterium
TCGTGCTAGGGGCGGTGTTAGCTGTGTCAGAAGCCCCAGCCATTTCCTCGCCATCAGCGGATCGTAATTGCTGAACCCCGTGATGTTGCCGCCGGGATGAGCCAAGCTCGCTACGAAACCTTGACCGACCGGATCAGTGATATTCGCGAATACGATTGGGATCGCGTTGGTGTGCCGCCGCAGCGCTCCAACCGCTGTTGAGCTGCCACCAGCCAACAGCACCCCGGGGTCGAGCGCCACCAATTCTGCCGCGTAGCGCTCGAAGAGTGCCGGGTCGCTCTCGCCCCAGCGCCAGTCGATACGCAGAGTGCTGCCCTCTTTCCAGTTGAGCGCGCCGAGCCCCTGAACGAAGGCAGCTGCGTCGGACTGCCCCTCGGGGTCCTTTGCAAAATATCCCATGAGCACACCAAGGCGACGCTGCGCGGACGGTTGCTGCTGCGCGCTCGCAGAGAGAGGCCAAGCCATCGCTGCGCCGCCACACGCGGATATAAACTCTCGCCGTCTTATGTCGATGATCATTGATCCTGCCCATCAGGGCACAAGGCCTCGGGCCGAACATATCGTACCACCTTTCGCCGCGGTGCATTAGTCCACACATGGCCCAAAGCGGACACGCCGATCGGTGACGGTCGCGGCAGCTTTCGGGGGTAAAGCGGACGCTTTATTCGCGCTTCTCAGACATGGCGTGCTCCTCGTCGCTGACGTCCCTGGCCAGCTTCGATCGCTGGCGGGGCAGCAGCAACGACCGGACCATCCCATTAGCGGACATCGGGGCAAAGCGGCTTGATCGAGACCGCGACGCGGCAGTGACAATCCTCCTCGTCCACCCTGAGAGTTCGTCTCGAAATTCGCTGAGACGACCGAACTCGAAGCTCCGGTGTTCGCGTGTCACGCCAGTTCGTCGAGCAGCGCCTTCGCCTCTTTCAGATCGGCTGTCCCAAATCCTTCGGTGAACCAGCCGTAAACCGGAGCTAGAAGATCGTGCGCTTCGGCTCGACGGTCCTGCTCGCCCCATAACCGCGCGAGATTCGTCGCAGCGCGCAACTCATAGGCCTTAGCCTGTTGTCCTCGCGCGACGCGCATCGCCTCTTCGAGAGCACTTTGGCCCTCTTCAAGCCTGTTGAGGCCGGACAACGCGATGCCTTCGAGGCGACGAAGCTCCGCCTCCCACTGCCGTTGGCCGGTCTTCTCTCCGTTACTCAGCCCGTCTCTCGCGGCGGCGAGAGCCGCGGCGTGCTCGCCCTGGCGTGCCAGGACGTTGGCCAACTGGGCTAAGCCGTAGCATCGCATCCGCGTCGCACCGGTCCGGCTGGCTAGTCCGGCGCGCAAACACGCTCCAGCCTCCGCGAATGCGCCCTGCGCCGTCAGGGCGGCACCGCGCAGCAGCTGCGGCTCCAGCACGAAACCAAAGCGTTGTTCGGCGGCGAGCGCCTCGGCCGCAGCAAGCCGTTGCAGTGCCAATTCCGGCTCGCCGCGCTCGAGGTGAAGCATCGAATAGAACTGCAAGGTTATGGCGAAACTGAACGGGTGAGCGATCCGCTCCGCCAATGCCAATGCGTGGTTGCCGAGCATCAGGCCTTGCTCGGAAAAACCGAGCAGCCAATGGACCTGCGCAGCAAAGTTACCGGCGCATATGCCCGGGTCGTGTCCACCATAGAGTTGGCGGTGGAGGCGGTGCCGCTCGGGATCATAGAGCTGGCGACCCACCTCGCAGTGGTCGCGCGCAGCCGCCGGGTCCCCGGAGAACAAACAGGTCGCCCAAGCACTGTGGTGCGCCTGGAGCCGCAATTCGTCGTCGGCGTCGTCCGCGGTCAGATGCTGCAGCCGGTTCGAAAACTTGCGGCAGTCGACGATGCTGCCGGCACCGTTGGCCGTTTGCCAAAGCCCATAGACCGCCATGAACAACTGGCGCGGATCGCCGCGCTGTTCAGCCAGATCGCGGGCGCGCGTATAGGCCTGGGGTGCCTCGGCTGCGCCGAACCCCTCGGCGGTGAACAGCGAGAGGCCTCGGGCCAATTGCAGCACGAGCTCCCGCCCGTCGCGGGCCGGGCCTTCGGGCAATGCCGCTATTGCCGCGAGGCCACGATCGAAATGGCGAATTGCTTCCAGATGCGCCAGGCGCGCCGTGGCATATTGGCCGGCCTTCAGCCATTGGTCGATCGCACGCTCGGTCTCGCCAGCGGCGCTCAAATGATGCGCGAGCAATTCGGGCCGGCGCTCGACGAGATCGGCGAAACTCCGCTCCAGTACCGCCGCGACCCGGGCGTGCAATTCCTGCCGTCTGCCGCGCAGCAGCGTGCCATAGGCGGTGTCCTGCACCAGCGCATGCTTGAAGAGGTATGAGGAATGCGGAGCGGTGCCGCGGCAAAACAGCAATCCCGCATCGTTGAGCTGGCCCAGCGTGGCTTGCAGTTCACCCTCATCGCGCTGCGCCACCGGCTCGATCAGCTCGTAGGCAAACTCACGGCCGAGCACGGCGCCGATTTGGGCAACCTCCTTGGCTGCCGGGCCGAGCCGATCCAGGCGAGCCATCAATGACGCATACAGCGTCGCCGGCACCGACAGCGCGTCGAGCGATGTGGTCGCCAGCACCGCGGCAATCCGGTCTCTGTGCCCGGCGCTTTCCAGCACCGCCTTGGTCATTTCCTCGACAAACAGCGGCACCCCGTCGGTGCGCTCGACGATCTCCGCAACAATGTCGGCGCTGAGCGCCGCATTGCCAACCAGGTTTTGCACCAGTGCCGCGCCATCGCGTTCGTCGAAGCGATTGATCGCCAAGCTCGTGACGTGGGAGCGGCCGCTCCAGGGCGGTTGAAATTCGGGACGAAATGTAATCGCCAGCAGCACCGGCAACCGCCGCACCCGGTCGACCGTCAGATCCAATAGCTCGCGCGAGGTTGGATCGATCCAGTGGGCATCCTCAAAGACCATCAGCACCGGCCGGCGCCGGGCTTCGACTTCAATCTGGTTCAAGAGCGCCTCGAACACCCTCTCGCGTTTGAGCTGCGGACTGATGTTCAGTGCTGCGGCGGCGCTCGGCAACGACAATAGCTCGCCCAATAGCACAAAATCACTGTCACCCCCTGTTCCCGGCGCAAGCAGTGCCCGAAGTTTGCCGAGCTTGGCTTCGACCGTATCATCGCGGACAAAGCCGGCCGCGTGTTCGAGCTGCGCAATGAATGGATAAAGAGCGCTGTCCTGGTGGTGCGGCGAGCAAAAATAGCGCAAGCGCGTATGGGACTCGTTGCCGACTTGTTCGGAAAGCGCCGCCGTCAGCCGTGACTTGCCGATCCCGGGTTCGCCGGAGATCAGTACCACCCGCCCTTCGCCCGTCTTCGCCCGCTGCCAGCGGCGCAACAACACTTCGATTTCCTCGTCGCGCCCGACCAGTGGCGTCGTCCCTGCGCGCAACGCCTCGAACCGGCTGACCTCGGCGCTCTCGCGCAAGACCCGCCAAGCATGCTGCGGACCGTCGAATCCGGCAAGGCGTTGCGGTCCGAGATCCTCCAGATCGAACAACTCGCCGATCTGTTGCCGTGTACCGGCGGCAATCACCAAGCTGGCGGGTGCGGCGATCGCTTGCAGCCGCGCCGCAAGGTTGGGCGTCTCGCCGACGACCGTTTGTTCCCGCGCCGAACCCTCTCCGATCAGATCGCCGACAACTACCAGCCCCGTGGCTACTCCCACACGCACGCGCAGTTTGTCGGTACCGGCATCGAGACGTCCGACGCTGTCGATCAGGTCCAATCCGGCCCGGACCGCCCGCTCGGCGTCGTCTTCATGGGCTCGCGGGTAACCGAAATAGATCAGCACACCGTCGCCCATATACTTGGCGACAAAGCCATCGAACCCCGCGACAACCGCAGACGCCGCGCGGTGATAGGCGCGGATCAGGTCGCGCAGATCCTCCGGGTCGAATTGCGTCGAAAGCGCAGTCGAACCGACGAGATCGCAGAACATCACCGTCAGTTGTCGGCGCTCGGCATCGGCTCGCGTCGCCGCATCGCGGATTGTCGCTGTCACGGTGGCAGCAGGCGAGTCGGCGAGGAGTGCGGCAATGGCGTCGAGCAGCCGCCGACGATGACCTATCAAGGCAACGCCGAGTTCTTTCAAATCCTCGGCCGTCAGGCTTGGCAGCAATTCGGCGTCAATCGCGTTATCGCGGAATGCCGGGGCGTATTGTTCGAGGCCCAGCTTGTGCAACCAATCGGTGATCTCGATCGACGTCGCCCGTGTAGCCACCAATGCCTCCACTTGGAGCGACGCGTTTTAGATTAATGCGGACGATAGCACGCCTCGCCGCGGGGGTCTGTGATGTTTCGATAGTCCGACGCAACGCCTGCGGGATGTGCGCCATTCGCGCCGGAGTCATCGCATAGCGCTTATGTTGGAGCCAGCGTCGACTAAACGTGAATGTCGACTATGGCCCAAAGCGGACACGCCGGTCGATGATTGTCGCGGCAGCTTTCGGGGGCAAAGCGGACATGCCGAGTTGGCGGCGCGGTGGCAGCTAATGATGCTGTGGACGGCGCCACCCCACGACATCGAGCTGCTATAGTATGGCTGCGTTGAACCGAGAGAAATTCAAGGGCAACGCAGAGACGATCGGAAGCTGAAGTTTTGAAGGAATTGGCGAGGACATGACGACGTAATGCAGACCAGGTCGTTGCAGGGATCGGGA
>JBAUCK010000383.1:0-11755 GCA_049677525.1 Xanthobacteraceae bacterium
GACACTTGGAGCGGCATTTGCTGCTGTGCTCGCGGCCGGCATCGGCGCTGGCGCGGCAGGAGCGGGATTATTCGCGACCGCCACAGGCGGATCTGACACCGGCACGACGCCGACGACCCGCGGCTGCAAATGGTTCGCCAGATCGCTTTGGCTGGTCCGTGGCGCCGCTTCTGGCGCTGCTGTCGCGCCATTGCCGCCGGCGGCTGCCGTCGGCATGGCGTCCGTTTTGCCCGGCGAAGCATCCTGCTGCGAGCCGCTCTGGGTCGCCTTCATCAGGCCCGGCCCGAACACCACGCCCACAGCAACCATCGCTGCGACCGATGCGAGCAAAGAAAATCGCCACAGCGTCGACGACAGTCCGCTGCCGTCGCCGCGAAAACTCATCGGAGGTTCGGGGACCTCGGTAGGTGTCAGCGAGAGCTGACGCTGCAGTTCGAGAAAACCACGATCGCCGCTGAAAGCGGGATCGCCGGCAACGCCTCGTTTGATAGGTCCAATGTTCCGCAGGTTAGGAAGTATTGACGTCGCCCGAGCGGAAGAAGCGTCATTATCTACGGGCTGATGAATCGGAGAACGCATGATCCAAGCTCCGATGGTTACACAACGACAGTACTTTGGCCTTACTTACGCCCGTGCCAATGCGTGCGGACATCCAATATGCCGACATGCTAAATGTCGGCATGCGCTCTGCATTGTCGCAGGCGCGCGGAGATGGCTCGCTCTGATCGGGCTTCGTCATGGCAAATCTTCGAGGGAGGCTGTGTCGCACGAACATCGGCGCGGTAAGCAACGCACCGAGCAAAAAATTCCAAGCACAGCCCCTCACAATCCCCCGTTAAACACCCTCAGTCTCTGGTTCTGATTTTCGCATCCAAACATTTCAAATTTCCCCCGCACAGAACTTCCAGAGCAAATAATGACTTATCGGTCTTTTATCGTCATATTTGTTCATGGCGAAAGTGAGGTAACCCGGTCCTGTCATTAATGACAAACAGAAAAAACCCCCATGATTCCTGGCATTAATGACAAATAGAAGAAAGGCCTCGGTGCCGTGCCCGCGGGGTCCTGGCCTCGGGTTTCATGGCCGAGTTCCTGGCCGATTTCAGGGCCGAGTTCAGGGCCGAGTTCCATTTAACGGGCTCCATTTTTGCGAGTTCCATTGACGGCTCGCGGGCCTCAAGCGACGTCGTACCGACAAGTCACACAGCGACAAAAAATCAAATAGACCGCGGTTTCTCGGGGCCTTTTTGATTCCGCTCCCACCCGCCCGTGCTACGTTCTGATCAGTACAGTCGAGTGGTGTGGTGGGGAACAGATGTCCGCGCACAGGCGTGGATTGGCGGCGGCCCTGATTGGCAGCCTAGCCCTGGCCGGATGTGCCCCGGATATGAGTTCGCGGGCGGTCGGCCTATTCGACATGACGACACCGCCGAGCGAGGCTCCGAAGACCTCCGCGGTCGCACCGAAGGTCGCAGCGGTTTCCAAGACGTCAGCGCCCGCAGCCCCGAACACCTATCAGGACACGGCCACCTGGAGGCATCTCCCGCAGCCGGTCAGCACCGAACAGTTTAATCAAGATAAGGGGACCTGTACCAAAAAGGGCAACAGCGCCCCCGGCGCGGGATCGCAGGAGATGAAATTTTTCATCGTCTACACACAGTGCATGCGCTCCTCAGGTTACGCGCCGAATTGAAGCTCGCGTCAGCGCCGTTTGTTGCGCGCGCAACTATTTCGGTTCTGAGCGCTGCCGCGGTCTGCGGCGCCGAGCACCCAGGTCGTGCTTCGAAGACTACTCGGCCTTCATGCCGGCCTTCTGCACCACCGGACCCCATTTGGCGATTTCGGACTCGATGAATTTGCCGAACTCCGCCGAGCTCATATCGACCGGCGCGGCGCCTTCATTGGCCAAATATTTTTCGGTGTCGGCGGATTTCAGCACGACGGCGATGGCGTCATGGAGCTTGTCGATGATCGGCTGCGGCGTGTCCTTGGGCGCAACGACGCCCCACCAATTGGTCGCGACATAGCCCGGCACGCCGGACTCGCCGATCGTCGGCAGGTCGGGAAGGATCGGGCTTTTCATTTCGCCGCCGGTCGCGAGCGCGCGCAGCGATCCCGATTGAATGCTCGGCACCGTTTGCACGATCGAGGAGAACATCACCTGGTCTTCGCCGGCGATCACCGCGAGCATCGCCGGGCCGCCGCCTTTATAGGGCACATGTTGAATGTCGGTGCCCGACATCAGCTTGAACAATTCGCCGCTCAGATGCTGGAAGCTGCCGATGCCGGCGGAGGCGTAGTTGAGAACGCCGGGCTTCGCTTTGGCGTAAGCGAGCAATTCGGCGACCGAGTTCACCGGCAGTTTCGGATTGACGGTGAGCACATTGGTGCCGGTGGCAAAGATGCTGACCGGTGCGAAGTCCTTCACCGGGTCGAAGGTCTCTTTGTAGAGCCACGGATCGACCGCATGCGCGATCGAGATGATGAGAAGCGTGCAGCCATCCGGCGTCGCCTTGGCGGCGAGGTCGGAGCCGACTACGCCGCCGGCGCCGGCGCGGTTATCGACGAAGACTTGTTGCCCAAGCCGCTTGCCGAGCTGATTGGCGATGATGCGGCCGACCACGTCGTTAGAGCCGCCGGGCGGGAAGGGGATGATGAGACGGATGGAGCGGGAGGGATAGTCATCGGCCGCCGCGGGGCTTAAGGCAGCGGCCAGAAGCGTCAGCACGAGGAGGCCGCAGACGAGCCTGAGGCCCCCCAGAATGCCGACATTTTCGCGACTCATTTACGTCCCTCCCGATTTGTTGTTTGGCCGAGCATTCTACAGGGTTCGGCCGTTATGTCGCGATCATACGATGGAACGGCCATGGGACGACGCGAAGCGCTTCGTCTTTCCGTCATGTCTTTCCCGCATTTATGTCGGCGTTATGCGACGGGGGACGCCGCGCCTCAACGCTGCCGTCTGGATTTGAGTGGCCTGGATTTTTGAGTCATCTGGGTTTGATCCATCTGAGTTTGATCCATCTGAGTTTGAATCATGGGCCTTGCTGTCATTCCTTATCCCGCGATCGATCCGGTGGCGGTCAATATCGGGCCATTTCCGATCCGCTGGTACGCGCTGGCTTATATCGGCGGGCTCGCCTTCGGCTGGCTCTATGCGTGGCTCCTGGTGCGTGACGACAAGCTTTGGGGTTCAACGCCGCGGCCCAATGCCGATACAATCGGCGATCTCGTGCTTTATTCCGCGATCGCCATCGTCATCGGCGGCCGGCTGGGGCAAGTGATCTTCTATGAGTGTTCGTATTATTCCGCGCATCCGCTCGAGATTTTCGAATTGTGGAACGGCGGCATGTCGTTTCACGGCGGACTGATCGCGGCATGCCTCGCCATCTGGTATGTGGCGCGGCAGGCCAAGGTCGCGATCCTCACCGTCGGCGACATTTGCGCGGCGGCGGCTCCCATCGGAATTCTGCTCGGCCGCATCGCCAATTTCATCCGGCCCGAACAATGGGGCCGCCCGACCGACGCGACGGCGGTTCCTTGGGCCATGGTGTTTCCCGGCGTCGACGATCTGCCGCGGCATCCGAGCCAGCTCTATGAGGGCGCGCTCGAAGGGCTGCTGCTGTTCATCGTGCTCGCGATCTTTGTGCGCAGCGGCGCCTTGAAGCGGCCGGGCCTCACCACCGGGATCTTTCTGGTCGGCTACGGCGTGACGCGGATCTTTTGCGAATTCTTCCGCGAGCCCGATCCGCAATTGGAACAGCTCGCGCATGGGCTGACCATGGGCATGGTGCTGTCGGTGCCGCTTCTCATCATCGGCGCGATGCTGATCGCCTATGCGGTGCGTGTCCGCCGCGAGGCCGATTCAGGCGAAGGTGCTACTGTGGCCGGGCCACGCACGAACCACGGTGTGGACTCATAATGCGCAGGCGTGCCGGGTTTCGGGGTTAAAGCGGACATTCTGGACGCGATCGAGCCGCGTTCCTGGCTAGTTGCCGGGCTGGTAGCCCCTGCGGCTGCCATCGTTGTTGAAGTAATTTACGCCGCCATTCGCGCTCGGCACGCGATAGCCGGTGCGATTGCCATTGCTATCATAGATGCCGTTGGCTCTGTTGTAATTGTTGGCGCTGTTTTGCCAATTTTGCGGACTGTTTTTCCAGTTCTGTGAACTGTTCTGCCAATTTTGCGAACTGTTCTGCCAGTTGTCAGGACTATTCCGCCAATTTTGCGGACTGTTCGCCCAGTTTTGCGAGCTCGCCGAATTGTTCCGATCGTAGGTTTGAGCGAAGCAGACGGTGCACACGCAGGTCACCGACGGTATCGCGCACAAGCACAGGGCGGTCTTAAGCCGGTTCTTCATCGCCAATCTCCCAGAGATGTGCAGAAAGTCGAGATGTGCAGAAAGTCGAGATGTGCAGAAAGTCTGCGCGCGTCTTACGGCCTGGGAGACCGATTAACAGTCCAGCCTTACCGTCGCGTGGAGCTTATCCGATCATTTTGCGATAACTCACGAAGATCGGCGCAGCAACAACCCATCCGTAATCGCGGGGAGTGCCTCGCGCCAGCAATGAGAGACAGGAACAACATTCGTTAGGACGAGGCAGCCGGTACTTCTACCATCGTATGTGTGTACTCGACGCTGTCATACACAGACACCTGAACGATCGGATAACCGGTCTTGATAGCGAGTGCCGCCGATTGCGCGGCTTCCAATGTCGTGTAGGAGCCTTTCGTTTGCCGGTCTACCTGCAGCAAATATCGGCCGCGCTCCGGCCGCACACGCTGTGACAAAACCTCGTCGACTTCCTTTTCGGAATCATCCTTTGCAGGCATTTTGATTTGGCGCGAAGCCATTCGGTACTCCTTTGTGGGGGAAGTCCTTTATTTGGGGGTTCTAGGCATCGAACGCTAGAGCCTTATCGTTTCCGATGCAAACCGATCTGGATCAAGTCCGCGCAAACTCTATTGGGATCATGCCCTGCTTGCCTATGTCGGAGAGGTTGCCGCAAGGCGGTTTTTCTTGCCCCGTCGACCTCGTTGCGGCGCACGAGTCCGCTTCTGGCACTTAATAGACATCGAGTTGGTGCTCAGGGATATCCGCTTTCGCGGGCAAAACGGACATAAGGTCGGCGCGAGAAAAAGCTCGGTGAATACGCGAGCCTTACTCCCGTTCGATCGCCGCGACCCGGCCTTTCTCGATCGCGAGCGCGAGCTTGCCGTGCTTAAGCGCCAGCGCCTTCTCGCCGAACAATTCGCGGCGCCAGCCCATCAAAGCCGGCACCTCGACGTCGTCGTTGGCCGCGATGCGTTCGAGGTCGTCGACGGTGGCGATCACTTTGGCGGCGACGTGATGGCGTTCCGAGATCATGCGCAGCAGAACTTTGAGAAGCTCGACGGTCGCAGCGCCGTTCGGCGCCGGCTGGCTGCGCGACTGATGCGGCAGGGTCTTTGGATCGCGCGCCAGCCCATGATTGACCGCGGCGATGATGGCTTCGCCCCAGCGCGAGCGCTCGAAACCTTTGGGCAGTGAGCGCAGGCTTTTCAGCTTCTCGATCGTGGTCGGCGCCTGCACCGCGATATCGGCGATGACTTCGTCCTTCAGCACGCGCGAGCGCGGCACGTCGCGAGACTGCGCCTCGCGCTCGCGCCAGGCGGCGACGTCGATCAGAACGGCGAGCTCCTTCGGTTTGCGCACGCGGGTCTTCAATCGCTGCCAGGCGCTTTCCGGGTCCATGCGATAGGTCTCGGGCGAGGTGAGCACGCGCATCTCGTCCTGCACCCAGTCGACGCGGCCGCGGCCTCCGAGATCGGCCACCAGCGCCTGATAGACGTCGCGCAGATGCGTCACGTCGGAAATGGCATAGCGCAGCTGCGCCTCGGACAGCGGCCGGTGCGTCCAATCGGTGAAGCGATGCGACTTGTCGAGCGTGTCCCCGGTGATGCGCTGCACCAATTGGTCGTAGGAGATGGAATCGCCATAGCCGAGCACCATGGCGGCGACCTGCGTATCGAAGATCGGATGCGGAATGAGCTTGGCGGCATGCCAGACGATTTCGATGTCCTGGCGCGCGGCGTGAAAGACCTTCATCACGTTCTCGTTCGCCATCAGCTCATAGAAAGGTTTGAGGTCAATGCCCGGCGCCAGCGCGTCGATCACCCAAGCCGCGTCCGCCGAGGCCATCTGCGCCACGCAGAGCAGGGGGTAATAGGTGGTCTCGCGCAGGAACTCGGTATCGATCGTGACGAACGGCTGCGCCGCCATCCGCGTGCAAGCGGCGGCGAGCGCGGACGTCGTCGTGATCGGCTGCATTGAAACTGAGGCTGAGGAATCGAACATCATCGGCAACGACCAGTGTCGTTCAGGTGCTACAGGTGTGGCAAGACCGGAGTGCAACTGGAACCCCGGTTAACCCCCCGTATTCGCTCCATCAGGATGAATTCCCAGGGGCTTGGCAACTGCCCCACTGGAACTTCAATGAGGGTCGGGCCGTCGCGGCGGGTAAAGGCGCGGCGCAGCGCCTGGCGCAGTCCGCTGGGGCTTTGCACCCGGCTTGCTTCGGCGCCGAAGCTTTTGGCAAAGGCGACGAAATCGGGATTGGCGAGATCGCTGGCGATCAGCCGGTTACCGAAGCGTTCCTGCTGGACGCGCCGCACATTGCCGAAGGCGCCGTCATTGAACAGCACTGTCACCAGCGGGATGCGATGCCGCATCGCGGTGGCAAGCTCGTTCGCCGTGAACATGAAGCCGCCATCGCCGGAAATCGCCACCACCGGTACATCGGGCCGTGCATGCTGCACCCCGAGCGCGGTGGCAAAGCCCCAGCCGAGATTGTCCTGATAGCCGGGCGAAATGAACGTGCGCGGTTTATAGACCGGAAACAGCAAACGCGACGCGAAGCCCATTTGTGTGACTTCATCGACGAATATCCCGTCCTCGGGCAGTTCGGCGCGAATGGCATCCAGATAGCTTATTTGCGGATCGAGCTTTTCCAGGCGCTTGCGCCACCGCGCCTGGCGCTTCTGCATTTCGGCCGCCCGTGACGGGCGCTTGGCATTGTGCGCCGGCAATTCGGTGAGCAACGCCTGGAGTATGGGTTTGGCTTCGCCGGTCAGCGCCACCGCCGGCCGGTGCCGGCGATTATGTTCCGACGGATCGGCGTCGACGCGGATGATCGCGAGCTCTTTGTCGATGCCCCATTGCGAAAACTGGATCAGGAGCCGGGTGCCGACCGCGAGCACGACATCGGCGTCGCCCCACAGATCGCGGCCGAGCGGCAAAGTGACGCTCAGCGGATCGCGGCTGTCGAGCACGCCGCGGCCGCGCCGATAGCTAAGCACCGGCGCCTGCAGCATGGCGGACAGTGCGGTGACTTCGGCCGACGCATCTTGCGCGCCGCCGCCGCAAATGATCAGCGGCCGCTTTGCCGCGCCAAGCAGCTTGGCGGCGCGGCGCACCGCGCCGATATCGATCTCGGTCGGCGCAACCGGCAGCGGCGCCTGCAATGTCACGGAGCTGGACTTGCCCCAGACATCGATGGCGCATTCGAGTGCGGCGGGGCCGGGCCGGCCGGTGTGCGTCGCGCGCAGGAGCTGCGCTGTCAGGCGCGAGGCCTGGTCGGGCTTGCGGATCAGCGCGGTGTGGTCGACGAGGCGCGAGATGATGCCGGTCTGGTCGCGGATCTCGTGCAGATGGCCGAACCCCTTGCCGATATCGGCGGACGGAATTTGCCCGATCAGCGCCAGGACCTGTGCATTCATCGAATAGGCCGTCAGCAAGGCGGCCGAGGAATTCAGAAAACCGGGGCCGGGGACGACGGCATAGGCCTGCGGCTTGCCGGTCGCGAGCGCCGCCCCGAGCGCCATATAGGCGGCGCCTTGCTCGTGGCGGGTATGAACGGTGCGGAGCCGGTCGGAGAATTTGAACAGGGCCTCGAACAGGAGGTCGTTCTGGGCGCCGGGGAGAGCATAAATGGTATCGAGGCCGTGGCCGATCAGGGTCGCGACCACGGTTTCGGCTGCCGTCATGACTTGTGCCGTTTCCGCGGCCTTGATCTTCGGTGGCATGAAGGTTCCCTGCCGCCGCAGTTGTGCAGATAGGCGCTGGCCTGTCGAGGCGGGGGCTCTGTCGGGCCTTGGTCGCGGTCCCGCTTGACAATTCGGCGCGACGCATGCGGTTGTGCGCCGGCTTTTCCCAGCATTGGCGGAATTGAGCATGCATCGCTACCGCACTCACACCTGCGGCGCGCTCCGAGAGGGCGACATCGGCATCGAGGCCCGGCTGTCCGGCTGGTGCCATCGTATCCGCGACCACGGCGGCGTGCTGTTTATCGACCTGCGCGACCATTATGGCCTGACCCAGGTGGTGGCCGACCCCGACAGCCCGGCCTTCAAAGTGGCCGAGACGCTGCGCGCGGAATGGGTGATGCGGGTTGACGGCAAGGTGCGGCGGCGGCCTGGTGGCACGGAAAACCTCGAACTGCCGACCGGCGCGGTCGAGGTCTATATCAGCGAAATCGAGGTGCTGGGGCCGGCCGGCGATCTACCGATGCCGGTGTTCGGCGACCAGGAATATCCCGAGGAAACCCGGCTCAAATACCGCTTCCTCGATTTGCGCCGCGACCGCCTGCACCAGAATATCATGACGCGCGGCGCGGTCATCGACTCGGTCCGCCGGCGCATGAAGGAGCAGGGCTTCTTCGAATTCCAGACGCCGATCCTGACCGCCTCGTCGCCGGAAGGTGCGCGCGATTATCTCGTGCCGTCGCGCATTCATCCGGGCAAGTTCTACGCGCTGCCGCAGGCGCCGCAGCAGTTCAAGCAGCTGATCATGGTGTCGGGCTTCGACCGCTATTTCCAGATCGCGCCGTGCTTTCGCGATGAGGATGCGCGCGCCGACCGCTCGCCGGGCGAGTTCTATCAGCTCGATCTCGAGATGAGCTTTGTCACGCAGCAGGACGTGTTCGACGCCGTCGAGCCGGTGATGCGCGGCGTGTTCGAGGAATTTTCCAACGGCAAGCCGGTGACGCAGAAATTCCGTCACATTCTGTACGATGACGCGATCCAAAAGTACGGCACAGACAAACCCGATCTACGCAATCCGATCGAGATGGATGACGTCTCGGAAATATTCCGCGATTCCGGCTTTAAGATATTCGCGCGTCTCCTTGAGCAGGGTTCTGGCAAGAAGGTGTGGGCGATCCCCGCATCGGGCGGCGGGTCGCGCGCCTTCTGCGACCGCATGAATTCCTGGGCGCAGGGTGAGGGCCAGCCAGGAATGGCCTACATCCAGTATGCGCTTGAAAATGGAAACGTTGTTGGCCGCGGCCCTGTAGCTAATAATCTTGGTTCCGAGAAGACGGAACAGCTTCGCGCACGGTTCGGTCTTAAAGATGGAGACGCGCTTTTCTTTTGTGGTGGAAAAGACGTGGACTTCATTAGTTTTGCAGGCATAGCGCGGAACAAAATTGGAAACGAACTCGGTCTTGTCGATAAGGATCGGTTTGAGCTGTGTTGGATTGTTGATTTTCCAATGTACGGTTGGGATCCCGTCGAAAAGAAAATTGAGTTTTCCCACAACCCATTCTCAATGCCGAATTTACCGATCGATGAGTTTCTCGCGCTCGATCCGAACGATCGCGACAGGATTCTATCAATCAAGGCCATTCAATACGACATCGTCTGCAACGGCATCGAACTGTCATCCGGCGCCATCCGAAATCACCGCCCGGAAGTGATGAAGAAGGCTTTTGCTATCGCCGGCTACGACGAAAGCGTTCTCGAAGAGAAATTCGGCGGCATGCTGCATGCGCTCTCGCTCGGCGCCCCGCCGCATGGCGGCATCGCGCCCGGCATCGACCGTATCGTCATGCTGCTGTGCGGCGAAGAGAACCTGCGCGAAGTGGTGCTGTTCCCGATGAACCAGCGCGCCGAAGACTTGATGATGGGCGCGCCGTCGGAAGCGACGCAGAAGCAATTGCACGAGGTGCACATCCGCGTCGTCAAGCCGATCTAGCGGAAGTTCGTTTTGTAAAGCTGCTCGTCATGGTTGATGTTGTTATTAATATCTACGTATGATTGCACAAGATCCAAAGTACGAATCGACACACGACGTCCGATACATCGGTCGCGCCGCCGGCGGCTCACCGGTTACGCGTCACACTGCGCGGCGTTCCAGGCTGTTGCGGGATAAGATGTCGTCGATGACGCGGAGGTCTTGGCCGGGACACCGAGCATCGATCGAGTGTCAGCGAGACCAATGACCGTCCAATATCGTGTCGTCAATGACGCAAGATGATGGCGCAGTGCGCCGCCCGCGGCATGACCACATATGCATTTAATTGCATTGCTGTGGTACCACTAACTAGCGCCGTGAGCGTCACGCGTGACGCGATGCAAAAACAACACTCCACGACAATATCGCTATCAATTTCTGGTGCGGGGCTTGAAAATAATCGCACCACACTTATGTAGCGACGCCGAAGATAGATCCGCGCATCAGAACGTTTATGATCGATTCAGTTTTTTATCGCAGTATGATCGAGCGCGATGATTGCACCCGCTTCGATGTGCATAGCGCCTAAAACAACAATCGACGAGAAACTGACGAAGCGCACATCGCATTAACGCGATGTTTTGATTCCAGGATTTATATCTAGAGGAGACCGCGCCAACGCTCCGGACTTGCCGCCGACCGCACTTGAAATAACCAAACGAACAAAGAGAGGTGAACCATAAGATACGGGTGACACCCCGTGTGTGATCCGACGCAAATAGAAACAACGTGGTTCGATCGGCCGGCCTCTGGGCCGAAGATGTCGATCTTGATATGCGGCCGATTATTGCCCGCGTCCTGAAGGACGCCCGATAAAGGCAATCGCCGCCAGCGCACCCGAAGTGCATTAATCGAAGTTCGCCCTCAGCCCTCTGGTCAGCCCCCAGAGTGTGCCGGGTGTCGTCTGGGCTGAACGCTTACCCGACGAGATGGATTGAAACGGGCTTGACGCCGCGTCGGTCGAACCACGCCTTCCGACTATAAGTACACCGCTCAAACAATATGGAGAAAAACATGAGCGCAGAAAATGAACGAAAGAAGCCACAATTCGAGGTCGCGGCCTTCTTGCCGATCTTTGGACTTCCGCCGATTTATCGATCGGAAAATATCGCCCACTATGAAGGTATGCGAGACCAGTTGATCGGTTGCTTCGCTCCGCAGGACTTCTTCGAGCTGAACCTGGTGATGGAGATGGTCAACGACGCCTGGCAGATCAAGCGCGGCAACTGGCACAAGGCACTTGCAGTCGAGCGATGGTCGCAAAAGAGCCTGGAGTTCCAGACAAAACGACTTGAACTACAGCAGTCCCGACAGGAAACACAGGTAGAAAGGGAAGCAGAAGCGACAATACAACAGCCATCCGACATTGGAGGCTTAATACGGCTTGAGGATAAATTCGTCAGCACAATCCCTGAGGTGGATCACGCCGTCACATGGACGGCGCAAGAGATCACTCACAATGCCGCACTTGAGCGATCCATGGCGTTCCAGGATGGCTTGGATAAAATGATCGCGAACGCAACGGTGCGTTCCTACAAAGCCTTCGAATCGCTGGAACACTATCGGCAGGTTTTCCGACCACAACTACGAGGGCAAGCTGAGGCGATTATCGAGGCTGCCCACTACGACTCCCAGGGCTCCCATGATGAGTCCCGAGTATTCCAAGAATATCTGGACGAGCTACCAAGCCCATCAATTGTAGCT
>JBAUCK010000384.1:0-9273 GCA_049677525.1 Xanthobacteraceae bacterium
GTTCTCGATCTCCGGCCGCGGCACGGTGTGCACCGGCCGCATCGAGCGCGGCATCATCAAGGTCGGCGAGGAAGTCGAGATCGTCGGCATCAAGCCGACGGTCAAGACCGTCGTCACCGGCGTCGAAATGTTCCGCAAGCTGCTCGACCAGGGCGAGGCCGGCGACAATGTCGGCTGCCTGCTGCGCGGCACCAAGCGCGAAGAGGTCGAGCGCGGCCAGGTGCTGTGCAAGCCGGGTTCGGTGAAGCCGCACACCAAGTTCAAGGCCGAGGCCTACATCCTCACCAAGGAGGAGGGCGGGCGCCACACGCCGTTCTTCACCAACTACCGGCCGCAATTCTATTTCCGTACCACGGACGTGACCGGCGTGGTGACCCTGCCGGAAGGCACCGAGATGGTGATGCCGGGCGACAACATCGCCATGGAAGTCACCCTGATCGTGCCGATCGCCATGGAAGAGAAACTGCGCTTCGCCATTCGCGAGGGCGGTCGCACCGTCGGCGCCGGCGTGGTGGCGAGCATCGTCGAATAAGTGTCATGCCCCGCGTAAGCGGGGCATCCTCTTTTCAAGAGCGGTATCATGAACGGTCAGAACATAAGAATCCGGCTCAAGGCGTTCGATCACCGCATCCTCGATGCGTCGACGCGCGAGATCGTCAATACGGCGAAGCGCACCGGCGCGCAGGTGCGCGGACCCATTCCGCTGCCGACCAAGATCGAGAAATTCACCGTCAATCGCTCGCCGCATGTCGACAAGAAGAGCCGGGAACAGTTCGAAATGCGCACGCATAAGCGCCTGCTCGACATCGTCGATCCGACGCCGCAGACGGTTGACGCCCTGATGAAACTCGATCTCGCCGCCGGCGTCGACGTCGAGATCAAGCTCTAAGGTTTGGAGAAGAGAGAAATGCGTTCCGGGGTTCTTGCCCAAAAGGTCGGGATGACGCGTCTCTTCACCGAGACCGGCGAGCATGTGCCGGTTACGGTGTTGCGGCTCGGCAATTGCCAGGTGGTGGGCCACCGCACCAAAGAGAAGAACGGCTATGTCGCGCTGCAGGTCGGCTCTGGCCAGCGCAAGGTACAGGGCACGACCAGGGCCGATCGCGGTCATTTTGCCGTCGCCAAAGTCGAGCCCAAGCGCAAGCTTGCGGAATTCCGCGTCACCGAGGACGCGCTGATCCCGATCGGCGCCGAAATCACAGCTGACCACTTTGTTGTCGGCCAGTTCGTCGACGTCACCGGCATTTCAACCGGCAAGGGCTTTGCCGGCGGCATGAAGCGCTGGAATTTCGCCGGTCTGCGCGCCTCCCACGGCGTGTCGATCTCGCACCGCTCGATCGGCTCGACCGGTGGCCGCCAGGATCCCGGCAAGACCTTCAAGAACAAGAAGATGCCTGGTCATCTCGGCGTCGACCGTGTGACTACGCTCAACCTGAAGGTGCGCCAGACCGATGTCGCGCGCGGCCTCATTCTGGTCGAAGGCGCCGTTCCCGGCGTCAATGGCGGCTGGATCACGGTGCGCGATGCGGTGAAGAAGAAGCCGCCGGCCAATCTGCCGAAGCCGGGCAAGTTCAAGCTTGCC
The DNA here is from genome assembly GCA_049677525.1 of Xanthobacteraceae bacterium. Lineage (GTDB taxonomy): Bacteria > Pseudomonadota > Alphaproteobacteria > Rhizobiales > Xanthobacteraceae > BOG-931. The sequence continues at coordinate 1,583 of JBAUCK010000384.1, forward strand.
GACAACGAATCGACCGCGCCGGTCTCGGTCGGTCAGGACGCGCCGGCCGGTTCGGATGCTCCGGCGAGCCAAGGGGGGGGCGCGTGATGGAACTCAAAGTCACCTCCCTCGACGGCAAAGCGGCCGGCTCGGTCACCTTGTCCGACGCCATTTTCGGGCTCGAGCCGCGCGCCGATATCATTCATCGCTGCGTCGTATGGCAACTCGCCAAGCGCCAGCGCGGCACCCATGAAGTGCAGAACCGCGCCGACGTGCACCGCACCGGTAAGAAGATGTACCGACAGAAGGGTACCGGGTCCGCCCGTCACGGCTCGGCGCGGGTCAATCTGTTCCGCGGCGGCGGCCGTTCGTTCGGCCCCCATACCCGCAGTCATGAGATCGGCCTGCCGAAGAAAGTCCGCGCGCTCGCGCTGCGTCACGCTTTGTCGGCGAAGGCAAAAGACGGCGGTATCCTCGTCATCGATGCGCTCTCCGTTAAGGAAGCCAAGACCAAGGCGCTGCGCGGCCAGTTCGACAAGCTCGGCGTGTCTAATGCGCTGTTCATCGACGGCGCCGAGGTCTCCGCCGACGTTCGCAGCGCGGCGCGCAACATTCCCAATATCGACGTACTGCCGGTCGCCGGCATCAACGTCTACGACATCATGCGGCGGCATAAGCTCGTGCTCACGCGCGCCGCCGTCGATGCACTGGAGGCGCGATTCAAATGACGACCACCGATCCGCGCCACTACGACGTCATCGTCGCGCCGCTCATCACCGAAAAGGCCACCAACGCCTCCGAACACAACAAGGTCGTGTTCAAGGTCGCCATGACTGCGACCAAGCCGCAGATCAAGGAAGCGGTGGAGAAGCTGTTCGACGTCAAGGTCAAGAGCGTGAACACGCTGCGCCGTCGCGGCAAATGGAAAGTATTCAAAGGCCGTTTGGGCCAGCAGTCCGACACCAAGCGTGCGATCGTGACCCTCGAAGAGGGCCAGACGATCGACGTCACCACGGGACTGTAAGGAGCGGGCGATGGCATTAAAGAAATACAATCCGACCACGCCCGGTCAGCGCCAACTGGTGCTGGTCGATCGCGCGGGTCTGCATCGCGGCAAGCCGGTCAAGGCGTTGACCGAGGGTAAGATGTCGTCTGGCGGCCGCAACAATAACGGCCACATTACCTCGCGCTTCCGCGGCGGCGGCCACAAGCAGGCCTACCGCAAGGTCGACTTCAAGCGCCGCAAGTTCGACATGCCGGCCAAGGTCGAGCGGATCGAATATGATCCGAACCGCACCGCGTTCATCGCGCTGGTCAAATACGAAGACGGCGAGCTCGCCTATATTCTGGCGCCGCAGCGGCTTGCCGCGGGCGACCGCATCGTCGCCGGCGAGCATGTCGACGTGAAGCCGGGCAATGCGATGCCGATCGCGAACATTCCGGTCGGCACCATCGTCCACAATATCGAGATCAAGATCGGCAAGGGCGGCCAGATCGCCCGTTCCGCCGGCACCTATGCGCAGATCGTCGGCCGCGACGGCGAATATGTCATCCTGCGGCTGAATTCCGGCGAGCAGCGCCTGGTCAACGGCCGCTGCCTCGCCAGTGTCGGCGCGGTGTCGAATCCCGACAATATGAACGTCTCGATCGGCAAGGCCGGCCGTAATCGCTGGCTGGGTTGGCGCGGCCACGTCCGCGGCGAGACCATGAACCCGGTCGATCATCCGCTCGGCGGCCGCACCCGCGGCGGCCGGCATCCGGTGTCGCCATGGGGCAAGCCGACCAAGGGCATGAAGACGCGCAAGAACAAGTCGACGGCGAAGTTCATCATGGTGAGCCGCCACGCGCGCAAGAAGAAGGGTTAGGAGCGATCATGACGCGTTCAATCTGGAAGGGTCCGTTTGTCGACGGTTATCTGCTGAAAAAGGCGGATGCCGCGCGCTCGTCCGGACGTCACGACCTGATCCGCATCTGGTCGCGGCGTTCGACGATCCTGCCGCAATTCGTTGGCCTGAGCTTCGGCGTCTATAACGGCCAGAAGCACATCCCGGTGATCGTCACCGAGGAAATGGTTGGGCACAAATTCGGTGAATTCGCCCCGACGCGGTCGTTCTACGGCCATTCGTCGGATCGCAAAGCCAAGCGCAGCACCGGTGGGGCGGCGGCGCCGGCTGCGGCATCCGGCTCGTAAGGCTTCGGGAGACATTCATGAGCAAGAAAAAACGCGATCGCGATCTCGCCGACAACGAGGCCAAGGCGGTGGCGCGCACGCTGCGGATCAGCCCGCAGAAGCTCAACCTTCTCGCCCAGCTCATTCGCGGCAAGAAGGTCGCGACGGCGCTCGCCGAACTGGAATTCTCGCGCAAGCGCATCGCGCGCGATGTGCGCAAGTGTCTCGAGTCCGCGATCGCGAATGCGGAAAACAATCACGACCTTGATGTCGACGATCTGATCGTCGCCGAGGCCCATGTCGGCAAGGCGTTGGTGATGAAGCGGTTCTCGCCGCGCGCCCGTGGCCGCTCGGGAGCAATTTTGAAGCCGTTCTCGCATCTCACCATCGTGGTGCGCGAAGTCGAAGCGCAGGCACAGGCTTAAAGAGGACGGTCGGGAGAAGAACTATGGGTCAGAAGGTCAATCCGGTCGGGCTTCGCCTCGGCATCAACCGCACCTGGGATTCGCGCTGGTACGCCGGCAAGTCCAGCTACGGTTCGCTGCTGCACGAGGACATGAAGATCCGCAAGATCTTGATGGCCGAGCTCAAGCAGGCCGCGGTGTCTAAGATCGTGATCGAGCGCCCGCACAAGAAGTGCCGCGTCACCATCCAGTCGGCGCGCCCGGGTGTCGTCATCGGCAAGAAGGGCGCCGATATCGAAAAGCTGCGCAGGAAGGTCGCCGCCGTCACCGACAGCGACGTCGTCATCAATATCGTCGAGATCCGTAAGCCGGAGCTCGATGCCCAGCTGGTCGCCGAATCGATCGCGCAGCAGCTCGAGCGCCGCGTCGCGTTCCGCCGCGCCATGAAGCGCGCCGTGCAGTCGGCGATGCGGCTCGGCGCCGGGGGCATTCGCATCAATTGCTCGGGCCGTCTCGGCGGCGCTGAAATCGCCCGCATGGAATGGTACCGCGAGGGCCGCGTGCCGCTGCATACACTGCGCGCCGATGTCGATTACGGCGTCGCCACCGCCTTCACCACCTACGGCACCTGCGGCGTGAAGGTCTGGATCTTCAAAGGCGAGATCATGGAACACGACCCGATGGCGCAGGACAGACGCATGGCCGAAGGCGAAGCCGGTCGGCCGCGCCGGGATGCGGCGTAACGGGTGAATGAAGAAGAAAGCACAGAGACATGCTGCAACCAGTCCGCACCAAATTCCGCAAGGCGCATAAGGGCCGCATCAAGGGCGTCGCCACCAGCTGCGTCGACCTTGCGTTCGGCCAGTTCGGGCTCAAGGCGCTCGAGCCTGAACGCGTGACCGCGCGCCAGATCGAGGCGGCGCGGCGGGCACTGACGCGACACATGAAGCGCGCCGGCCGGGTCTGGATCCGGTTGTTTCCGGACGTGCCGGTGTCGAAGAAGCCGCTCGAAGTCCGTATGGGCTCGGGCAAGGGCGCGCCGGAATTGTGGGTGGCGCGGGTGAAGCCCGGCCGGATTTTGTTCGAAATCGACGGCGTTCCGATTCAGATCGCCAAGGAGGCGCTGGCGCTTGCGGCGGCCAAATTGCCGATCAAGACGCGTTTCGTCGAACGGATCAGCGAGTAAGAATATGAAAGCGGCCGATATCAGAGCGATGACGATCGATCAGATCGACGACGAAGTGCTCAAGCTGAAGAAGGAGCACTTCAACCTGCGCTTCCAGCGCGCCAGCGGCCAGTTGGAGAACACCGCGCGCGTGCGCGAGGTGCGGCGCGATATCGCGCGGCTCAAGACCATTGCGCGCGGCAAGCACCCAGGCTCGCCAAAAGCCGCTGCGTCAAAAGCCACTGCGCCAAAAGCCACGGCGAAGAGTTAAGAGGACCGATATGCCAAAGCGTACTCTGCAGGGCGTTGTGGTGAGCGACAAGCAAGCCAAGACCCTCGTCGTGAAGGTCGAGCGCCGCTACACCCATTCGCTGTTCAAGAAGACGGTGCGCAGCTCGAAGAAATATTACGCGCACGACGAGAAGAATGAATTCAAAGTCGGCGACATCGTGTGGATCGAAGAGCACCGCCCGATCTCCAAGCTCAAGCGTTGGGCCGTGGTGCGGGGCGAGAAGAAGAAAGCGTCGTGATCGTTATGGAATACAACAAGTGGGGTAACCCATGATCCAGATGCAAACCAATCTGGACGTGGCGGATAATTCCGGCGCGCGTCGCGTCATGTGCATCAAGGTGCTGGGCGGCAGTAAGCGCAAATACGCCACCATCGGCGACGTCATCGTCGTCTCGGTGAAGGAGGCGATCCCGCGCGGCCGCGTCAAAAAAGGCGACGTGATGAAGGCGGTGATCGTGCGGATCGCCAAGGACATCAAGCGCGCCGACGGCTCGATCATCCGTTTCGACCGCAATGCCGCGGTGTTGATCAATCCGCAGATGGAGCCGGTCGGCACCCGCATCTTCGGCCCGGTGCCGCGCGAGCTGCGGGCGAAGAACCACATGAAGATCATCTCGCTCGCCCCCGAGGTGCTGTGATGGCCGCCAAGATCAAAAAGGGCGACACGGTCGTCGTCATCACGGGACGCGACAAGGGCAGGAGCGGCGAGGTGCTGGAAATGCGCCGCGACGAACATCGCGTGCTGGTGCGCGGCGTCAATGTCGTCAAGCGTCACCAGCGCCAGAGCGCGACGCAGGAAGGCGGCATCATTTCCAAAGAGGCGCCGATCCATCTGTCGAACGTGGCACTGACCGATCCGAAGGACGGCAAACCGACGCGGGTCGGATTCAAAATCGTGGGCAAGGGCGAGGAGCGCAAGAAAGTGCGCGTCGCCAAGCGCTCGGGAGTCGAGATCGATGGCTGATACGGACGAGAAGAAAGCCAAAGCCCAAGGAAAGCCGGCCAAAGGCAAGTCGGACAAGGGCAAGTCGGAACAGCAGGCGTCGCGGCCGCAGACCGCCGAGCAGATGGCCAAGGCCGGTAAGGACGACAAGAAAGCGGCGAAGCAGGCGCGGAGCGACAAGGCCGCGGCGGGGGCCGGTAAGCCGGCTGCGCCGCGCGCTCCGGAGGAGCGTGTTCCGGCGCGGCTCAAGGTCGAGTTCGACGAGACTATCCGCAAGAAGATCGGCGAGCAGTTCGGCTTCAAGAACCGCTTCCAGATTCCGGTGCTCGACAAGGTCGTCATCAATATGGGCATCGGCGAAGGCGTCGCCGACCGCAAGAAGGTCGACAATGCCGCGGCCGATCTGGCGATGATCGCTGGCCAGAAGCCGGTCATCACCCGCTCGCGCAAGTCGATCGCCACCTACAAGCTGCGCGACGGCCAGGCGATCGGCTGCAAGGTGACGCTGCGTAAAGCGCGGATGTACGAGTTCCTCGACCGCCTCATCAATATCGCGCTGCCACGCGTACGCGACTTCCGTGGGCTCAATCCGAAGAGCTTTGATGGCCGCGGCAATTATTCGCTCGGTATCAAGGAGCACATCGTGTTCCCCGAGATCGACTACGACAAGGTTTCCGACGTGTGGGGCATGGACATCACGGTCTGCACCACCGCGCGTACCGACGACGAAGCGCGCGCTTTGTTGACGGCGTTCAATTTTCCGTTCCGGCAGTGAGGCCGTAAGGACCTCAGACGCGGGACATTAGGAGCACGAAATGGCGAAGAAGAGCTCGATCGAGAAGAACAACCGGCGCCGCCGGATGTCGAAGAAGTTTTCCGGCCGGCGGGCGCGGCTCAAGGCGATCGTCGACGACAGGTCGAAGCCCGTCGAGGAACGCTTCGCGGCGACCTTGAAGCTTGCCGAATTGCCGCGCAATTCATCGGCGACCCGCATCCGCAACCGCTGCGAACTGACCGGCCGGCCGCGCGCCTACTACCGCAAGCACAAGCTGTCGCGCATCGCGCTCCGCGAGCTCGGCTCGAAAGGGCTGATCCCGGGCCTCGTGAAGTCGAGCTGGTAAGGAGGATCGCACCATGCCCATGAACGATCCCGTCGGCGATCTGTTGACCCGCATCCGCAACGCGCAGATGCGCAACAAATCCAAGGTTTCGAGCCCGGGCTCGAAGCTGCGCGAAAGCCTGCTCGAAGTGCTCAAGAACGAAGGCTATATCCGCGGCTATGCCGTGGTCGAAAAAGACGGCCGTTCGGAGCTCGAGATCGAGCTGAAATATTTCGATGGCGCGCCGGTGATCCGCGAAATCGAGCGGGTGTCCAAGCCCGGCCGCCGCGTCTACACCTCGGTCAGGAACATGCCGCGGATCAATAACGGCCTCGGCGTGACCATCGTTTCGACGCCGAAAGGCGTTATGGCCGACCACGACGCCCGCGACGCCAATGTCGGCGGCGAAATCCTGTGCACGGTGTTCTAATGTCTCGTATCGGCAAAAAACCAATCGCGGTGCCGTCCGGCGTCACCGCCAATGTCGAGGGCCAGACCGTGAAGGTCAAAGGTCCCAAGGGCGCGCTGTCGGTGGCGCTGCACGGCGACGTTGCGATCAAGCTCGAGGGCGGCGCGATCAAGGTCGATCCGCGTTTCGAAACCAAGCGCGCGCTCTCGCAATGGGGCACGTCGCGAACGCTGATCTCCAACCTGATCTCGGGCGTCACCAAGGGTTTCGAGCGCAAGCTCGAGATCAACGGCGTCGGCTATCGCGCCGCGGTGCAGGGCAAGAACCTGCAGCTCGCGCTCGGCTACAGCCACGACGTCGTCTATCCGATCCCGGAAGGCATCACCATTGCCACGCCGAAGCCGGTCGAAATCGTGATCACCGGGTCCGATCGCCAGAAGGTCGGCCAGGTTGCCGCCGAGATCCGCGAATATCGCCCGCCGGAGCCCTATAAGGGCAAAGGCATCAAATATTCCGACGAGCGAATCTTCCGTAAGGAAGGCAAGAAGAAGTAACGGAGCCCGCGATGACCAGACTCAATGACAGGATCATGCGGCGCAAGGGGCGCGTCCGCGGCGTTTTGCGGATGGCGGCCGGCACGCGCAAGCGGCTGTCCGTGCACCGCTCGTCGAAGCACATCTATGCGCAGGTGATCGACGACGATCAGGGCGTCACGCTCGTCGCGGCGTCTTCGATCGAGAAGGGGCAGCGCGAGGGCCTGAAGACCGGCGCCAGCGTCGATGCGGCGAAGGTCGTCGGCAAGCTGATCGCCGAGCGTGCCCAGCAGAAGGGCATCAAGGACGTCATTTTCGACCGTGGCAGCTATCTCTACCACGGCCGGGTCAGGGCGTTGGCCGAGGCCGCCCGTGAGGGCGGACTGAATTTCTAACCATGAAACAGCGATAGATCGACAACAAGGCAGACAAATATGGCACGTGAACCCCGCGAGCGAAGAAACGATGAGCGCGACAGCGAGTTCGTCGACAAGCTCGTGCACATCAACCGCGTCGCCAAAGTGGTGAAGGGCGGACGCCGGTTCGGCTTCGCGGCGCTCGTCGTCGTCGGCGATCAGAAGGGCCGCGTCGGCTTCGGCCACGGCAAGGCGCGCGAAGTGCCCGAAGCGATCCGCAAGGCAACGGACGCGGCCAAGCGCGGGCTCACCCGCGTGCCGCTGCGCGAAGGCCGCACGC
>JBAUCK010000385.1:0-1576 GCA_049677525.1 Xanthobacteraceae bacterium
GCGACGAGCCGAAGGAAAAAATCGCGCGCGAAGTCACGGTTCCGGAAACGATCACCATTCAGGAATTGGCCAACCGCATGGCCGAGCGCGGCGTCGACGTGATCCGCATCCTGATGCAGCAAGGCCATATGGCGAAAATCACCGACACGATCGACGCCGACACCGCGCAGCTCATTGCCGAGGAGTTCGGCCATACCGTGCGCCGCGTCGCCGAGTCGGACGTCGAAGAAGGCATGTTCGATGCGCCGGACGATCCGGCGAGCTTGCTGTCGCGCGCGCCCGTCGTCACCATCATGGGCCATGTCGACCACGGCAAGACGTCGCTGCTCGACGCCGTCCGCTCGACCGAAGTCGCGGCCGGTGAGGCCGGCGGCATTACCCAACATATCGGCGCCTATCAGGTGACCTCGCCGTCCGGCGGACGCATCACCTTCATCGATACGCCCGGCCATGCCGCCTTCACCGCGATGCGCGCCCGCGGCGCCAAGATCACCGACATCGTCGTGCTGGTCGTCGCCGCCGACGACGGCGTCATGCCGCAGACCGTCGAAGCGATGCAGCACGCCAAGGCGGCGAAAGTCCCGATCATCGTCGCCGTCAACAAGATCGACAAAGCCGACGCCAAGCCCGAGCGCGTGCGCACGGAACTGCTGCAGCATGAGATCCAGGTCGAGTCGCTCGGCGGCGACGTGCTCGAAATCGAGGTGTCGGCCAAGGAAAAGACCAATCTTGACAAGCTGCTCGACATCATCGCGTTGCAGTCGGAAGTGCTGGAATTAAAGGCCAATCCGAACCGCGCGGCCGAGGGCACCGTTATCGAGGCACGGCTTGACCGCGGCCGCGGCCCGGTCGCCACCGTGCTGGTTCAGCGCGGCACCTTGAAGCCCGGCGATATCGTCGTGGCCGGCACCGAATGGGGCCGCGTTCGCGCGCTGATGTCGGATACCGGCCATTCCGTTGTCGCGGCCGGACCGTCGATGCCGGTCGAAGTTCTGGGCTTCAACGGCACGCCGGAAGCCGGCGACCGGCTTGCAGTCGTCAATTCCGAAGCCCGCGCCAGAGAAATCACCGATTACCGCAAGCGTCAGAAGCGCGAAAAAATGGCGGCGCGGCAAACCGGCATGCGCGGCTCGCTCGAGCAGATGATGAATCAGCTCAAGACGTCGGGCCGCAAGGAATTCCCGCTGCTGATCAAAGGCGACGTGCAGGGCTCGATCGAAGCGATCCTCGGCGCGCTCGATAAGCTCGGCACCGACGAAGTCGGCGCGCGGGTGATTTACGCGGGCGCCGGCGGCATCACCGAATCCGACGTCACGCTGGCGGAAGCCTCGGGCGCGGCCGTCATCGGCTTTAATGTCCGCGCGCACAAGGAAGCGCGCGAGGCCGCCGAAGCCGCCGGCATCGAGATTCGGTATTACGACATCATCTACAATCTCGTCGATGACGTGAAAAAGGCGATGTCGGGTCTCCTCGCGCCGACATTGCGCGAGACTATGCTCGGCAATGCCACGATCCTCGAAGTCTTCAAGGTTTCGAAGGTGGGCAACATCGCCGGCTGTCGCGTCACCGACGGCAC
>JBAUCK010000386.1:0-2991 GCA_049677525.1 Xanthobacteraceae bacterium
GAGCGGACTAAGGAAGAACAAACGCGGGCGAAGCAAACGAAAAACGCTGATTTTTCAAGTATGCTCGCGCATCCTACCTCGTTCGGGACGAGGGGGTCGTAGGTTCAAATCCTATCACTCCGACCAATTTTCTCGATCTGTAAGTCCTTAGGGGGCCTGATATGGGGAACGAAACCCATTACATCGTTGACGGCGCCCAACGCCGGTCGTGAACAGGCTGCGCAGATAGCGATCGCCTCGTTTGCTGATGCTGCGAGGGACCGCAAAAACCGCACTTATTCGCTGCGGTTCGTTGGTGGCCGAAGCCGCGCGCTCGATGTTGCCCAGCACCGAGGCCGATACCGGCTTGTCATGCACGTCGCAGGTCTTAATTCTTCCGCCCCTGCTCGCTCTCGCGCGCGGCTTGAATGGCCTCTTCGTGATACCAGCCGCTGCCTGACGACAGCTTCACACCGCGCGGCAACGCGCGCTCGGCCGCGGAAACTTCCTGCTCACGAATTGCGTAACGGCCCCTCGGCGGGAACGTGTAGATCGTCGCCGATGCACGAGACATACTCGTCGACATTTTCGGCTCCTTCGGTCGGCGCGCGCCTTGGATATTCCACTTGAGCATGATCGTTTCCGAAAACCGGTTTCCACTTTTCGGGATCATGCCCTTCCGCCGCGCGTGCAATTGAGTGATTCTGCTCTCGGGTCATTAATATAATGCTTTGCTCGATTTTTGCTCGGAATGCCTCACATAAAATCGGCGCATGACTACAATATGTGCACGGCCTTTTTTGCTTATTCGTGCTGCAAATAACCCTCAGTGATTTGCCCGCGGATTGACGCGGACTTCATGCTGCATCGCGATCAAGGGGCCGACTGGCACATTAAATGCTTGAATTGCGCGGGAGGCGGCGGCCGGGCGCCTTTTTGGCGGCTGCGCACGCTTCGGCACATCCTTACACATGCGCTCGGCATCTCGCGCGCATCAGCGCAAGAGAGAGAATGATGACCAAATACAGGCTCGAGTATATTTGGCTCGACGGCTATACGCCGGTGCCAAACCTGCGCGGCAAAACGCAGCTCAAAGACTTCGATTCGTTTCCCACCCTCGAACAACTCCCGCTCTGGGGCTTCGACGGCTCTTCGACGCTGCAGGCGGAAGGCTCGAACTCCGATTGCGTGCTCAAGCCGGTTGCGGTCTACCCCGACGCTGCGCGCACCAACGGCGCTCTCGTCATGTGCGAAGTGATGATGCCGGACGGCAAGACCGCGCATCCCTCGAACAAGCGCGCCACCATTCTCGACGATTCCGGCGCCTGGTTTGGCTTCGAGCAGGAATACTTCTTCTATAAGGACGGCCGCCCGCTCGGCTTCCCGACTAGCGGCTATCCGGCGCCGCAGGGCCCCTACTATACCGGCGTCGGCTATAAGAATGTCGGCGACACCGCCCGCAAGATGGTCGAGGAGCATCTCGACCTCTGCCTTGCCGCCGGCATCAACCACGAAGGCATCAATGCCGAAGTGGCGAAAGGCCAGTGGGAATTCCAGATTTTCGGCAAGGGCTCGAAGACCGCCGCCGACCAGATGTGGATGGCCCGCTATCTGATGCTGCGGCTCACCGAAAAATACGGCGTCGACATCGAGTTCCACTGCAAGCCGCTCGGCGATACCGACTGGAACGGCTCGGGCATGCACGCCAACTTCTCGACCAAATATATGCGCGAAGTCGGCGGCAAGGAATATTTCGAATCGCTGATGAAGGCCTTCGAAGACGCCCGCGAGGATCACATCGCGGTCTATGGTCCGGACAACCACATGCGGCTGACCGGCAAGCACGAGACTGCGTCGATCAATGAGTTCAGCTACGGCATTGCCGACCGTGGCGCCTCGATCCGCGTTCCGCACTCGTTCGCCAATAACGGCTACAAGGGCTATCTGGAAGATCGCCGCCCGAACTCGCAAGGCGACCCGTACCAGATCGCCTCGCAGATCCTGAAGACCGTGTCGTCGGTCGCGACGGCCGGTGCGGCCAGCGCCGCGGCGTAAGCTTTCGCAACACTGCTTGCGACAAAGAGCGTGAGGGTCCACCCGGACTCTCACGCTTATATTGTGTCAACCAATAATCACCGCATTCGCCGCCGGCCTTCCTGCTGTTGAGGCCGGCGTCGGCGAGGGAGGCGGCTGGCGTCCCTCCCCCGATTTTCGTGTTGACGCCGCATCGTTGAAAGACGGATTTGAAAGTCGGACCGGCCGCTACGCCGGAACGCGTCCGCGTATATCCTGTGCGCATCCCATCACAAAACCAACGATGGCGGCGCGGGCGGCATGAGATTCCGGTGCATCCGGTTCACAGGTCATGGCTACTGCGCTTGGACGATATTCGCGTTGGTCGCGACGCTCCTCCATTTCGGAATATCGGCGCTGATCGTTGCAGTCACAACGTCCAGCGGCCCGGGTTTCGGATCCACGCCCTGCGCCGCAAGGGTCTTTTGCACGTCGGGATCGTTGACGACGGCGATCAGCGTTTTGCTCAGACGATCGGCAATAGCAGCGGGGACACCCGCAGGCAGCACGATCGCGGTCCAAAGCGCGGCCTCACAGCCGGGCGGGCCGGCTTCGGCCACGGTCGGGCAACAAGCCGCTGCGTTTGTCGCTCATCACCGCAAGCGCGCGGACGGTGCCTTGCTTGATCTGCGGCAATGTCGGCGGAATGGTGCTGACCAACAGATCGATGCGGCCCTCCATCAGATCGAGCAGGGACTGCTCGGTGCCATGATATGGCCGTCCTTCGTCAGATAAATTGCGAGAGATGGCGGCGTGATTTACGGGAGCGACCGGCTCATCTGGTTTTAGTTTATACGGCTTTCTTTTGGTGGTGCAAGCGTCGTTTTTGGATTGTGTTTCGTTTGATCCTTTCTCTTTCCAGCAGGATTGTTTGACCGCGCCCGAAGTACACGTCGGCCGGGGTTAGGTTGCTCAAGCTCTCATGATAGCGCCGATGAT
>JBAUCK010000387.1:0-3237 GCA_049677525.1 Xanthobacteraceae bacterium
ATCGTCATCGGCCCGACGCCGCCGGGCACCGGCGTAATCGCGCCCGCGACCTCGACCGCTTCGGCAAAACACACGTCGCCGACGATTTTGGATTCGCCGTCCGCGCCGGACACCCGATTGATGCCGAGCCGGTTTCGAGCAAGCGCGCGAGGTTTTGCTCGCGGCATCATCGCCGACCAGGACCACCGTCAGTCCGGGAACGAGCCCGCGCGCCGCGGTCAGCCGCCGCGTCTCGGCCGCGACCTTGGCGCGCAGGATGGCGGCGATGGCTTTGCCGCCGATAATTTTCGCGCTCATAGCGTCACCGTGAGTCGCACGTCGAGCGCGACACCGTCAGGCATTTGCGTCTAGGGTCGCAACGACACCCGTGAGGCCATCGCGCTCAATAGACGTTGGGCAGGATGTAAAGCTCGATCACGCGTTGAATGAAAATGATGATCAGGAACAGAATGACCGGCGAGATATCGATGCCGCCGAGATTCGGCATGAAATTGCGAATCGGGCGCAGCGCCGGCTCGGTGATGCGATAGAGAAAATCGCCGATCATCGACACGACCTGGTTACGCGTATTGACCACGTTGAAGGCGACGAGCCAGGAGAAGATCGCCATCGCAATCACAATCCACATATAGAGCGAGAGAGCGATATCGATGACTTCGAAGAGAGCGCGCATGGACCTGCTTTGGGTTAGAGCGTGATCCGGAAAAGTGGCATCCGGCTTTCCGAAAAGACCACGCTCAATCAAAATGCTAGAGCTGCACCTGGAACGATCTCGCTCCAGCGATGGCGGGAAATTAGCGATTTGCGGGTTCGCGAACAAGCCATCGGATTTCGCCTCCTTTCGACCCTCGTCGCCGCCGCACCCGATCCTTGACACCCGGAAAAGGCGGCCCTAAATGGCCCGCACTCGCTGAACCGGCCATTTGCGCCGGTCGCAGCCTTAGGCGGGGGCCGTAGCTCAGTTGGGAGAGCGCCTCGTTCGCAATGAGGAGGTCAGGGGTTCGACCCCCCTCGGCTCCACCAGCCTAAACCTGAATTATTTCCTGACGGCTGATCTGTGCGGCCGCGTCTTTCGCACCCATCTTAGGTATCCTTAAAATCATAGCATCCGTGCCCGGATAACCGGGACAAGCCGAGCCATGACGGCTAAACAGCCGTTGCAATGACGCAGAGTGATTCCACCCCGGCCGTATCGCTTTGGCGCCATCCTGCCTTTCTGCGTTACCTCTATGTGCGGGTCGCCGCGTCGGTGGCGCTGCAGATGCATGTGGTGGCGGTCGGCTGGCAAATGTATGCGCTGACCGGCAGCCCGTTCCGGCTCGGCCTGATCGGGCTCGTGCAATTCATTCCGGCGATCTGCCTGTTCCCGTTCACCGGCCATGTCGCCGACCGATTCGACCGGCGCTGGGTCACCTTTATCGGCGAGATCGTCGAGGCAGTGGCCGTCGCGATCCTTGCCGTGGCGAGTTTCACCGGCCACTTGACGCCGAATCTGCTGCTGGCCGTGGCCTTTGTCGTCGGCACCGGGCGCGCCTTCGAACAGCCGAGCGTGCAGACGGTGCTGCCCAATATCGTCCCGGCGAAAGTGCTGCCCAATGCGGTAGCCGCCTCGACGTCCGGTTCGCAAACCGCCGTCGTCGCCGGCCCCGCGCTCGGCGGCATTCTGATCGCGCTCAGTCCGACGCTCGTGTTCACCGTCTGCGCCGTGATCTGGTTTACGGCCGGGCTTGCGATGCTCACGGTCGCCATGGCGCGAACGGCCTCGGCGCGGCGGCCGCCGCTCGATCTGAAAACATTGTTCAGCGGCGTCACCTTCGTCGCCCGCCGCAAGGTCGTGCTCGGCGCCATTGTGCTCGACATGCTGGCGGTACTGCTCGGCAGCGTGATGGCGCTGCTGCCGATCTTCGCCCGCGACATTTACGTCATTGGCCCGCTCGGCTTCGGCGTCTTACGCGCGGCGCCCGCGGTCGGCGCCATCGTCACCGGGCTCGTGCTGGCGCGCTGGCCGGTCTCCAATCGCGTCGGCCGCGTCATGTTTATCACCGTCACGATATTCGGCATCGGCACGATCTTGTTGGGACTGGCGCCGAATGTCATTTTCGCCATCGGAGCAATGGCCGTCATCGGCGCGTCCGACACGATCAGTGTCGTGATCCGGCAGACCATGGTGCAGTTGCGCACGCCGGACGAGATGCGCGGGCGCGTCTATGCGGTCAATTCCATGGCGGTGATCACCTCGAACCAGCTCGGCGACTTCCGCGCCGGCGCTTGGGCCTCGTTCTTCGGCACCATCCCCTCGGTGCTGATCGGCGGGGTCAGCATTCTTGCCGTGGTGCTGGTCTCGCGATGGATTTTCACTGAGCTCTATGAAGCCGAGCGCTACGGCGTCGCCAATCCGCAATAGACCCAGCGCCTGAGCCGGCGCAGCCGGGCGAACGCGGGGTTGCCACCGATCGGGAGGGGCGGCGATGAGCGTGCTGTCGATCGAAGAAGTACTGCTCGCCGAGGCGAAGGCGATCCATGGCGAAAATCCGGGATTCATTCAACCGGAGGCACCCAGCAATCAAAGCCAGCATGACGCGCGCAAGCAGCTGAATGCAGATACGCGGCCGGCGCGCAGCGAAGCCGTCAGGGACGCAGCAAAAACCGAGGACAAAGACAGGAGAGAGTTCTATCAGTCTCTCAACAAATTGAACCGCGTGGCGCTGTGCTGTTCGGGCGGTGGCATTCGCAGCGCCACATTCAGCCTCGGGGCCATTCAAGCTCTGGCGCATTATGACGTTACCAAGCTCGTGACGGTGGCCGAATCTGCTCAGACCGCCGTCGCCAAGACCAAGACGCCCGAAACCAAAATCGACCCGAACAATTCGCTGCTCGGCCGCTTCCACTATCTCTCGACGGTGTCCGGCGGCGGCTATATCGGCTCGTGGTTGTCGGCCTGGCGCGCCCGCACTGATTTCATGACCGTGATCAATGATCTGACCGGCCGCCCCGAAGGCGCAGATGTCGAGCCGCCGGCAATCTCGTGGCTGCGCGCCTATAGCAATTATCTGACGCCGACGCTCGGCATCACCTCGGCTGATACCTGGGCCGCTGTTGCGATCTTCGTGCGCAATCTCGTTCTCAATTGGCTCGTCATCATTCCTGTCGTCTGTATCGCACTTCTGCTCTTGAAGCTCATCGCCACCGGCTCAGTATTGATCGCACATAGTGGGAACGACTCGCTGGTCTTTGGGG
>JBAUCK010000388.1:0-3776 GCA_049677525.1 Xanthobacteraceae bacterium
CCGTCGGCGACCATCGCCGTCACGGATAAAGCGCGTGCGCTGAAAGCCGCCGGCCGCGACGTCATCGGCCTGGGCGCCGGCGAGCCCGATTTCGATACGCCCGAGAACATCAAGGAAGCCGCGATCAAGGCGATCCGCGACGGCAAGGCAGCGAAATACACCGCCGTTGACGGCATTGCCGAACTCAAGGCAGCCGTGTCGAAGAAGTTCAAGCGCGAGAACGCGCTCGACTACAAGCCGTCGGAGATCATCATCGGCACCGGCGGCAAGCAGGTGCTGTACAACGCGCTGATCGCTACGCTCAATCCGGGCGACGAAGTGATTATTCCGGCGCCCTATTGGGTGAGCTATCCGGACATGGTGCTGCTCGCCGGCGGCACTCCGGTCGAGGTCGTCACCACCATGAAGTCCGGCTTTAAGATGCAGCCGGAAGATCTGGAACGGGCGATCACGCCGAAGACCAAATGGATCATCTTCAACTCGCCGTCGAACCCGACCGGCGCGGCCTACACCAGGGACGAGCTGAAAGCGGTCACCGACGTGCTGGTGCGCTATCCGCATGTCCACGTCATGTCGGACGACATGTACGAGCATCTGGTCTACGACAATTTCAAGTTCTACTCGCCGGCGCAGCTCGAGCCGCGGCTTTATGAGCGCACGCTGACGGTGAACGGCACGTCGAAGGCCTATTGCATGACCGGCTGGCGCATCGGCTATGCCGGCGGCCCGGAGCAACTGATCAAGACCATGGCGATGATCCAGTCGCAGTCGACGTCGAATCCGACGGCGGTGGCGCAATGGGCCGCGGTCGAGGCGCTCAACGGGCCGCAGGACTTCATCCCCAAGCACAACAAAATCTTTAAGGAGCGCCGCAACCTCTGCGTGTCGATGCTCAATCAGGCCAGCGGCCTCCAGTGCCCGAAGCCGGAAGGCGCTTTCTACGTCTATCCGTCCTGCGCCGGCACGATGGGCAAGACGGCGCCGAGCGGCAAGAAACTCGAGACCGACGAGGACTTCGTCACCGAGTTGCTCGAGTCCGAAGGCGTCGCCGTGGTGCAAGGCACGCCGTTCGGCGTCGGTCCTGCGTTTCGTATTTCGTACGCGACCGCGACCTCGGCGCTGGAAGAAGCCTGCACGCGCATCCAGCGATTCTGCGGCAATCTGCGCTAGCAAACTCGCCCTCTCCCGCAAGGGAGAGGACGTTTCTAAATCTCGCTCGGAAACAGCCGGTATTGCGCGGGGCGCAGGTGCAGCACCTGGCCGATCGCGCAGTGCTGGCTGCGTGGCGCATCCACTTCGATGACGGTCTGCGCGCCGCCGAGCGCGACGTCGATGCGGCGCGCCGGGCCGATGCCGTGAATGCCGCGCACTTCGCCGCGCAGGCTGTCGGGTTCGGCATCCGGCAGGATCGTCATGTTGAACGGTCGTGCGAACAAAGTGGCGATGCCGTCGGGAGCGCCTTGCGCGTCGAGCCCGACGGAACGGCCTTCAAAATGCACGGCGTTGTTGAGCACGACCACCGGCAGCATGATCGATTCGCCGATGAATTCGTGGACGAAGGCTGTCTGCGGCTCTTCGTAGACCTGCTGCGGCGTGCCGGATTGCTCGATGCGGCCCTTGTCCATGACGACGACGCGGTCGGCGACTTCCATCGCTTCTTCCTGGTCATGGGTGACGAAGATCGAGGTGACATGCATCTCGCTATGCAGTTCGCGCAGCCAGCGCCGCAACTCCTTGCGCACCTTGGCGTCGAGCGCGCCGAACGGTTCGTCGAGCAGAAGAAGCCGCGGCTCGATGGCGAGCGCCCGCGCCAACGCAATGCGCTGGCGCTGTCCGCCGGAGAGCTGGTTCGGATAGCGGTCGGCAAGCCAGCCAAGCTGCACCAGGCTCAGCAGTTTTTGCACGCGGGCGCGGATAGCCTCTTCGCTCGGCCTCTCGTGGCGCGGCTTGACGCGCAGGCCGAAGGCGATGTTCTCGAACACCGTCATGTAGCGGAACAGCGCATAGTGCTGGAACACGAAGCCGACGTGGCGCTCGCCGGCTGAACGTTTGAGCGCATCCTCGCCGTCGAACAGGATCTGGCCTTCATCGGGCCAATCGAGGCCGGCGATGATGCGAAGGAGCGTTGTCTTGCCCGACCCGGAGGGACCAAGCAGCGCCAGAAGCTCGCCCGAGCGCACCTCGAGATTGACGCGATCGAGCGCCGCGAAGGCGCCGAAGCGCTTGCTCACATCGGTGGCGGAGATTTTCACGGCTTTACTCCTGCTGCAGGCGTGCTTCGAGCACGATCTTGATGACAAGCGTGACGATGGCCAGAAGCGCGAGCACCGAAGCGACCGCGAAGGCCGCTGCGATCTGATAACCGTCATAAAGCGCTTCGACCTGGAGCGGCATGGTCAGCGTCTGGCCGCGGATATGGCCGGATACCACCGACACCGCACCGAATTCACCCATGGCGCGGGCGTTGCAGAGCAAGACGCCGTAGAGCAGCGCCCATTTGATGTTCGGCAGCGTGACGCGGAAGAAGGTCGTCAGGCCCGAGGCGCTGAGCGACAGCGCCGCTTCTTCCTCCTCGGTGCCTTGCTCCTGCATCAGCGGAATGAGCTCGCGCACCACGAAGGGGAAGGTGACGAAGATGGTCGCGAGCGCGATGCCAGGCAGCGCAAAGATGATCTTGATGTGATGCGCCAGAAGCCATGCGCCGAAATAGCCTTGCAGGCCGAACAGCAGGACGAAAACCAGGCCGGCAATGACCGGCGACACCGAGAACGGCAGCTCGATCAGCGTGATCTGCAGGTTCTTGCCGCGGAATTCGAATTTGGCGATCGCCCAGGAGGCGATAATGCCGAAAATCATATTGGCAACGACGGAGATCGCGGCGGCGAGCAAAGTGAGCCGGATCGCGGCAAGCGTGTCGGGGTCGGTGAGTGCTGCGAAATAGGCGGCGACACCTTTGGCGAGCGCTTCGGTCAATACACAGGCGAGCGGCAAGACGATGAATAGGCTCATGAAGCCGACAGCGATCGCGACCACGACGACGCGCACCCACGGCGCATCCTCGCGCGCATCGATCCTGCGCCGCGGCGTTGCCGGCGCCCGCGCTGCGCTGCGCGCCGATAGCGGCGCCGGCTTGGGCTCGGCCTTGATCGGGGCGGTGATTTGAACGGCGCTCATAATGCGTCAGTTCCGCTTGCCGATGCGCAATTCGGACCAGCGCTGCAGGCCGTTCACCAGGATTAAGAGGATGAACGAGACGACCAGCGTCACCGCGCAGATGGCGGTGGCGTCGGCATAATGGAATTCCTGCAGCCGGATGACGATGAGAAGCGGCACGATCTCCGACACATTCGGCAGATTGCCGGCGATGAAAATCACCGAACCGTATTCGCCGACGGCGCGGGCGAAGGCAAGCGCGAAGCCGGTGAGCAGCGCCGGCAGAATCGTCGGCAGCACTACGCGCCGCACCGTGGTCCAGCGCCCGGCGCCGAGCGAGGCGGCGGCTTCCTCATATTGGCTATCGAGATCTTCCAGTACCGGTTGCACCGTACGCACGACGAAGGGCAGACCGATAAAGACCAAAGCGACAAAAATGCCGAGCGGGGTGAATGCGACCTTGATGCCGAGCGGCGCCAATAGTCCGCCAAGCCAGCCCGACGGCGCGTAGAGCGTGGTCAGCGCGATGCCGGCGACGGCGGTCGGCAGCGCGAACGGAATGTCGACGATGGCATCGAGCAGGCGGCGGCCGGGAAAGCGATAACGCACCACGGCCCAGACCA
>JBAUCK010000389.1:0-2559 GCA_049677525.1 Xanthobacteraceae bacterium
GTTCGAGTACCTCGACCGCGAGTATCGTTGGCAAGTGACGTGCGATCTCCTGCCAATTCTCACCTTCATCGAGGCTCGCGAAGACCGAGCCACTGTTTGTGCCGAAATAGATTCCCGCTGGATCGCGTTCGTCACCCGCCATCGCCTGACGGAGCACAGTGAAGAAACAACCATCTTGCGGCAGACCTTGGCGCATCGCCTGCCAGCTTTGTCCGCCATCGCGTGATCGCCAGACCGCTGCGGCTGCGTCGGGTGGGAAACGTCCGGCCATGTCACGCGCAATATTTGGATGTCCCTTTCATTCGCGGGAAAGAAGGAATTTCCGCCGTTACAAGCTGCCGACATATTGGCTTATGAAGGCGGCAAGTTTCTGAAAAATCCAACAGGGACTCCGCGTCGCGCCTTTACGGCTCTTGATCCCGACAAGCCCAGGATCATCGCGCGCCGATATGGCAAGGATAATATGCCGGAGTTTATTAGGCTTTTGACCGACTTCCGCGTGAAGCTTTTGGCGCAGGGCTGGGACGGGAAGGTTGGGTGACCTTCTTGAAGGCTTTTTCAAAGTCCTTCATATCGGGTGAAGCATCTACTTCGCGCGCCATATCAACGAAACGCTTAAAGCGTTCGGCGTCGGTGAGTTTGGCTTTCGGTTTGGCCACTGATTTGCGCGTCATGCTTCGCGATATACCAGAAAACCAATGGGCTAGCCAATGCCCAGAGAATTGAAGAGATAAGGGTGTGATCAGCATGGTTGATACAACTTCGGTGCCGCTATTGTCGCTTTTGTGGGCTCTATTTGGTTCGTCATGGTCACCGCCTAGCAATGATCAGGGAATAGAAGACATCGCGGCGCCGACGCCCGGCTCTGCGCAGCCGACCGCGCAGCCCGCGCAAGACGCAGCGCAGCCGCAACCGGCCGCTGGGGTCGAAGTCCTTCAGCTTAAAGCCCTTCCTCAACACCGCCGTCGGCGCGGCGCAGTCTAGATGCCCCATTAACCAAGACTACATCGATTTATTTGGCCAGCAAGGTCCGTCTTAGTTTCGCACCTCTGAGAAGGTTTTCTATTTTGGGACCAGCCGGTGATGGGGCAGCGACTGAATTAATTGGGGGTAATTCAATGATTAGGTTGCTGCCGCCCATCACTCGCATGTTTGTCGAGACGGTTGCGACTCTCGTTTCATCTTGTGCGCGAGATTGTGTTGCTCCGGAGGCTGCCTACGCCCGCGGCCGCCTGTTGGTCTGGACCTACGGGCTACCTCATCGTGGCGCGCTCCGGCCGATATGCGCCGCTTCCTGGCGACGGGAGGGTGGGTAAGGCATTGCGTTTGAAACAGACTGCATCCGTTTTTGCAAAAGCTTGCTTTTTTGCACTCATAGTCGCGGGTCTGGGCGGCTGTTCGAGCACGCCATATGCGCCAAAGACCGCGGTGAGGACCGGTACGATCCAAACCTCGACCCTCGAGCAGATGGAAACCCTCAATATGGATCGTGCGGCACCGATCCTCATCCGCATCTATAAGGAGGAAAGTACGCTGGAAGTATGGAAACGGGATCGGAGCGGAAAGTTCGCGCTTCTCAAATCATATCCAATCTGCAAATTTTCAGGAAATCTTGGGCCGAAAATAATGCAAGGAGATCATCAAGCGCCCGAAGGATTTTATGACATTGCTCCATATCAAATGAACCCCAATTCGAGTGAATATCTTGCGTTCAATACGGGTTTTCCCAATGCCTTTGATCGTTCACTCGGGCGAACAGGCAGTTTTCTAATGGTGCATGGCGGTTGTCGATCCGTTGGTTGTTACGCAATGACAGATTATGCAATGGAAGAAATCTACGGTCTGGTTGACGAAGCATTCAAAGGCGGTCTGGAAAAAGTCCAGCTACAAGCTTTTCCATTCAGAATGACAGCGCAGAACCTCGCGAGCCATGCGGGTGATGCCAATATGCCGTTTTGGGAGATGCTTAAGGCGGGCAATGACGCGTTTTTGCAGACGGACCGCCCTCCGAGAGTGGCTGTTTGCGACCGACGATATGTCTTCAATCCGGCTGTTGCAGGCGATTTAGATCCAAGCGCTCCTTGCCCGATTGGCATTGATTCGACGCCAATAGCAGGCGCGTTACAACCATCTCGGGAGACCACCGCGAGTGCGGTCCCGCCGAACACGGGAACCATAGCGTATCGGACTGCTGACCCGATTGCTCAAAAGATAAGCGAAAGTCTGCGCGGGATTTACTGACAGACCGGGTTCTCTGTTGGATGAGCGTGCCGCATGGAATGTCGCCTTTGGGTCATTCACGACCGATGCATTCAGTACACGTGCCGATCAGTGTCCGTTGGTAGCGTGCAGATTCTTTCGCACATTTGATCAGGCCACGGCTTCGGTTTGCGGGACTTGCGGCTGATAGAGCGGTCTCATGTTCATGTAGTACTTGGCGGACCATGCGGTGCCAGCGATGTAGCGTAGTCGAGCTGCCGCCAGGTTGAGGCATGATTGGCCGTCGGGGAATGCGCCGACGACGCGGGTGCGCCGCCGAATCTCTTTCATGATCCGCTC
>JBAUCK010000390.1:0-8803 GCA_049677525.1 Xanthobacteraceae bacterium
TGTTCGCGCGTAATTGGACGGCAAAAGTCGAATATGATTATGTAGGGCTCAGCAGCAAGTCGTTCACGGTGCCAGCTCAGTTCCCCGAGGGGGGCGATGTTGTCTCGACCAACAATCGCAACGTTCAAATGGTGACAGTTGGAGTGAATTACCTGTTCAATTGGGGCTATTGATCAGGGACTAAGGAAGGTTCCCCGACTGCGGATGTCGGCCGGGGCTCCTGTTGATGGGACATCAAGTGGGTACTTGTCAGCTGCCCACGGCGGGGGCGCGTCTTAACTCGGGTGTGCAAAGTTGGTTCTGGGTGGGACCGGGGTGCCTGGCCGCCAAGGGGCGCCCTCAATCTTATGACAGCGCCCTGTCGGCTGGTGATTTTGGCGCATTGGGCCGGTAGCGGGCGCTCGCATCTGCAATTTCACGAAACGTGAAGTGGGACCCGGGAGCGTCATGCGTGCACGCCCGGGCCCCGTCCCCCGATCGTCGCCCGTCCCCGACAATCTTTGATGATGCCGGCGGCGCGTAATTTTCCCATTAACGGGGCGGCCTTGCGATTATCTGATAGGGGCGGGGGGCAACCGGTTTTCGTGCAGTTTGGCTGTGGATTGCCTATTGCTTGGTCGGTCGGCGGCGAACAAGAGAAGCAACAGTGTGTGCTGTCCCGAGAGTCCCCGACCAAACCCCGTCGGGCTCTTTTATTTGCTCGCGCGTATCGAGGGTGGGCAGATCTTAGGCGACTACTGAGCGGCCCACACCAGGGCTTTTGCCTTTTCATCTTCTGTCACTCGGGAATTATCTTCCGGCGTCGATCGCAGTTGCACCGTGGTCAGCCAACTTTCGGCCATGGCGAGCCAGCTTTGCTTTTCTTCTTTGTCCTGAGCGCTTTTAGCCATGCGCAGACATCTTGCAGCGTTGGCGCGTTGTCTTTTGATCTCATTCATCGCCGGAGCCCTCTACACACAAACTACGCGAACAAAAAGCCCCGGCGTTGTGAGTTGGAACCGCCGGGGCTTTAGTTCTGGACACAGCCGGTACGCAGAACCGGATCCGGCGCCGAAAGCATCGCTCAAATAAGTTTCTGCGAGCTTAACAGCGTGGAACCGGCGGCTTAGGGACGTGAATGGGCAGGCGCTGGCGGATTTCCATCAGCGTCTACAACGCGTTCGATCTCGTAATCGCAGGTCGGGCAAGCAAAGAACTGGCGTTCGTGATCGGGATCGATGTCCGGGCTACGCCTCGTTAGAGACGTTTGCCGTTTGCAATTCGGACACACAGGTCTATCGTCCGCGCCAAAGCTGCGCGGCGTCAATCGCCGATATGGCATATGTCTAGTCCCCCGACCGACAAATGAATGAAAGTTAGAAATGTGTCGAGAGATTGGCGGTTCGGTTCCTTCTAATCAGAAAAGTCGCCCCGGACGACGAGATCGCACATCCGCCGGCCGGGACTTCCCAAACCGAAGCCTTGGGGACATCGGAATGAGCATCACGCATTATCATCGCGACTCGCATCATTGCGAAGCCGCCTCGGGGCCGCAGCCGTGCGGAAACAATTGGCAGAACGAAGCCAAATCGAATTGCGTTGGAGAAATTAGGAGATACGCGGGCTCGCTATGCGCTGTCAGCCACCGCTACTTCCCCCAGCCGAAATGATAGTTCAGTCCGGCGCGGACAACGTCCTCGTGCATCGAGACATTGTCGGTCGGCGCAATGCCGCAATTGGCCCCGCAATTCATGCGGCCCAGATCGACATGCAGATATTCGGCCTTCGCCGTCCAATTGCCGGGCAGCGCGAATTCGAGGCCGCCGCCGACGGTCCAGCCGGCATTGGTGGTGCTGTCGCCGGCAAAGCCGGGGGTCGAGGCGCGGATATCGCCGACGGCCAAGCCGCCCGTGACATAGGGCATGACGCCGCCAAAGGCGTAACCGGCGCGGCCGCGCACGGTTGAGAGCCAGGTATTGCTGGTGGTGCAGCCGTTCGGGCACAGCGAGGTGGTGGACGTGCCTTTCAGGCTCGACCAATCGATGTCACCTTCGACGCCGAGCACCGCATTGCCGTATTGCCAATTATAGCCGGCGGTGCCGCCGACCTGGCCGCCCGAAAGGTTAATGCCCGTGGCATTGGCGTCCCAGGAGGAGTGGCCCCAGCCACCGCCGCCGTTCACGCCGAGATAGAATCCGGTCCAGTTGTAAGCCGGGCTTACCGACACCGGCGGCGGCGCCTTATAGATCGGAGCAACCGACAGATCGGCCGCGGATGCGCATTGCGCAGCAACCAGCGCTCCCAAAGCGATGCATCCGGCGACAATTTTCTTCATCATTACGGGTCCCCAGCCTCCACATGCATCGGCTCCTTAAAGGCCGCCGTTTGCAGGTAGGACAGTGCACAGAATTTCGTTACCCCCAGCTTACCTGTATGGATAAAAAGCCGCTGGAGTTGTCGCCTCTGGTTGCTAGTGTATTGACCAGAAAGGCAAAATTACGCCGCCCGCGGGGCCTGACCTGGGCGTCACCAGGGCGGGCGAACTGCGGCCAAACGGGAACGTATTTGCCCCCGCTGATAGAGCTAATGCCGCAGCCGCGCCCGAGTTCCGCCGCTACAGGAGGATGAGTGTCCTGGGTTGTCTTTGCCTTTTCCGGTCCGGTGCTGTGGGCGATTTCAGTCCATCTCGACAAATACCTGGTCGAGCGGTTCTTCAAGGAAAGCAACGTCGCGGTGATGCTTCTGTTCACTGCTTTTGTCGGGGTTGTGCTGTTGCCGTTCATCTGGCTCTGCGAGCCGTCGGTGGCCGCGCCCGGTCTCGGCAGCATCGCGCTCATTGTCCTTGCCGGCGTGCTCTACATGGTGGCGATGTTGCTCTATCTCCAGGCGCTGCAGACCGAGGAGGCCTCCGTCGTCGCGCCCTATTTCCAGGTCGGTCCGCTGTTCGGCTATGGGCTCGCCTATCTCGTGCTCGGCGAAACGCTGGCCGCGCGGCAATTGGCCGGCGGCGTCCTGATCATCGTCGGCGCGCTGAGCGCCTCGGTCCGCTTCGCCTATGGCGCCCGCATGTTCAAGACCCGCCTGGCGGTGCTGATGCTAACCTGCGGCTTCGCCGGCGCGCTTGCCGGGCTGATCTTCAAGATTTTTGCCCTCAATGTCGAATTCTGGACGACGACGTTCTGGATATATGTGGGCGAGGCGATCTTCGGCTGCGCCTTGCTCCTGGTTCCGACCTATCGCGGGCAACTTTTGGCCACGTTGCGGGTCAATACCGCCGCGCTGTTGTCGATCAACGGCTCGAACGAACTGATCAATCTCGGCGGCGGGCTGGGCAACCGCTATGCGTTGACGTTTGCGCCGCTCAGCATCGTCCAGGCCATCGGTTCGACGACGACGTTGTTCGTGTTTGCCTTCGGCGTTGTTTTGAGCCTGCTGTGGCCTGGGCTCGGCCGCGAAAACCTTTCGGGCCGCGAGCTTCTCAAAAAAGGCCTCGCGGCCGTGCTCGTGGCCGTCGGCGTGGTGCTGGTGACACATTGATATGGTTTGCATGATCGGGAAGACAAGATGACTGAACAGATCGACGACAGTGTCGAAATCGTCGGCACGCGCGAAGTCTATGGCGGCTGGAGCAAGCTATTGGTGGCCACCATCCGGATGCCGGATGGCCGCGTCCTCAAGCGCGAGATCGAAGATCACGGCGAAGCCGTCTGTGTGCTGCCGTATCATCCGCTCCGCAAGACGGCGGTACTGGTGCGGCAATGGCGCGTCCCGGTGCTCTACGCCTCAAGGCGACGGCAGCACTTGATGGAAGCGGTTGCGGGCGTCATCGAGGATGTCGATGCCGCGACCTGCGCGCATCGCGAGGTGATGGAAGAAGCGCTGTTGAAGCTCGATTCGCTCGAGCACGTCTTCACCGCCTGGACGATGCCCGGCCTGTCGACCGAACATATGCATTTCTTTCTCGCGACCTATTCGGGCGGACCGCGGCCGGAAATGCGGGGCGGCGTCGACGAGGACGAAGACACCGTCGCCGTCGAATTCGCGCTTGCCGACTTGGCGCGCATGGCCGACGAGAACCGGCTGCCGGATTCCAAGACGCTCGTGCTGCTGCAGACATTGCGCCTGCGCCGGCCGGACCTATTTCTCTGATCGGCGCAAGCCGTGCGGCGCCACGCTGAGTGCCCGGAATTGGCCGCGATTGGCGGCAATCGTTAACCGGCGCTGGATTCGTCTCGGCTTTCGGGCGTGCTATAGTGGCGGCCGAAAAAATCACCGAATTTCAGTGCAGAAGGCACGTGCAGGAACGGTCTCGCGTAGATGAATTGGATCTCCAATGTGGTGCGGCCGAAGATTCGCAGCTTTTTGAAGCGCGAGACGCCGGAGAATTTGTGGATCAAATGTCCGGAATCCGGCCAGCTCGTCTTCTATAAGGACGTCGAGGCGAACCAGTTCGTCATTCCCGGCTCCAATTATCACATGCGCATGAGCTCCACGGCGCGGCTGAAGGCGATGTTCGACAATGCCACCTGGTTCGACATCGCCGTGCCGGAAGTGCCGGTCGATCCGCTGAAATTCCGCGACGAGCGCCGCTATGTCGATCGTTTGAAGGACGCGCGCACCAAGACCGGCCTCAACGATGCGGTGAAGCTCGGCTACGGCAAGCTCGACGGTCTCGCCATCGTCATCGGCGTGCAGGATTTCGATTTCATGGGCGGCTCGCTCGGCATGGCGGCAGGCGAGGCGGTGATCAAGGGCCTCGACACCGCGGCCGAGAAAGGCTGTCCGTTCGTGCTGTTCGCGGCATCGGGCGGAGCGCGCATGCAGGAGGGCATTCTGTCGCTGATGCAGATGCCGCGCACCACGATCGCGGTGCAGAACCTGCGTGCGGCGAAGAAGCCCTATATCGTCGTCCTCACCAATCCGACCACTGGCGGCGTCACCGCCTCCTATGCGATGCTCGGCGACGTGCAGCTTGCCGAGCCCGGCGCCTTGATCGGCTTCGCCGGCCCGCGTGTCATCGAGCAGACCATCCGCGAGAAATTGCCGGATGGATTCCAGAAGGCTGAATATCTGCGCGATCACGGCATGGTCGACATGGTGGTGCACCGCCATGAGATGCGCGCGATCATCGCCAATCTCTGCCGGCTGCTGACCAAGGCGCCCGCCGCCGAAGCGCCGCGCATGCTGGCGGTGCCCGTAGCCGCGATCACGTGAGCGCGCAACCGGCCAGCGCGGCGCCGTTCGACGCCATGCTGGCGCGGCTCTTGGCGCTGCATCCCAAGCGGATCGACCTCGGGCTCGACCGCATGGAGCGCATTCTGGCTGCGCTCGATCATCCGGAGCGGCGCCTGCCTCCGGTCATTCATGTCGCCGGCACCAACGGCAAAGGCTCTACCATCGCCTTCATGCGCGCGATCCTCGAAGCCGCGGGCAAACGCGTCCACGTTTACACCTCGCCGAATCTCGTGCGCATCAACGAGCGATTTCGTATCGGGCAGGAGGGCGGCGGCACGCTCGTCGACGACAACGAACTTTCCGACGCGCTTGCCGAATGCGAGGCCAAGAACGGCAGTGCGCCGATCACGGTCTTCGAGATTGAGACCGCGGCCGGCTTTCTGTTGTTCGCGCGCCATCCAGCCGACTTGCTCTTGCTCGAAGTCGGGCTCGGCGGCCGGCTCGACGCGACCAATGTCGTCGAACGCCCGATCGCAAGCGTCATCACCAAACTGTCGCTCGACCACCGCGACTTTCTCGGCGATACGCTCGTCGACATCGCGGCGGAGAAGGCCGGCATTCTCAAACCCGATGTTCCGGCCGTTACCGTGAACCAGATGCGCGAGGCACTCGCCGTCATCGAGCGGCAGGCGGCGCGCATGCATGCGCCGCTGTCGATCGCGGGCGAGGACTGGACCGCGACCGAAGAGCGCGGTCGGCTGGTCTATCAGGATAATATGGGCCTGCTCGATCTGCCGGCGCCGAAACTTTACGGACGGCATCAGTACGAGAATGCCGGTGCCGCGGTCGCGGCATTGCGGGTGAGCGGCCTGAAACTTCCGGCTGCCGCTTTCGAGTTCGGCATGACGCGGGTCGAATGGCCGGCGCGCATGCAGCGTCTTGCGCATGGCAAGCTCGCCGACTTGGCGCCGCCGGACAGCGAACTGTGGCTCGACGGTGGCCACAATGCCGACGGCGGCCAAGCTATTGCGGCGGCGCTTGCCGATCTCGAAGAGCGCGTGCCGCGCCCGCTCGTGCTCATCGTCGGCATGCTGTCGACCAAGGACAGCGCAGGCTTCCTCAAGAACTTTGCCGGCCTGGCGAGAAGAGTAATCGCGGTGCCGATCCACCAGGAAAAGACCGTGGCGGCCCTCGAGCTTGCCGAAATCGCGGCGTCTGTCGGCATTCCGTCACTGGCGCGCGACACGCTCGAAAGCGCAATCAAGGTTGCGGGCAAGCTCGATCTCGATCCCGCGCCGCGCATCCTGATCACCGGCTCGCTTTATCTCGCTGGTGAGGTTCTGGCCGCCAACGGCACGCCGCCAGAATAGAGCATGATCCCGAAAAGTAGAGACCGGTTTTCGGAAAACATCATGCTCAAACGAAATATCTAATCATTCCAGCTTGATATCGGCGTCGCGGATGATTTTGGCCGATTTGTCGCGCTCGGCTCTTATGTAGGCGGCGAATTCATCTGGTGGCCCCGCCATCGATTCGAACATCTGCGGATCGAGGAAGCGCGCGCGGAACGCGGGATCGCTGAAAATCCGGATGACTTCAGTGTCGATCTTCATGAGCACATCGTGCGGCAGACCGGCCGGGCCGAACAGGCCGAACCAGGCCGTAGCTAGAAAACCAGGCAGTCCGCTTTCGTCCACGGTCGGCACGTCGGGGAGTTGTGGCATACGTTTGGGGCTCGCCACCCCGAGCATCTTGATCTGTCCAGCCTGATAGGCGGGAAGTCCGGAGGCGACACTGACTGTCATAGTATTGATCTGCCCGCCGATCAGATCGTTCAAGGCCGGCGTCGCGCCGCGATAATGCACCGGGATGATCTTGACGCCCGCCATGCTGTTGAACAATTCCATGTTCATGTGCAAGGCCGAGCCGACGCCGGCGGTGCCGTAGGTCAACTGTCCCGGCTTCTGCTTGGCGAGCGCGATCAACTCGGCGGCATTCGCAACCGGCAGCCCACGGTCGGCGAGAAGCGCCTGATAGATCCGCACCAGCCCGGTGATCGGCTGAAAATCCTTATCTGGGTCGTAGGGCAGCTTGTCCTTGGGATAGAGCGTCGGATTGACGGTGAATGTGCCGGACTCGCCGACCAAGAGCGTGGAGCCGTCGGCCGCCGCCGTCGCAGCCGCTTGCGCGCCAATGATATGCGCGGCGCCGCCTTTGTTCTCGACGATGACCGGCTGGCCCCAAGCCTTCGACAATTCCTGCGCCAGCGCCCGCCCAGTGACATCCGTCACGCCGCCGGGAACGGACGTGATGATCATCGTGACCTGACGGCTGGGATAGGACGCCGTCTGCGCGGCGCATAGGCCGATCGAGAGCGGCAGCGCAATCAACGCGCAGAACAATCTGGTCATGCGCGATTTCATCCGGGGGATTTCCTTGGGCCGTTTTTCTTTTGGCAGGTTTTATGTTCGGTCAGTTCGGCTCGATGCCGGCAGCTTGCACCGCTTTTTGCGCTTCGTCGACCTGGATACGAAGGAATTCCGCGACCTGCGCCGGCGTGCGGTCGTCGGGGACATAGCCGGATTTCCGCACCACATTGACGACAGCCGGCACCGTCAACGCATGCCGCACGGCGGCGTTGAGCTTGTCGACGAGCGCGGGCGGCGTCTTTGCCGGCGCGAAGAAGATGCCCCAGCCTTTGACTGGCGGATAATCCGGCACGGTATCCTTCATCAGCGGCACGTCGGGCAATTCCGGAAACGGCCTCGATCCCGTGAATGCAAGCGCGCGCAACTGGCCGCTTTTGACAAGCCCTATGACCGAAGGCGGCGTCACGAACATGACGTTGATATTGCCGCCAAGAAGCGCGGCCGAGACCTCGGATGCGCCTTTGAACGGGACATGCTCCATGTGCAGCCCGGTCGCCTTGTTGAACAAAGCGGCGGCGAGATGCAGCCCATTGCCGATGCCCGGCGAGCCGTAGAACACGGGATTCTTCTTGGCGTAGTCGATGAATTCCTTGACGTTGCGTGCGGGCGAGGACGGGTTGACCAGCATCAAGAGCCCGTCGAGCACGCCGACGGTCGCGATCGGGGCCAGATCCTTGAAGACGTCATAGGGCAGGCTTTTGTAGATGAACGGCGTCGGCGCGATGGAGTCGCTGGTGTAAAGCAGCGTGTAGCCGTCGGGCGCGGCTTGCGCGACCACGCCGGAGGCGATGGTGCCGTTGGCGCCCGGGCGATTTTCGACAATAAAATTTTGCCCGAGATCGGCGCCGAGCTGCGCGGCCACGGCGCGCGCCAGCACGTCGGGCCCGCTACCGGCGGCGAAACCGACGAGAATATGCACCGGACGATCCGGGTAGCTTTGTGCTTGTGCCGTCGACGCAAAAGCAATGCAGGCTGCAATACATATCAAAGCGCAGCGGGCAAGCCATGCGACGAGCGGCCGATCGATGGTCATGATGGATTTCACTTTGCGAGATTGATCTACAATCTTGGGTCTATAGTCTGATGTCGCCGAGATTGATGCTGGCGCCAAGGCTCGCTTCCACCACTTTGGAACGGCCGCTGGCATAAATCTGCACGGTATAAGCGCCGGAATCCTCGTCGAGTCTGTCGAATTTGAAGTCGCCGTAATTGTCGGTCGT
>JBAUCK010000391.1:0-3442 GCA_049677525.1 Xanthobacteraceae bacterium
CCGGTCGGACCGATCAGCAGGATGTTCGACTTCGCGAGCTCGACGTCGTTGTGCTTGCTCTGATGATTGAGCCGCTTGTAGTGATTGTGGACAGCGACCGAGAGCACCTTCTTGGCGTGATCCTGGCCGATAACATAGTCATCGAGAACCTTGCGGATCTCCCGCGGGGTCGGAATACCGTCGCGCGACTTCACCAGCGAGGACTTGTTCTCCTCGCGGATGATGTCCATGCACAGTTCGACGCATTCGTCACAAATGAAGACGGTCGGCCCGGCGATGAGCTTCCGCACCTCGTGCTGGCTCTTGCCGCAGAACGAGCAATAAAGCGTGTTCTTGGAATCGCCGCCGCCAACTTTGCTCATTCCATTCTCCGTCTTCGCCAGCGCAACACTTCACCGTTAGGATCCAGTGCGCTAAGATTTCGTAGCCGTAACCGCGTCCTGCCCTCTACCCTGCCACCTACCCCTAGCCCTGTCACTTAGGTGACAATACGAAGCACTCCAGCACAAGCTGACATGCTAGGGGCGTGCCAATCAATATTCCATTAACGATACCGCGACATCGAACCACAAGGTATTTCCGCATCTCGTGTTTTCTGGATCACACCGCCGAGGAAGTATCGACTTGAGGACCTGCCAAGATCGGGCCCAAAACCGGTTCCGAACCGGTCCCCAACACCGCTTTGGACCGAGGAATCAGCCCATTTCATGGCAACAGCCCGTCGACGCCAGCGCGGCCCAACTCACCGCGCCGTGTAACCTAGCTCTGGCCGGAACCGCGTCCCGGCCGTAGCCCACTAGGTCACCCCTTTGAGAACCGGTTCCGTCTTCAGGCTCGGTTCCTCCGGCCGCTTCTCGATGACCTTATCAATCAGACCGAAATCCCTGGCCATTTCGGAAGTCAGAAATGTGTCACGCTCCAGCGCTTCCTCGATCTTCTTTAGCGGCTGGCCGGTATGCTTCACGTAGATTTCGTTCAATCGCCGCTTCAGGTTCAGGATTTCTTGGGCATGCAGCATGATATCGGTGACCTGCCCCTGAAAGCCGCCGGACGGCTGGTGCACCATGATGCGCGCGTTCGGCAGCGCGAAACGCAGATCCTTGGCGCCGGCGGTCAATAGCAGCGAGCCCATCGAAGCCGCCTGACCCGTGCACAGCGTCGACACCGCCGGCCGGATGAATTGCATCGTGTCGTAGATCGCCAGGCCTGAGGTTACGACCCCGCCTGGCGAATTGATGTACATCGAAATCTCTTTCTTGGGATTGTCCGCCTCAAGAAACAGCAGCTGCGCCACGACGAGCGACGCCATGCCATCTTCCACCGGACCGGTGATAAAGATGATCCGCTCCTTCAACAGGCGCGAATAGATGTCGTAAGCCCGCTCCCCGCGGTTGGTCTGTTCGACCACCATCGGGACGAGGTAATTCATGTAAGTTTGGTTCGGGTCGCGCATCGCTCACCTGCTCCGGCTGAATTCGTCTCGATATCCGCCCAGGGCCAAGTCCAGGCAAATCGCGCCACGGCCAACGTTTCATCATATAGTCATTCGGAAGCGGCTTACCCAGATATCGGCCCGGGCCGCTCCGATTTGGCTCTAGTGCCGCCCCTGCAGCCCCGACCTATCCGCGCAATGTGGCTTGAGTCGGTCACCTTGTCGAAGACGGTCATCGATTGGCGGCAAGCCGTCAACAGGCGCCACCACGGCCTTGCTGCGACAGTCAGGAATATCTGCAAGGGAATCGTGCGCCGACAAGTAAGGCGCGCGAGCAGCTACCGCAAGCGCGCCTGGTCAAGGGCCCCCGCCTATTCCTCGTCTTCCTTAAACAGTTCCTCGCGCGACACCTGCTTGTCGGTGACATCCGCAAGCTCGAGCAGGAAGTCGATCACCTTGTCCTCGAAAATCGGAGCGCGCAGCGCCGCCAGAGCTCCCGGATTATTACGATAATAATCCCAAATCTTCTGTTCCTGGCCGGGCATCATGCGCGCCTGCGCCACCACGGCTTGCGTGAGCTGGTCTTCGCTGACCTTGACGCCGTTCTTTTCGCCGATTTCGGCGATCACGAGACCGAGCCGGACTCGGCGCTCGGCAATACTGCGGTACTCCCCGCGTGCCTTCTCTTCGGTCGTCCCTTCGTCGGCAAAGGTGCGGCCCTGCTGTTTGAGGTCGTTCTCGACCGTTGTCCAGACGTTGTTGAACTCTTCCTCGACCAGTGTCGGCGGCGGATCGAATTTGTGCTTAGCGTCGAGTTGGTCAAGCAGCGCGCGCTTGAGCTTTTGCCGCGACGTCGCCGCGTACTCGCGCTCGACCCGCTCACGCACTACTTCGCGCAGCTTGGCGAGCGATTCCAGTCCAAGGGTCTTGGCGAAATCGTCGTCGAGCGTGACCGGGGCCGGCGCTTCGACGGTTTTCACGGCGACGGCAAAGCTTGCATCTTTGCCGGCGACCGCAGGCGCCTGGTAATTTTCGGGGAATTTCACATTCACGGTCCGGCTCTCATCGGCTTTCACGCCGATGAGCTGATCTTCGAAGCCCGGAATAAACTGGCCGGCGCCGAGCACGACCGGGACATCGTCACCGGAGCCGCCTTCGAAGGTCTGACCGTCCATGGTGCCGACGAACGACACCGTGACGCGATCGCCTTTCTCCGCGCCGCCGTCCTTGGCAGCGAAGGGCTTGTTCTGATCGGCGATGGTCTGCACCGCTTGATCGACTTCCGCATCTTCCACTGGTGCGGTCAGCCGATCGATCTCGATGGTCTTGAAATCGGCAAGCGTGATCGGCGGCACGATCTCCATTTCGACCGTGTAGGCGAGATCGGTCTTGCCTTCGATGACACCCTCGATGGCGCCGTCTTCGGTGGGCAGCACGACCTTGGGCTCGGTCGCGAGCTTGAGCCCATTGTCGGTGACGATCTTGCTATTGGCCTCGCGCACGGCGGCCTCGACCACTTCGGCCATGGCCGACTTGCCATAGAGGCGCTTGAGATGGGCCGTCGGCACCTTGCCGGGCCGGAAGCCGCGCAGTTGCACACGGTCCTTGAGCTCGTCGAGCCGCACGGTGACCTTTTCAGCGAGTTCGGTCAGTGGAACCACGACGCGATATTCCCGCTTCAAACCGGCGGCAGCGGTTTCAGTCACTTGCATCGGCACTACTCTATCCAGGCTCGATAACGAGCCGTTCCGGCCGCGACGTGCTGGCCAATGTCTGGAAAAGCCGCCCCGCTGGTGCGGGCGGAGGGGCTCGAACCCCCACGTCTTGCGACACGGGAACCTAAATCCCGCGCGTCTACCAATTCCGCCACGCCCGCGACACGCAGGGCGGTCCGGTCGCGCGGCTTATATCATGCGCCACGCGAGCGCCACTATAAAAATAGCCCATTTCCAAGGCTCGGTAAAAGCCCGATTTTATTGGGCTAATGAATCAGCTAGCTCCCCGCTATCG
>JBAUCK010000392.1:0-22859 GCA_049677525.1 Xanthobacteraceae bacterium
GGCGGCAGCCGCTGCCGAAGTGCGAACTGCCGCAACGGCGGGCGCAGCGGACGCGGTTGTCGCCCCGCGCGCCGCAGTGGGCGCAGTCATTGCCGGGCGCGCCGGCGACCCGGTCGTGGGAGTGGCAGCTCCATTCGCCGACCGCGGTGGCGTCGGCTTCAACAGATCGTCGACTGTCTGGGAAGGTTGACGCGGATTTGCTGCCGGCCGTGGCACAGAATTAGGCGCAGGATTTGGCACGGCGTTTGGCGTCGCACTCGGCGATGGCGCCGCCGGCTTGGCCGCGACACGCGGCTTCGCCGATGCGCCCGCTGGTGTCGGTGTCAGCAGATCGCCGATGCTCGACGCCGCCGGACGCGCGGATGGATTGATAGAAGGCCGCGATGATGGATTGGGCGACGGACGCGCCGCCGCACTCGATCCCGAACTTGCCGCAGGACTTGTCGCCGGTTTTGCTGGTGGGCTTGGTACCGGACTCGGCGAGTGCGCTGCCGGTTTGTCGAATGCGCGCGCGGCTGCCGGCCGTGATGCTGGCGCAGGTCGCTCGTTGTCGTCGGGCGGTGGATTGGATCCTGTCACCACCGAGTGTCCACTTTTACAAGCTGCATCATCGACTACGGAAGGAAGCCCGCCCAACGGAAAGCAATGTTCGCAGATTCTGCCCGGTCTGCCCAGTGTCGGAACGGTGGCAAATCAACCCAGTGGATCGCAAGCCAGTGAGGAGCAAATATGGCGGAACGGTGCTCCGTTGCCTATTGCTCGACGCGACGGAACACAAGTGAGGCATTGGTGCCGCCGAATCCGAACGAATTCGACAGCGCGATATTGATCGGACGCTTTTTTGCTTTGTGCGCCACGAGGTCGATTGCGGTGGTGACCGACGGGTTGTCGAGATTGATCGTCGGAGGCACAATCCCGTCGCGCATCGCAAGCAGACAGAAGACCGCCTCGACCGCGCCGGCGGCGCCGAGCAGATGGCCGATGCAGGATTTGGTCGATGACATCGAGATACGGCCCGCGGCATTGCCGACAACGCGTTCGACGGCCTTGAGCTCGATCTCGTCGCCGAGTGGCGTCGAAGTGCCGTGGGCATTGATATAATCGATGTCGTCCACCGAAATTCCAGCGCGCTTGATGGCCGCCATCATACAGCGATAGGCGCCGTCGCCGTCTTCGGAGGGCGACGTGATGTGATAGGCATCGCCGGACAGACCATAGCCGACAAGCTCGGCATAGATGCGCGCGCCACGCTTCTTGGCGTGCTCGTATTCTTCGAGCACCACGGCGCCGGCGCCCTCCCCCATCACAAATCCGTCGCGGTCGCGATCGTAAGGCCGCGAGGCTTTTTTCGGCGTGTCGTTGAAACCGGTCGACAGCGCGCGGCACGCCGCGAAGCCGGCAAGCGAAATGCGATTGACCGGCGATTCCGTGCCGCCTGCCACCATCACGTCGGCATCGCCGAGCGCGATCAATCGGCCGGCATCGCCGATGGCATGCGCGCCGGTCGAGCACGCCGTGACCACGGCGTGGTTTGGCCCCTTGAGCCGATGCGTGATCGACACATAGCCCGAAGCGAGATTGATCAGCCGTCCGGGAATGAAGAACGGCGACACCCGGCGCGGGCCGCGGTCGCGCAGCAGCAGCGCCGTCTCGGCAATGCCTTCGACGCCGCCGATACCGGAGCCGATCAGAACGCCGCTTGTGGTTTGATCTTCGTAGGTCTGCGGATGCCAATCGGCATCATTGAGCGCCTGGGTCGCAGCGCCCATCGCATAGATAATAAAGTGGTCGACCTTGCGCTGCTCCTTCGGCTCCATCCAATCGTCCGGATTGAAAGTGCCATTTGCGCCGTCGCCGCGCGGCACTTGGCCGGCGATCTTGCAGGTAATGTCGGACACGTCGAATTTCTCGACGCGCGCGATGCCGCTCTCGCCTGCAGTGAGCCGCTGCCATGTCGGTTCGACGCCGCTGCCGAGCGGCGTCACCAGACCAAGACCTGTGACGACAACGCGTCTCATCGCATGGGCTCCGGCAACGCCTCGCCGGCAAAAACGGTCACGAGGCTATGCGTCCTGAATCCGTCTGCACGTCCGCTCGCGCCATGATGTGCAAGGTTGCCGCGGTATCGCGCCCAATTCATATAGTGGTTGGCAGCAAAGACGTTTGCCGGCAAAAACACTTGCAGCGAAGACACTTGCAGCTAAAGACCTGCGGTCAGCTTTTCGCGTTCTTCTCGAGAAACTTGATCGCGTCGCCCACCGTTAAAATGGTTTCAGCCGCATCATCGGGAATCTCGCAGCCAAATTCTTCCTCGAATGCCATGACGAGCTCGACGGTGTCGAGGCTGTCGGCACCGAGATCGTCGATGAAGCTGGCGTTTTCAGTCACTTTGTCGGGCTCGACGCCGAGGTGCTCAACGACAATTTTCTTCACCCGCTCGCCAATGTCACTCATCGTTTCAACCTCATCTTTCAACGCGACCCAATAACGTGGCCTCGCAACCCAGTCTCGTTTGAGTACCAGCGCTCGCTATAAGTACAAGCTCTCGTTTGCGTCCAAGCTTTTCAGTGAACCTGCCGACGGGGGGCCGACAAGCTCAATTGGGTCGACACCGATCAGAGGCGGATGATGTTGCCCCGCTCTCCGGCATTCCGGCTCCCCCAGCCCGATTTTGGTTCGGTTACCACACTTCATTCGCCTTGGCCAGCGCGCGTGCCGCCTCGTTGGCCATGGTCCTATCGTCTTCAAATCACGACGCAAATCATGAATCAATTCACAGCGCTGACCGCCACTTAAATCATGGCCATACCGCCGTTTACATGCAACGTCTGACCGGTCACATAGCCGGCTTCGTTCGAAGCCAGAAAGGCGACGGCGGCCGCGACGTCGTCCGTTGTTCCAGCACGGTTTGCCGGAATTTTCGCGACGATAACGTCGCGCTGCTTGTCATTGAGCTTATCGGTCATCGGCGTGACGATGAAGCCCGGCGCAACGCAGTTGGCCGTGACGCCGCGCTTGGCATATTCCTGCGCCACCGCCTTGATCATGCCGGTGATGCCGGCTTTGGCGGCGACATAATTGCCCTGCCCGGCATTTCCGGTCGCGCCCACCACCGAGGTGATGGCGATAACGCGCCCGAACCGCCGGCGCATCATGCCGCGCACCGCGGCACGCGCCAGGCGGAACGTGGCGGTGAGATTGACGGCGATGACCTGATCCCAGTCTTCGTCGCGCAATTGCACGAGTAGATTGTCCTTGGTGATGCCGGCATTGGCGACGAGAATGTCGAGCTGGCCCATGACTTCTTCGGCGCGCGGCACCAGCGCTTCGGTTTCGGCCGGATCGGCGAGATTGCACCGCAATACGTGCACGCGGCCGCCGAGCTCGGCGGCAAGTTTGTCGAGCGCATCGCGCCGGGTTCCGGAAATTGCAACCACGGCGCCCTGAGCGTGCAGCGTGCGGGCGATGCTGCCGCCGATAGGGCCGGTCGCGCCGGTCACAAGCGCAGTCTTTCCGGTGAGATCGAACATCTGGCTTCCCTGCTCTCGCGCTTCAGGCCGCGCCGCGCGCCGCTTTGTATCGGCTGATGTCGTCGGGCACACCGATCGAAGCGGCGGTGGCCGCATCGGCAATGCGCTTGTTCAAGCCCGTGAGCACTTTGCCGGCGCCGACCTCATAGAATGTCGTTACGCCGGCTTGCGCCATAAATTGAACGGACTCGCGCCAACGCACCGTGCCGGTCACCTGCGCGACGAGGCTCTCGACGATCTCTGCCGGATCGCTGATCGGCCGCGCCAATAAATTGGCGACGAGCGGAACGACGGGCGGGCTGACTTTAACTTTCGCCAGCGCCTCCGCCATCGCTTCGGCCGCGGGCTGCATCAAACTGCAATGGAAGGGTGCTGAGACCGGCAACAGCATCGCGCGTTTAGCGCCGCGCGCCTTGGCGGCTTCGACAGCGCGTTCGACCGCAAGCTTCTCACCCGACAACACGACCTGGCCGCCGCCATTATCGTTGGCCGCAGCGCAAATGCCCGCACTGCCCGCCTCGGCGGCGATCGACTTCACGTCGCCGAGTTCAAGCCCGATCAGCGCCGCCATGGCGCCTTGGCCGACAGGAACTGCCTTCTGCATCGCCAGTCCGCGGATCCGCAACAGCCGCGCGGTATCAGCAACGGACAGCGCCCGCGCCGCGGCCAGCGCCGAATATTCGCCGAGCGAATGCCCCGCGACGAAAGCCGCGTCGCGCTTGAGGTCGACGCCGGCCTCGTTTTCGAGGACGCGCATCGTGGCGAGCGATACCGCCATCAAGGCTGGTTGCGCATTTTCCGTTAGCTTCAGCGTCTCGGCCGGACCGTTCCAGATAATGTCGCTGAGCCGTTCGCCGAGCGCCGTGTCGACGTCCTCGAACACAGCACGCGCGCTCGGAAACGCATCGGCCAGGGCCTTGCCCATGCCGACGGTCTGGCTACCCTGACCCGGAAAAACAAACGCCGTTGTCATCTAAATAGTGCCGCCCCGCCGAGAGGTTGCCTGCCAAGAAGGGGCGAAAGATACCGCGAAGGCACAGAAGTCAAGGGATGCCGGCAAGCCCGGCTCGATGCAGACTGTGTGGCGGACAGTAGAGATTGGCTTGTTGCGTAACCAGCCAAGTAACAAACCAACAACCCCGCCCTGATAAGGTCTCGAACTTGCAACAGATCGCCCCACAGGCCGCCTGCCGGGCCGCCATGCGCGGCCGCATCGTCGGCTGCCGCTGGGCGCCTGCGGGAGACGCTTTGTGATGAACGCTTTTCCGGCTGTCACAGACAGCGACCTGGCGCGAGCGCGCTCGGATCCGGCGTTTCGCCAGAAGCTCCTGACCGAGAGCCTCGAAATCCTGCTGGCCACGATCGAGAGGCAGCGGAAAACGAGCCAGTCCGCGCCCTCGCCCGACGATACGAAGCTGCGCGAGGGGGTGGAACTTGCCGTCCGGCTGGCCGAATTGATCAAGAACGCCGACACCCGCCAAAGCCGTTCTTAAAGGTCGCCCCGAGCCAATCTTGGCGCCTTTCGGCTTGCCTTTCTGCGCAAGCCGCGTATAAGGCCGCCTTCCGCTCGACCCCGGCCGGGGGCTGAACGGACGGCCGCTACGGCGCAAATTCCGGAAAATTGGTTAACGGTTTTTCGGAACGGACGGCGCCAAGCTTAGCGGTAAGACCTAAAAATTCGACCGTTCGAACGATTTGGGTCTGGCGTCCGGTGTCCCCGCCTTCAGAGCATTCGAGCCTTTCCCGAAGGGTTCGAGGGGCTTCGCGCCTGGGCGAGCACGACGCAAAAGGAAAGGGCAGCCATGCCGTTCTATGAACACGTCTATCTTGCGCGCCAGGACGCCAGCGCGCAGCAGGTCGAGGAATTGACCGCGCAATTGAAGAGCGTCATCGAAGGTCTCGGCGGATCGATCAAAAAGACCGAGTATTGGGGAGTCAAATCCCTCTCCTACCGGCTGCGCAAGAACCGCAAGGCCCATTACACGCTGATGGACCTCGACGCCCCGCCGGCGGCGATCAACGAAATCGAGCGTCTGGAACGCCTCAACGAAGACGTCCTGCGCTACCTCACCATCAGAGTGGAAGCGCTGGAAGAAGGGCCGTCCGCAATGATGCGGCGCGCCGAGCGCGATCGCGACCGCGACGACCGTCGCGGCGATCGCTTCGACCGTGGCGACCGTTTTGACCGCGGCGACCGCTTTGATCGCGGCGATCGCGGTGGTGGTGACCGCGGGCGCGGACGCGGGCGCGAGACCACCGAAGAAACCACAACCGGTACGGGAGAATAAACATGGCAATGTCGCCGCAAGGCGCGGGCGGCCGCCGTCCGTTCTTCCGCCGCCGCAAGAGCTGCCCGTTCTCGGGCTCCAATGCGCCGAAGATCGACTATAAGGACGTCAAGCTGTTGCAGCGTTTCGTGTCCGAGCGCGGCAAGATCGTACCGAGCCGCATCACCGCGGTTTCGGCGAAGAAGCAGCGCGAACTGGCGCAGGCGATCAAGCGGGCGCGCTTCCTGGGCTTGTTGCCCTATGTGATTCGCTAAAGGAGGCCGCTATGGAAGTCATCCTCCTCGAACGTATCTCGCGGCTCGGCCAGATGGGCGACATCGTGCGCGTCAAAGACGGCTTTGCCCGCAATTTCCTGCTGCCACGGGGCAAGGCGCTGCGCGCCACCGACGAAAATCGCACCCGCTTCGAAGGCATGAAGTCCGATCTGCAGGCGCGCTCCGCTGTGGCCAAGGCGGATGCGACGCAAGTCGCCGAAAAGATCGACGGCAAGACCTTCACGGTGCTGCGCCAGGCTTCGGAATCCGGCCAGCTGTTCGGCTCGGTGTCGCCGCGCGATATCGGTGCTTTGATCGGCGCGTCCGGCTTTCAGGTGACGCGCAATCAGATCGAGCTGAATTCGCCTATCAAGACGATCGGCCAGCACAAAGTGCCGCTGTTGTTGCATCCCGAAATCGAGTCCTCGATCACGGTCATCGTCGCCCGTAACGAGGACGAGGCCGCGCGCATTGCCAGCGGCGAAGACGTTGCGCAAGTGCGCGAACCGACCGAGCAGGAAGCCGCGATCGCGGCTGCGGAGTCGTTCTTCGAGCCCGGCGCCGGCGAAGCGGCAAAGGCGGAAGACAGCGAGACCGAGGAAGTGGCCGAGGCCGCGTCCAGCGCCGACACCAAAGTAATCGGGTAGACGCAGAACTTTAACTCAGTCAGGAATATCGTCGCGCGGGACCGGTTCACTGTCGCTTGGCGACGCCTCGGCCGGCGCGGCGCTGGCGGACGAAGTCGCTTCAGCGCTCGGCGCAGCGGCGTTTGGCGCTTGCCCAGAATCCGGAACGGCGGTGGGCGCGGAAGCGGTCGCTGGTAAGCCTGGTTGCGACGAGACCGGCTGCGGCACAGCCGGAGCTGACGCCTCCGAATTGGAAGGTTCTGGATTGGCCGGTTCGGACGTTGCGGGCGTCGTCGCGACCGGCGCCGGAACGGTTTCAGGTGCAACTACCGACGCTGCCTCCGGCGCGGGCGGCGGAGCTTCCGGCCCCTGCTTTGACCCACGGCTTGCGGTGACCGCCCGCGGCTCATGTTTCCCGGCGGCGGGCTTACGCCCCGGTCCCGCAGGAGCCGGTTCGGCCGCGGCGGGCTCCGCCTCAATCTTGGTATCTTGATCGGGCTGCTGCAGTTTTGCGCTCTCGCCGGCTTCCGGTCGGCCAGGGTGGGCAGCGGTCTTTTCGCCGGGCTTCGCTTCGCCGGTCTTCTGCTCCCCGGCTGTCCTCGGCTTCAGATTGGCCGTAGGCGCAGGTCCCGAGCCGGCGCCAAGGACGTAGGCCGCAAGCGAAGAGGCTTGCTGGGCGCTTGACGTATAGTGCTCGCGCAGAAAGCCCGCGAGACCGCCGGCATTCCTGCCGTTCGCCAGCCCCTTCGCGGTCTTATGGCAGGTCCCGCAATCGCCGGAAAAAATCTCGGCGGCCGATTTGCCCTGGTCGATATTGACCTGGGCCTGCGCCGGAGCGGCCGCAACGACTATTCCCCACACGGCCACAAGGCTGATCATCGGCACAAGGCGGCGGAACACACGGATCTCCTCGGACTTGGTTACTTCAGCAATCATAATGGACCCAAAATACGGCACGCGAGGGCGGCATTGCGGCGACCGGACATACCTCTCCGGCATTGCTGGTCGACGAGGATTTTGTTTTAATGACGGCAACCAACAACACCCCCGGGGGCGCGATACGCCGATCGAGCGGCAAAGTCGCCGCAAAAACGGAACGTAGCGCCATTCGTCGCATATTGCGCACGGGGCTATGGTGATGTGCGGAGGCGGCCGTGGATCGGTTGCTGCTCATATTTTTACGTAAGCTCATTCGCCGCGGCTCTTTTAAAGTCACTTTGGCGAATGGCGCCACCCACATTTTCGGCGACGGCTCCGGGCCGCCGGTTGCGGTGCGCTTTGCCACCCCGGCAGCCCAACGCGCCGTCCTTCTTGATCCCGAGCTCAAGCTCGGCGAGGCCTATATGGACGGCACGTTCGTCGTCCAGCAAGGCTCGATTGCCGACGTTCTGGCCATGCTGCTCAGCCAAGAGCGCGTTGGCGGGGCGAATTGGCCCTGGCTGCTACGGCCGTTCCGCCACCTATTCCGCCGCTTGCAGCAGTACAATCCGCGGTCGCGGTCGCGCCAGAACGTGGCGCACCACTACGATCTCGACGGCGGACTCTATTCGCTCTTCCTCGATGGCGACCGGCAATATAGCTGCGCCTTTTTCGAGACACCCGACCAGTCGCTCGATGATGCGCAGCTTGCCAAGAAGCGGCATCTCGCAGCCAAGCTGAAGCCACAACCGGGCGCCAAAGTGCTCGACATCGGCTGCGGCTGGGGCGGGCTTGCGCTCTATCTCGCGGAAATCGTCGGCGCCAATGTCACCGGCATTACGCTATCGCGGGAGCAGTTCCAGATCGCGCAGAATCGCGCGCTCGAGCGCGGCCTCACCGAGGACGCCAATTTCCGCCTCATCGATTACCGTGACGTCGAGGGCCAATTCGACCGCATTGTCTCGGTCGGCATGTTCGAACATGTCGGGGTCGGCTTCTATGACACCTTCTTCGGCAAATGTGGCCAGCTTCTCGCCGATGACGGCTTGGCGCTGTTGCACTCGATCGGCCGCTCCAGCCCGCCCGGCATCACCAATCCCTGGATCGCCAAATACATCTTCCCAGGTGGCTATATCCCGGCTTTGTCCGAAGTCCTGCCGGCGATCGAGCGCGCCGGATTGATCGTGACCGATGTCGAAGTGCTGCAACTGCATTACGCGAAAACGCTGAAAGCCTGGCGTGAGCGCTTCCTGGCGCATCGCGACGAAGTGGTGCGGCTCTACGACCAGCGCTTCGTGCGGATGTGGGAATTCTACCTCGCCTGCTCGGAAATGGCGTTTCGCGAAGGCGATATGGTCGTGTTCCAGATCCAGATCGCCAAACGCAAGGGCGTGGCGCCGCAGACGCGGGATTACGTCGCGCGCGAGGAAGCCCGCTTGCGCGGGCTCGAGGCCCGCCACGCGGTGCCGTTGCGGCTCGCCGGCGAATAATTTGCCTGCGCGTAACTTGCAGGCGCCGCATTTGCGCCCTCCCCTCGCCGCAGGCTTGCGTCAAGCTTAAAGCGAAATCTGCTGAGCTCTCATCGCCCCGGCAGTGGGTAGCGGGGACAGCGGCAATGAGCATTTCCAATCGCGGGGCCACTGGACTATCGAGAACGTCCCTGTTCCGTTTTTGCGTGCGTCTTCACTTGGTG
Source organism: Xanthobacteraceae bacterium (assembly GCA_049677525.1). Classification (GTDB taxonomy): domain Bacteria; phylum Pseudomonadota; class Alphaproteobacteria; order Rhizobiales; family Xanthobacteraceae; genus BOG-931. The sequence continues at coordinate 9,310 of JBAUCK010000392.1, forward strand.
AGCTGCGTCCTTAGCTTTCGTTGAGTGACCCGCGATGTTGAGTAACCACGACAATTTCGCTAAGCGCCGCCCCGCGGCCATAGCCTACGATTCCTTTGACCGGGACCATGCCAGCATTCGATTCGACAGCACGCAAACAGGCTCCGCCGGAACCGCTGTTCCGTACTGCGCCGCACAATATCGAGGCCGAGCAGGCGCTGCTTGGGGCTATTCTCGTCAATAACGAGGCGTTCTATCGTGTCTCCGACTTCCTCGAGCCGAAGCACTTCTTCGAACCGATCCATCAGCGCATCTACGAGCTTGCCAGCGGACTGGTGCGCGCCAACAAGCTTGCAACGCCGGTGACGCTGAAGACATTCCTGCCCGGCGACGTCGATATTGCCGGCCTGTCGGTCAACCAATATCTGGCGCGGCTCGCTGCGGAAGCGACCACCATCATCAATGCGCAGGATTACGGCCGCACGATTTACGACCTGTCGATCCGCCGCGATCTGATCCTCATCGGCGAGGACATGGTCAATCTGGCCTATGACGCGCCGGTCGAGTCGACGCCGATGCATCACATCGAGGATGCCGAGCGGAAGCTCTACGAGATCGCCGAGACCGGCCGCTACGATACCGGCTTTCAGCGCTTCGCCCAGGCGCTGACCACCGCCGTCGACATGGCGGCGCGCGCCTATCAGCGCGACGGCAGCTTGTCAGGGCTCGCCACCGGTCTGACTGATCTCGACGGGCGGATGGGCGGCCTGCAGCAATCCGATCTGATCATCCTCGCCGGCCGCCCCGGCATGGGCAAAACCGCGCTCGCCACCAATATCGCCTACAACGTGGCCAAGGCTTACGTACCCGAAACACGCGCGGACGGCCAAACGGTAGCAGCCAATGGCGGCATCGTCGGCTTCTTCTCGCTCGAAATGTCGGCCGAGCAGCTTGCCACCCGTATCATTGCCGAACAGACCTGCATTCCATCGAACAAGATCCGACGCGGCGGCATCAACGAAGGCGACTTCGAGAAGATCAAAGACGTCTCGATCGAATTGCAGAGCTTGCCGTTCTTTGTCGACGAGACCGGCGGCCTGTCGATCGGGCAATTGGCGGCGCGCGCGCGCCGGCTCAAGCGCCAGCGCGGGCTCGATCTTCTGGTCATCGACTACGTGCAGCTTCTGACCGGCTCGTCGCGCCGCTCCAGCGAGAACCGGGTGCAGGAAATCACCGAGATCACGACGCGGCTGAAAGCGCTCGCCAAGGAGCTCAACATTCCGATCCTGGCGCTGTCGCAATTGTCGCGCCAGGTTGAAAGCCGCGACGACAAGCGGCCACAACTCTCGGACCTGCGTGAATCAGGATCGATCGAACAGGACGCCGACGTCGTGATGTTCGTGTTCCGCGAAGAATATTACCATCAGATGCGCAAGCCGACCGAGGCGAACCGCGAAAAATTCGGCGAATGGCAGGCCGAAGGCGAGCGCGTCGAAGGCAAGGCGGAAGTCATCATCGGCAAACAGCGTCACGGACCGACAGGCACGGTCGAATTGCAGTTCGATGCGGCGGTCACGCGCTTTGCCAATCTCGACACGACGCATCGGCCGAGCTTCTAGAGGATGAAGGTCCAGCGGTTAGGTCAAGCCGCTTTACCCCCGCCGCGGCAGCAGCCATATAGCGATACATGGCGCTTGCGATTCCAGTTTCAGAGTCGGCCCCCGCCCCAGCCGCGCCGGAAACCGGCGGTGCGCTGACCATCGATCTTGCCGCGATCGAGGCCAATTGGCACACATTGGTGCGCGAACTCCTGACCGTCGAATGCGCGGCCGTGGTCAAAGCCAATGCCTATGGCCTTGGGCTTGAACCGGTGACCACGACGCTGGCGAAGGCCGGCTGCAACACATTCTTTGTCGCCGATATCGCCGAGGCGCGCGCGGTGCGCTCACGCGCCGCCGAAGCCGCCATCTATGTGCTCAACGGTTTCGCCACCGATTGGGGCGATGCCCTCATCGAGATCAACGCGCGGCCGGTGATCAATTCGACCACGGAGCTTGCCGAATGGGACGCTTTCGTCAGCGCCCATTCCTGGCGCGGCGGCGCGGCGCTGCATATCGACACCGGCATGCACCGGCTCGGCATTGCGCCCGACGAGGCAGCGGCGCTCGCGCCGCGTGCGCAAACCGAAAATCACGGCATTGCTCTCGTCATGAGCCACTTCGCCTGCGCCGACACGCCCGATCATCCGCTCAATGCCATGCAGATCAAACTGTTTCGCGAATTGCGCATGCTTTATTCCGGGATTCCGGCTTCGCTCGCCAATTCCTCCGGTATCTTTCTCGGCGACACGACGCATTACGATTTGGCGCGCCCGGGCGCGGCGCTCTATGGCGTCAATCCGACGCCGGGCAGGCCCAATCCGATGCAGAGCGTCGTCGAATTGACCGGCCGCATCTTGCAGATCCGCAATGTCGAGCGCGATGCCACCGTCGGCTACGGCGCCACCTGGACGGCGAAACGTCCAACCCGCATGGCCGTTGTTGCCCTCGGTTACGCAGATGGCCTCGTGCGCGCCAGCGGCGGCTCCGACGAACGTCCGGGCGGCGCGGCCATCATCGCAGGAAATCGCTGTCCCATCGTCGGGCGGATTTCGATGGACCTCCTCTGCGCCGATATCACCGATATCCCGGCAGGCGCGGTTCATCGCGGCGATCATGCCACGCTTATCGGCGGCGATATCGGCGTCGACGAGGTTGCGGCGGCGGCCGGCACCATTGGCTATGAAATTCTCACGCGGCTGGGCCCGCGCTGCCACCTCGTCTATCGCGGCGCATAGCTTGGACGCATAATTGGACGCATAACATGGCCGCGCGCGCTAACACCTTTGTCTGCCAGAACTGCGGTGCTGTCACGGCGCGCTGGGCCGGCAAATGCGAGTCGTGCGGCGGATGGAATACGATCGTCGAGGAAAATGCCGAGAGCCCGCGCCGTTCGTCGCGCAAGGGGCGCGCCTTTGCCATTGAACCGCTCAAGGGTGGCGCCAGCCAGGGAGCGCCGCGGCTGCCGTCGGGCATAGCCGAATTCGACCGCGTCACCGGCGGCGGCCTGGTGCGCGGATCGGTTCTTCTGCTCGGCGGCGATCCGGGCATCGGCAAGTCGACCTTGCTCCTTGAAGTCGCGGCCGCCTTCGCGCGCAACCGCAACCGCGCGGTTTATATTTCCGGCGAAGAAGCGGTGGCGCAGGTGCGGCTGCGCGCCGACCGGCTCGGGCTTGCCGAAGCCGACGTCGAGGTCGCGGCGGAGACCTCGGTCGAGGATATCGTCGCCACCTTGTCGCAGGGCGCGACACCGCAGCTTCTGGTCATCGATTCGATTCAAACCATGTGGACGCAGACCGTCGAGTCGTCGCCCGGCACGGTGACGCAAGTCCGTGGCTCGGCCGGCGAACTGATTCGCTTCGCCAAGCGCACCGGCGCGGCCGTGATTCTAGTCGGCCATGTCACCAAGGACGGCCAGATCGCCGGCCCCCGCGTCGTCGAGCACATGGTCGACGCCGTGATGTCGTTCGAGGGCGAAGGCTCGCAGCAATTCCGCATCCTGCGCGCCATGAAGAATCGATTCGGCCCGACCGACGAAATCGGCGTGTTCGAGATGACGGGCTCGGGGCTGCGCGAAGTCGCCAATCCCTCCGAGCTATTTTTGTCCGAGCGCGACCTCGGCAGTCCCGGCACCGCGGTCTTTGCCGGCATCGAGGGGACGCGGCCGCTTCTGGTCGAAATCCAGGCGCTGGTGGCTCCGACCTCGCTCGGCACGCCGCGGCGCGCCGTGGTCGGCTGGGATCAGAGCCGACTGTCGATGGTGCTGGCGGTGCTCGAGGCGCATTGCGGCGTCCGCCTGTCCGGCCATGACGTCTATCTCAATGTCGCCGGCGGCATGCGCATCCAGGAGCCGGCGGCCGATCTCGCCGCGGCGGCGGCGCTGGTCTCCTCGTTTGCCCGCGCGCCGCTTCCCGCCGACGCGGTCTATTTCGGCGAGATTTCGCTCTCGGGCGCGGTGCGGCCGGTGGCGCAGACCGCGTCACGCCTGAAAGAGGCGCAAAAGCTCGGCTTCACCAAAGCCGTCGTCCCGGAGGCCGCCCGCAACGAGGCCCCGGACGGGGTGACGCTGTCCGCCATCGGCACGCTTGCCAATCTCGTGGCCGATATTGCCCGCGACGGGACCCACACACCGCGCCGCATCGGGGGCCGCGATGGTTAACCGGGCGCCCGCCTGTTGACCATGCGAGAAGACGGGTGACGGCATGCCGGAGCTTGGCTATACACGCGGCGGACGGGCGGACCGACGCCAAACGGCCGTGGAATCGAGGCTCCGGAAACCTTGCGGCAACCACGAACGGGAACGTCGGGCCGGAAAATTGCACCTGGATCATAGAGTTGCTGGTGTCTCCTGGGATTCCGAGATACGCATGAGGCCGTGCCGCAGGCACCTGCGCATCGAGGAATCAGGACACGAGCAGGCGGGCTTTTAACCGATGCCGATTTCGCTGCTCGATATCATCCTGATCGTGGTGATGTTGATTTCCGGGCTGCTCGCCATGGTGCGCGGTTTCATGCGCGAAGTCCTCTCCATCACCGCCTGGGTGATCGCCGCCGGCGCCACGCTTTACTCCTACGGCAAGCTCCTGCCGCTCGCCAAACAGTACTTCAACAACGACATCGTCGCCGCGGTCGCCGTGGTCGGCGGCGTGTTTCTGCTGACCCTGCTCATCGTCTCGGTCCTGACCATCCGGGTGTCCGACATGGTGCTCGACAGCCGGGTCGGCGCGCTCGACCGCACGCTCGGCTTTCTGTTCGGGCTCGGCCGCGGCCTGATCATCGTGGTCATCGCCTTCCAGTTCTTCACCTGGCTGGTGCCCGACCGCAGCCAGCCGGAATGGGTGAAAAACGCCAAATCAAAGGTTGTGCTCGCCGGGACCGGACAATGGCTGATGTCGATGTTGCCGGATGACCCCGAAAGCACCATCTTAAACAAGCTGAAAAAACAGCACCCGGAGGATAGCGACACTCCGGGCGCGACGCCGGATCAGCACAGCTAGCGCGACGAGGGTCCTAAAAATCATGACCGAACCTTCAGTCTTCGATCCGGACGCGGACCGGCTGCGCGAAGAGTGCGGCGTCTTTGGCATATTCGGCCATCCCGACGCCGCAGCCATCACCGCGCTCGGACTGCATGCGCTTCAGCACCGCGGCCAGGAAGCCGCCGGCATCGTCTCCTTCGACGGCAAGCGCTTCCACTCCGAACGCCGCCTCGGTCTGGTCGGCGACACCTTCTCGCGGCGCGAAGTCATCGACCGCCTGCCCGGCACCACCGCCGTCGGCCATGTCCGTTATTCGACGACCGGCGAGACCATTCTGCGCAATGTGCAGCCGCTCTTCGCCGAATTGAATGCCGGCGGCTTTGCCGTAGGCCACAACGGCAATCTCACCAACGGGCTGACTTTGCGCCGCCAGTTGGTGCGCGAAGGCGCCATGATGCAGTCGACCACCGATACCGAAGTGATCCTGCATCTGGTGGCGCGCTCCAGCCGCAACCGCTTCGTCGACCGCCTGATCGAAGGCCTGCGGATGCTCGAAGGCTCCTATGCCTTTGTCGGCCTCACCAACAAGAAACTCGTCGGCGCGCGCGATCCGCTCGGCATCCGCCCCCTGGTCCTCGGCAAACTCGACGGCTGCCCGATCCTGACCTCGGAGACCTGCGCACTCGACATCATCGGCGCGCAATATGTGCGCGATGTCGACAACGGCGAAGTTCTGATTTTCGACGAAGAGGGCGCGCATTCCTACAAGCCGTTCCCGGCGATGGCGCCGCGCCCCTGCATCTTCGAATATATCTATTTCGCCCGTCCGGATTCGAACATCGGTGGCCGCAGCGTCTATGACGTGCGCAAAGCGAGCGGCGCCGAGCTTGCCCGCGAGGCGCCGACCGCGGCCGATGTAGTCGTGCCGGTGCCGGACTCCGGCGTGCCGGCGGCGATCGGCTATGCCCAGGAATCCAAAATTCCCTACGAACTCGGCATCATCCGCAACCACTATGTCGGCCGCACCTTCATCGAGCCGACCCAGCAGATCCGCCAGCTCGGCGTACGCCTCAAGCACAGCGCCAATCGCGCCGTGGTCTCCGGCAAACGCATCGTTCTGATCGACGACTCGATCGTGCGCGGAACGACGTCGGTGAAGATCGTGAAAATGATGCGCGATGCCGGCGCGCGCGAGGTGCATTTCCGCATCGCGTCGCCGCCGATCACCTATCCGGATTATTACGGCATCGACACGCCCGAGCAGGACAAGCTCCTCGCCGCGACGCATAGCCTCGAAGAGATGCGCAAATTCATCGGCGCGGATTCGCTTGCCTTCCTGTCGATCAATGGCATCTACCGCGCCATGGGCGAGAAGAGCCGCAATTCAGACCGGCCGCAATTTACCGACCATTGCTTCACCGGCGAATACCCGACCCTCCTCACCGACCGTACGGCGCAAGACGCAGCGCCGCGCCAGCTCTCGCTGCTCGCCGAAGCGAGCTAACGCGGCGACGCCAAGACCGACGCCCAGAGAAAGATCAGCACCGCGGCAAAGCCGAGCGCAGTGCGAACGGCATGCAGCCCGCCCATGTCTCGACGAGCTTTCGCGTATCGGCTCCGGCAGTAGCGGGATCGGTCGTCATCAGCCGGTTATTCGTGGGCTTGATGACAAGCAGCGTGTAAGGCCAGTTCGCAATCATGATGACCGCGCCTAACAGCCACAGCCACGCACCCGTCTGCCACCACGCCAGCAGTCCGAAGACGAAACCGGCGACAGCCAGCGGGGCCTGCATGCCAAAGCCGCGTTTATATGACGGCTGCCATTGACGCAGCAGCGCCTCGTCGTCGAGGCCGAGCCGGGCCGGTTGCTCGACGATATTGACGTAGAGGGCGGCACCGGCAAAAACGGCGGCAACAATCAGTGCGAGCTGTCCGGCAAACATGATGTGTTCCTGTCGCGCGGCTTTCTGCACCATACCGCGCACACAATAGAAGATTGGATCGGACCGCCCCTATGTCAAAGCCCCTCGCTGATCGTATCGCGCTCGTCACCGGCGCCTCGCGCGGCATCGGTCGCGCGACGGCCCTCGCGCTGGCGCGCGAGGGCGCGCATGTCGTCGCCGTGGCGCGCACGGTCGGTGGTCTCGAGGAAGTCGACGACGCGACGCATGCGGCCGGCAGTTCGGCGACATTGGTGCCGCTCGACATGCGCGATTACGCCGGGCTCTACCGGCTCGCCGCGGCGCTCAACGAACGCTATCAGCATCTCGATATTCTGGTCGGCAATGCCGCGATCGGGGGCCAGCACTCGCCGCTCGATCACATCGAGCCGCAAGCCTGGGACGAGGCTTTTGCCGTCAACGTCACCGCGAACTGGCATTTGATCCGCGCCATGGATGCGCTCCTTAAGCGCGCACCGGCCGGCCGCGCCGTGTTCCTGACATCGGGCGCGGCGACCAATGCCCGCGCCTATGCCGGCCCCTATTCAGCGTCGAAGGCGGCGCTCGACGCGCTGGCGCGAACCTATGCCGCGGAAACGAGCTCGACACCGCTGCGCGTCAATCTTTTCAATCCGGGCCCGACGCGCACCCGCATGCGCGCGCAAGTCATGCCGGGTGAAGATCCGATGACGCTACCGACCGCGGAAGAGGTCGCGGAAAAGATCGTCGAACTGTGCCTGCCGAGCTTTTCGGAAACCGGCAAGCTTTACGACTTCCCGCAGCGCAAGCTGCTGCAGTTCATGCCGCCGGCATAAACTGCCGCTCGTAATTGCCATTACGTCTGTGCGGGCACTCGGCTTTCGTCTTGCCGCCTGAATGAATAAAGCGCCGCCTAACGCTCGATTATCGTTGCCGCCGCCTCTTCTTGGCATAAGGATTGGCCTTGGCCCGCAGCGCGAGCCGGATCGGCGTGCCCGGCAGATCGAAATTCTCGCGCAGTCCATTGATCAGATAACGGCGATAGGTTTCCGGCAGCGCTTCCGCGCGCGCGCAGAACAGCACGAAGGTCGGTGGCCGCGATTTCGGCTGCGTGATGTAATCGAGCCGGAATCTGCGGCCGCTGATCGCGGGCGGCGGGTTGGCCGAGATCGCGTCCTGCAGAAAGCGATTGAGCGCAGCCGTCGGCAGGCGGCGGTTCCATACCGCATAGGCCTTCATCACTGCGGCCATCAGCTTGTCGAGACCGTCGCCAGTCTTTGCCGATAGAACGGCGACGGGCACGCCTTTGATCTGCGGCAGCATGCGATCGACGGAAGTGCGCAGCCGCGACAGCGCGCCGGGCTCGGCCTCGACCGTATCCCATTTGTTGATGGCAACGACGATCGCGCGCCCTTCCCGCTCCACGAGGTCGGCGATGCGGGTGTCCTGCTCTTCGAACGGCGCCTGCGCGTCGATCAAGACGATCACCACTTCGGCAAAGCGGACGGCGTTGAGCGTGTCGGCGACCGAAAGCTTTTCGAGCTTCTCGTCGATGCGCGAGCGACGGCGCAGGCCCGCGGTGTCGTGGATGCGAAACGGCTTGCCGTTCCAGGTGAGATCGACGGCGATAGCATCGCGCGTGATGCCGGCCTCCGGACCGGTCAACAGCCGCTCCTCGCCGAGCAGGTGGTTGATCAGCGTCGATTTTCCAGTGTTGGGCCGGCCGACAATGGCGATGCGAATGGGCTGCTCGCCGCGCGCGGCAACGATGGCATCTTCGTCTTCCGGCTCCGTCGTCGCTTCCGGGAGCGCGGCGCGCAGCGCGTCGTAGAGATCGACCAGGCCCTCGCCGTGCTCGGCGCTGACCGGGATCGGATCGCCGAGCCCAAGCGTATATGCGTCGAACGCGCCCTCCGCGCCGGCACGGCCTTCGCTTTTATTGGCGACGAGAATGGCGGGCTTGCCGGATTTGCGCACGACATCGGCAAAGGCGCGATCGGACGGCGTGACGCCGGCGCGCGCATCGACGACAAAGAGCACGGCATCGGCTTGCGTCACCGCCGCGGCCGTCTGCGCCTGCATGCGTGCCGACAGGCTTTCGCGTTCGGCATCTTCGAGGCCCGCGGTATCGATCGCCTTGAATTCAAGATCGCCAAGCCTGGCGTCGCCTTCACGCCGGTCGCGCGTCACGCCCGGCAGATCGTCGACCAGCGCCAGCCGGCGCCCGACCAGCCGGTTGAACAAGGTCGACTTGCCGACATTGGGACGGCCGACAATGGCGATGGTGAAGGACATAGCGAAAAATACATTTTGCGAGGAATTGATTTCGTCAGTCTAGCAGATGACGCGGCGGTGCGCGGTATTGGCCATCCCGCGGCGCCGCGCGGCAACGAGGAACCTACTGCGCCGTCGAGGATGGATTCGGCCAGACCGATTGCGACGGCTGCGCTGTCTTTTGCGCCGGCGCCGCGCCGGTCGGCGCCGGCCAATTGGTTTGCACTTGCTGCGCCGGCGTCGGCCAGTTGGCCTGCGAGGCCGCGCCTTGATCTTGAGCGCCGTTTGGCGCGGGCGTCACGGGTTTGGCGCCGACATTGATACGCGTCGGCCCGCTTGTCGCGGGTCCTGCCCGGCCCTGATTCCAGGCCGGATCCTGGCCTTGCGCCGGAGTGCTCGCGAGTTTCGGCTTCGGCCTGGGTTTCGGCTTGGGCCCCGCCTCGGCGGTAGCGACCGGCGCTCCCGCGCGTGCCGCCCCAGCCGCTGGCTGACCCGGCGGACCGCCGGCAGCCGTTTGTGAAGCATCGGCGTCGGCAGGATCGGGCGGCGGCTGATAACCTTTAACGAGGTCGGCCGGAACGCCCGTCGTCGCGCCCGGAACACCGCCCGGGAATACAACCTCGCGCTGGCCCGAAAGCTTCTTCTTGCTGTCGAACACGTCGGAATTGAACACTTCGGTCGGATCGAAATTCCCGCCTTTGGTGCAGGCGCCAAGCGCAAGCACGATAGCCAGCGCCGAGCCGAGACGAACCAATGACCGACTGCGCTCCGTTCGCATCGCGTCAGCCCTTGCTGCTCGCGGCTGTAATCAGCTCGCTCAAAACCTCGGCGCGGCTGCGCGTGCCCGACGGCGTCTGCGGATCGGCGATGATCAAATCGGTCCACTGCCGCGCCGCGGCGAGATCGCCGGCCTTCCACGCCGACAGCGCCAGAATCTCACGCGCGCTGTGTCGGAAGGTCCGGTCTGCCGCTGTCAGCGGCTCAAGCCGCGCGCGCATTTCGGCATAAGGCGTGCCGTCGACCAAGAGGAAGCCAGCGCGGACTGCCGCCAAATCCTGGATCGCCTGGCCAGCATTTTTGTCGGCGGTGATCCGATCGTAAGCAGCGACTGCGGCCTTGGGATCTGTGCGCGCCAGTTCGGTAGCCTGGCGCAAGCCCGCCAAGACGCGATAGCCGGCCGTGCTGTCGGTCGCGAGCTTGGCGAAGGCGGATTCCGCCTCCTCGTGCTTGCCCGCTTCGACAAGAGCCGCGGCCTGCTCGAAAGCGGCGCCCGCTTGGGCTGCCTGTTTGGCCTCCCACCATTGATAGCCGCGCCAGCCCGCGACGCCCACGACGATGAGCACGCACAAGGCGGTGAAATATATGCTGTACTTTTCCCACAGCTTCTTGAGCTGTTCGCGACGAACTTCCTCGTCGACTTCGTTGAAAATATCGCTCACGGAACCTGTCCCAACCCCAACTCGCCCCGACGCTCACTCATAACCGCGACAACCTGTCCCGGTCAGGCCCCGAATTGGAAACCGGCAGTTGCAACCTGCTGTTGCGCACCGGAAACGAAAATCGGGAGTTTTGGGCCCCTATGGCGCCTGCGGTGCACAAAGCCAGCCCGCAAAACCAAGCCAGCAAGCCAGCTGTAAAGCCAGCCCATAAAGCGTTGTCGGACCTAGTCTAATGATATGGCGCGAGCAAGGCAAAATAGGACTTTACGCCCGCGCTGCCGCCTGCAACCTCCGCATATGGTTGAGGCGGAGGCCGCGCAAAATCGGCTTTAAGCGCGCGAAGGTCCCTTGCCGCGCTCGGGCAGTTTGGTGACGCCACCTGTGACCTGTGTAGGCCGCATCGGATAGACGTGCTCGGTGCCCGGGAAGGTCCGCGCCCGCACTTCGTCGGCATAGCTTTTCACCGCCTGTTCGATCGAAGGCCCGAGCTCACCGAAACGTTTGACGAATTTCGGCACCCGCGGCGACAGGCCGAGCATGTCTTCGAGCACCAGAACCTGGCCGTCGCAGGCGGCGCTGGCGCCGATACCGATGGTCGGGATCGGAATCTGAGCCGTGATGCGGCGGCCGAGCGGCTCGGCAATCGCCTCGAGCACGACCGAGAAGGCGCCGGCGTCGGCAACGGCGCGCGCGTCGGCTTCGATCGGCGCCCAGTCACCTTCCTCACGACCTTGCGCCCTGAATGAACCGATTGTGTTGATGGCTTGTGGCGTCAGTCCGACATGCGCCATCACCGGAACACCGCGCTCGGCCAGAAAGGCGATGGTCTCAGCCATACGCCGGCCGCCTTCGATCTTGATCGCGCCGCAGCAGGTTTCCTTCATCACCCGCGCCGCCGACGCGAAGGCCTGCTCCTTGGACGCTTCATAGCTGCCGAACGGCAGATCGACTGTCACCAGCGCGCGCTTGGAGCCGCGCATCACCGCGTGGCCTTGCAAGATCATCATGTCGAGCGTCACCGGCACGGTGGTTTCGAGCCCATGCATCACCATCCCGAGCGAGTCGCCGACCAGGATGACGTCGCAATGCGCGTCGACGATGCGCGCGGTATGCGCGTGATAAGAGGTCAGGCAGACAATGGGCTCGCCGCCTTTGCGGGCGCGAATATCGGGCGCGGTGAGGCGGCGCATTTCGTTTTGTGCTGACATGACTCGCTACCAATTCAGCTCTTATTTGTTACGATCCAAATTTGTTACGACCCGAAGGCCGCCGTGCCGAAGGCCGGCAGCCCGATCACGATGGGATGGAATACCAGACCAAGCGCCAGATAGATAATGGTGCCGACGATAACGGCAATGACGTCGTTTCGCGTGCCGCCGTCCGGGATCGTCAGGCCGCCGGGATCGGTGCGGTGTTTCAATGAAATGCGGTCGTAAACCGCCCAGGCCAGCACCGAGCCGAATAGGATCATGCCGCCAAGATCGCCATTGACGCACAGATGCGCGAAGGCCCAGGTCTTCACCGCCGCCAAGAGCGGATGCTTGAGCACGCGTTTGATATTTCCCGGAATATAGGCGGCCGCGACCACGATGCTCGCCGGCCACATCAGCGCGATGACGATGTGGCGCGTCCACAGCGGCGGCGACCAGATTGGGATGAGGCCCGTGGCGCGATAATGCGCGAAGCCGTAAGCGGTGAGCCCGATGCCGATGATCGCCACCAGCGAGAACAGGCCGCGATAGGGCCACTCGCCGATCTTTGCCACCAAAGCGGCGCGCTCGTTGCGCTGGGTGACGAATACATGCGCACCGAGAAAGATCACAAGGCCCAAGATTTCGACGGCAAGTCCCATAGCCCCTGCCCCCCGAACGATCGCCCGCTTATGTCGCGGCCGGGATGATGGCGAGTGCGCCTGCCTTGTCAACGGCTTGCGCTGGCTTTGGAAAATGCCGCAGTTGTACGAGTGAAAAAAGCGACTTTGGCGCAGGATCGGCGCGCCTAATCGCCGAATTTGAAATTTAGCCCGGCTTTGACTTCCTGAACATTCGAACTTGCCGTCGGCGTGACGGAGCCAAGGAGCGGCGTATTGAAATTCAGCGGCTTCGAGCCGAAGCCGAGATAGTCGTATTCAAGACGCACCGACCAGTTGGGGTTGAGCGCATATTCGAGGCCGGCGCCGGCGGTCCAGCCTGTGCGCGTCAACGTCGTGCTCGATGTGTTCAGCGCCAGATCGGTCAGGCTGTCATGTTCGCGCGCGATGGCGAGGCCACCCTTGCCGTAGACCAGAAGGCGATCGAAGGCGGCGCCGATGCGTCCAGTAACCGTCGACGTCCATTGCGTGTTGGCGGTGAGCGCGTCGCCGAGCGAATCCGTGCTGTGGTTCTTGATCCCGGTCCAGCTGAAATCGCCTTCAAGGCCGAGCACGAGCCTGTCGAATTGGGTGTTGAACCCGATCTGACCGCCGCCGATAAAGCCGCCTTTGTTGAAATTATTGGAGCCGCCGGTGAACGGATCGTTCCACGAGGAATCGGCAAAGCCACCACCGACATGGCCGCCGACGTAAAAGCCGCTCCAGTTATAAACCGGTGGCGCATAGGCGACAGGAGCGAGCGGCGCGGGTCGTGGCACCGCCGGCAGATCGGCGGCCTGTGCACTCAATGCGCCGGCCAGAGCGGCCATACCGAGCGCGGCAATGAGCGTGACACCCCCGCTGAGCGGGCGCGAAATCACATGGATATTCAGCTTCATCCCCGACTACTACCCTTTTACGCTTATGCTGCGCATGGCCCGAAACGACCGGCGCACCCCTGCGCCGGTCGCGCCAAACAAGCCGAGCTCTTCGGACAAAGCATGGTCGATCGG
>JBAUCK010000393.1:0-2284 GCA_049677525.1 Xanthobacteraceae bacterium
ACGCTACATCGCTGGCACCGCATGGTCCGCCAAGTGCTACATGAACATGAGACCGCTCTATCAGCCGCAAGTCCCGCAAACCGAAGCCGTGGCCTGATCAAATGTGCGAAAGAATCTGCACGCTACCTTGCGCTGCATATTGGACACGGATCCTTGTGTCCTATGCCAAACGATATATCTTGAAAGCGCATGAACCACCCCCTTCATTCGACAAGCTTCGGCAAAAGACCTAAGGACCCTCGGTGGGGGCCGATCAACTGGTGGACCTATGTTTCGCGCGATTTGCTTCGACGGACAGATTTCATTCACGGCGCGCAACAAACAACTGTATAAAATCGCTCACCCAAGCAACTTTTGCGAACGGGTCCACAGATCAGTGCAGCAATTGGCAGCGGATGGAATTCAGGCGGTGTGACCGTCAAACTTGCCGCACCTGGAAATATTTTTGGCCTCTCGCGCCGTCATCCTTGCTGTGTCGGGAGCGCCCGGTACGCCGCGCGGCCCCAGTTTTTCTCGGGCGATCTCGTCCTCGGTTAATCTGTCCGCTTCCGGCGTCGCGGGCTTTGCTTTGAGCCCCGATTGCGAGGGCTCCAATCCCTTCATTGGCTGGGCGCCTCGACCGTGGCATTCCTCCTGGCTGAAGAACGGCCCTGAAGACAGATTGCCGTCGTTGTCCGACGTGTACCAGCCCGGCTTGATGCCGCGTATGTCGGATTGATTTTCATTGATGTAGTGGGGATCATTCATTGCGTTCACCATTGCGCAGCACCGCGTTGCCCCGGAGATTTTCCCGGTCCGGGCTTTGAACAATGCTTAAAGGACAAAATCGCAGAGGTCAGGCGCTGTAGCTGGCTGCTTTTGCGGCGCCTGATGTCAGCGGCTCGGTGGAGGCGACCGCAATCTTCTGAGCGAGCGCCCTAAGCTGTTCGGTCTGCCCGCTGAGCGTCTCGCTTTGCGTGCGCGCGTGCTTAGTTGAAAGCTCTATGAACTCGGAAGGCGATTTTATGTCGTACAATTTCTGTACAAAGTCGAATGCGGCGATCGTGTTTTCTCGCGTGAATTCCACCAGCGTTTTGTTGTAGGTCTGCACGCCTTCAAAAGCAGTCGTGCAACTGGATTGGACGAGATTCGCTGCTTCCGCCGTAGCGGAATTTATTTTCTCAAAGGTCTCTTTATTCTGCGCCGTCGTTTTATCCTTATTCATTAGGGCACTCCTCCTCAGGGTGTTTTATGACGCGGGAGGCGACGCCCTGGGCGCAGCTCCAATGTCGTTGTTTTTGCCAATTGCGTTCCGGTTTTCAGAAACGCATCGGCGCAAACGTCACATCGTCATTAAATCCTGTAATGCAATATGCTCTGCGAAAATGAATGCAAAAGTGATCGCGCTTCGGCTTGTCATCTGAAAGCCACTAGCTCATGAAGCATTTATCGGACGCTGTTTTTGCTGCTATTTGGAACGATAGCGGCCAGCCGACGTTGTCCTTCCACACATCCACAAAATTAAACAGATTGCGGAGTGTCCAGAGGAGACATCCATGAAACAATTGCGCACGAGACAATTGCGACTGTTATCCACCACGGCGGCGATATTGCTGCTGGGTGTTTGTGCTGTCTCGGCACAAGGCGTGAAGACGGATGAGACAATCGGCGCTCCGCCGGCGGCGCAGCAGAATGCCCCGCCGGAAAAGATGGCGCCGGCCTTGAAATCCGACCAGAGCAAAGCGCCCGACAAGATCGGACAAGCCGCGCCGGTAGCGCCGAAATCCGACAAGCTGCTGACGACGGATAAGGGCGCCTCCACGGGCGCTGTGGCCAAGGGCACATCCGGCGCCAATAGCGGCGTGGACACGAAGTCGGCGCGAACGGCGAACAACGGCCATCGACGTCATTTCGCCGGCCGATATGAGGGCCGCCGCAACGGACCGCTGTACGACAGCTACGGAGGCCATCGCGGCTACCGCGGATGTCGAGACCACGGTCATAGCTGGACGCTCGGGCTGTGGTGCTAGCTTAGTCCGGCAACAAATAGACCAGGACTAAGAACAATCTTCTTCTGACGACCCGGGACGGCTTGTACGTATGCGTCGCGTCACCGCCCCGGGATAGAAGCCTCGGCCATCAAAGCCCCATAGCCCCGGCCGAGGCCTTTTTTATGGGAATTATATACGAAACTAGACAAGCCCCTTAATTCGGCTTCTTTTTCTTAGGCTTAGCCGGTTTCATCTTTTTCTTGTCCGCCGCTTTGAAAATTGCCCTTGCGATGTGTTCCGGCGACGCCGGAATG
>JBAUCK010000394.1:0-7465 GCA_049677525.1 Xanthobacteraceae bacterium
GCCCGCGACCACGCCCAAACTGCCGCCGACGACAAAATGGCAGGCCCTATTCAAGGTTGATACTGACAGACACTACACGTTATTTTTTGGCTTGCAATGGAACGAGCGACCTAGCGCGTTGAGATCAGGCGGGCTCATGAATCGTCCTCGGGTCTTATGCGAGTAGAGAAACGGAAGAAAAGCACTGTTGAGAAATTGGCCCTAGCGGACAAACACGCACCCACTTGAGGCGGTTAATCTCGGGGAAATCCTTCTCGGATTAAACTCGAAGGACCGCGGCCGTGGCAGCTCCGAACGCACTGGAAAAATCCAGTGACTGAGACCCGTTCCACCTCCACGACAAAGGGTAAAGGCACATCGCGCGCGCAAGAGCCGCGGCGTCGACCTGGCCCAGATAGAGGTCCCAGAAGCGCAGGTCGATCGCCTCGCCGATGAGGCCTATCTCGACGGGGACAACACCATTCCGCAGGCGATCGAAGCCTTCCTGGCCGATCATATGCGCTCGTCGCGAAAGCATCGGGGGATGAGTTAGTGAGACCGAGCGTGTCAGCACCGGGCGGGATTATTCTGAGCCCGCATTCGCCACTTTGCGTTCTTTGACGCGCCACGCCCGCTCACGATGGCCATGGCGGTTTGTCTTAGCCGTCTCGCTAATGGTTGGCGTTCTCAAATTTGATCATGTCACTGCGGGTGACGGTCACCCACTTTGTCGTTACGGGGGCCCGCCCCCAGCCATGTGCCAAGCGGCATAGGCCTCGCGGAACGCACTCTCCGGCGGCAAGCAATCCACCGGATAAAGCACGGTATAGCCGCGTTGTGCCGCCGCAGCCCCGGTTCCGAGACCTACGCCTTGAGCCGGGGTGCCCCGGAGGATGACCGTCTATATACCGTGGTCCTTGAGTCGCTGGTCGAGGTCGTCGCCTAGGAACTTGTCCGGTCCGCCAGGTCTCTGATCGACCACGTGAGCGTCAAAACGCCACCCAGCACGCGCAGCTTAGGCGGCCGCCGCACCAGCGACCCAAGTCCGCACGACCTTGATACTGTCAGGATCGAGCGCAACCATGTCGGCACGGTATCCTGGCAGAAGCCGGCCCAATACGTGACCGAGGCCTAGAAACTGGGCGGGATGTATCGAGGCAAAGCGCAGTGCATTGGTCAGCGGTACGTCGAGCATTTCGACGCAGTTGCGAACAGCTGTCGCCATATCGAGATAGGCGCCGGCCAACGTGCCGTGTCGGGCTGCACAGCGGCCTTGACGAACGAAAATATCTTCGCCGTTGAGCATGAATGACTGGCGCGTGCCGCCGACGGGCGGCATGGCGTCGGTCACCAAAATTGGGTGGCCGGCGCCGCGCAGCGCCAGCCGTAGCATTGCCGGTGCAACATGGATGCCGTCGACGATCAAACCGTACCACGCATCCGGTGATTCCAAAGCGGCCGCAATCGGTCCAGGCTCGCGTGCTTGAAGCGGCTGCATGGCGTTGGAGAGATGGGTGAATCCGGTCAGGCCTTGACGCATGGCGGCGACGGTCTGCGCGTAGGTCGCCATGGAATGACCGAGTGCGACATGAATACCGGCGCGGGCGAGCGCTGCGATAACGCCCTCGCCGACTTGTTCCGGCGCGAGTGTCACCAGCGTCGCGCACTTTCGCTTCGCCGTGATGAGGGCGATGTCCTCCTCGGTCGGGCGCCGGATAGCGCCTAAATCGTGCACGCCGGCTTTTTCGGGTGACAGGAACGGCCCTTCCAGATGAATGCCCAGAATCGACGGGTTTGCGGCCGCGGCCTGTTCGACCGCCGCGACCGCCTTTGGCATCTTGTCTGGGCTGTCGCTGATCAGTGTCGGCAGTAAAGCCGTGGTGCCGTAGCGCCGATGCGCCCGCGCGATCGCCTGGATCGTCTCAGGCGTCGGCGCATCGTTGAAAAGAAGGTCACCGCCGCCATTGACCTGAATATCGATGAAGCCCGGCGCAAGCCAGATAGTGTCGGGCAGTTCATGTACCGGTATGGATGAAGATATTTCGTCGCGACCAGAGATGCCGACGATCTGTTCGCCACGAATAACGACGGCCGCGTTCTCACGCAAGTTTACGCCATCAAAAAGCGTTCGCGCCGCAACGGCATGCGTGATGTCGCTCATCGGGTGCGGGTCACCTTTTGGAGGTGGCGCGGCCGATCGGCATTCTTGCCGCGGCATGCGGCCAATTCAGCCAGCAGCCCATAGAACGACTGGACGAGACAGATGGCATCGCTTTCGGGCTGGTGCGCAGCCAGCGTCGGTAGTTGATCTGACGCTTTTGCTGCACTTCCGGCGACCAAGACACAGCCGCCGATACGGCGCAAGTCGTCGGCCAGATCAGCAAAACCGCTCCCTGCTTCGTCATTTGGATGAAACGCCAGAACCGGATAGGCCGCGGACACGAGTGCAATCGGGCCGTGACGGAACTCTGCCGCGCTAAAGGCCTCGGCATGAAGCTCGCAGGTTTCCTTCAGCTTAAGTGCCGCCTCGTAGGCGATCGCAAATGTTGGGCCGCGCCCGATTGTGACGACGCTGCTGGCCAGTGCGAGCGGCGTAAGCGCTGTGCTCCAGTTGAGTGCGGTTGCGGCGGCGAGACGATCCGGCAGGCAGACGCAAGCCTCGCATAACAGCGGATTGTCGGTCCAGGCGGCGACGATTCGCATAAGCGCGGCGAGCGAAGCGACGAAGCTCTTGGTCGCGGCTACGCTCAATTCGGGCCCGGCGCAGAGCGGCAAAACCAGTTCAGACGCACAGGCGAGCGGACTTGCCGGATCATTGACGAGGCTTACGGTCAGGGCGCCGGCACGACGCGCCATCTCTGTCGTCTCGACAAGATCGTCGCTGCGGCCGGATTGCGAAATGCTGAGGAATAGCTGACCGTCCAAATCGAGCGAGCGACGATACTGCGTGGCAATGTTCGGCGCCGCCGCGGCGACCGGGATTCCGAGGTAACGCTCGAACATGTGCTTGGCGAATTTCGCCGCATGCGTCGAACTGCCTCTCGCGCAGGTCATCACCAGCCTGGGCCGGCGCGTGGCAACGCGCCTTACGAGAGCGGCGATCGGTTCGGCAAGCAACGCCTCTTGCCGCCGCACAACCGCGGGCGACTCGTGAACTTCCTCGCGCATCCTGGCCGCGACCGATGCCATCGGTTGATCCCTCAAGCGGCTCGAGTCAACTCCCCGGCAACGCGGCGCGCGAGCGCAAGCGCGCCGGTCAAGGCATCGCCCGCGGGTTCGACGAGATGGGATCGCGTCGCCGGCGAGAGCCAAGCCCGCAGCGACGGAGCAAGTCCGCCCATCAGCGACAATCGATCCGCGCCGGCATCGACCAGCCGAGCTGCCAGCGCGTCGATATGCCCCGCCGCAAACGACATCAATTCGATGGCTGCGGCATCGCGCTCCGCCGCATGGGCGACAACGCGTGGAGCATATGAGCCGAGATCGCTCGGTTGGGCGCACGCGGTCCAATCCAAAATCGCGTGAGGAGTCTCGCGGAAATCGGCAAATACGCTGCGCAGCAATGGCGTCCACTGCACGCGCCCATCGCGCGCCCACAAGACGCGGCGCAGCAGTTCGCTGCCAAGCCAGGCCCCGCTGCCTTCATCTGAAATCGGCAGACCCCATCCGCCAATTCGGTGGATCTTGCCCTGCACCATCGCCCAACCGATCGTCCCTGTCCCGGCAATGATGATACCGCCGTCGCGGCCACCATGCGCACCGATGCAGGCCGCGTGGGCGTCGGTCGTCATGATCATTTGTTGAAACGGATGCTCATGTCCCTGGGCCGCCGCGGCATAGTCGGGCTCACTGGCGCCGGCCAGGGCCAAGCAAGCCACGACGCGCGCCATATCGTTTTCGCTCAACGCCGCCTCTCGGAGACATTGCGCGGCCGCCTCGATCACCGAGGCAAAGCTGCGCTCAAGCCCGAGCCGGAGATTTGCCGGCCCGCTGACGGCTTCCGCAAGCACGGTTCCGCAACTGGTCGAGAGCCGGGCCCGACAGCTCGTGCCGCCACCATCTACTCCTAAAAGCAGGAGATCCTTATCCACGTGATCATAGCTCCAGGACGATCTCGTTGTTTCGTTGTAAGAACAAAATGGTAGCAATATGGTTGAGCGGTGTGGGGTCGGTCTTTTCGCAAAGAACTGATGCCAAAGAACTGAGTCCATGGAGACCGAACGCGCTAGTCCACGCTATTCAGACATCGACCTCTGGGAGCCGGGCGACATTCTCGACGCCCTTATCGAGGGCCAGATGGCTGCCGTTGCCGCGGTTCGACCGGTCCTTGGCGCAATTGACCGGGCAGCGGCAGCCATTGAGCCGCGCCTGCGCCAAGGCGGCAGGTTGATCTATGCCGGCGCCGGGACCTCGGGGCGGCTGGCGGTACAAGACGGCGCTGAGCTTATTCCGACTTTCAACTGGGCGCGGGAGCAACTCCTGCTCTTGATGGCCGGCGGCGAGGAGGCGCTGCTCCGCGCGACCGAGGGCGCTGAAGATGAGGTCGAACACGCGACCAAGCTCGTGCAATATCACCGCATTGGACCTGTCGATGCGCTCATCGCCGTCACCGCCAGCGGCACGACGCCGTTCACTCTTTCATGCCTGCGCCGTGCCAAAGAGCGCGGCGCGCTGACGATCGGCATTGCCAACAATCAGTCGGCGCCGCTCCTGCAGGAGGCGGATCATCCGATCTTTCTAGATACCGGCGCCGAACCGATCGCGGGGTCCACTCGGATGAAGGCGGGCACCGCCCAGCGCGTTGCGCTCAACCTGCTTTCGACCCTGACCATGATCAGACTCGGACGCGTGCACCAGGGTCTGATGGTGGATATGCAAGCGATCAACACTAAGCTTGTTTCGCGCAGCGAATCCATCTTGAGCAAGATCAGCGGTCGCACCGGCGAGGAAGTGCGCGATGCGCTGCAAGAGGCCGATCAAAGCATCAAGATCGCGATGCTGCTTCTGCAAGGTTGTAGCAAGGAGCAGGCTCACGCTCTGCTCAAACAGGCGGGTGGTAATCTGCGCGCCGCGCTGACGCTCACTGATAAGGCGAAAATTGCGCCGCAGTAAATAGCCCGCGCGGATCAGGTTTATATCGGCGATGCTGCGCATGACGGACAATGGCTAGGCCTTGCGTCAGGTCAACGACCGGCGATAGGAACGCGTGCTTGATGTCCGAGTTGGGTCCAAAAGCTGCGGCGCCCCAGGCGAACTTTTGGCGTCCGCTTTACCCCCGATACCGTTGAAAAACGTTTTTCGGGGGGTCAAACAGATTTTTTCCGAGGCACCGGTGCTCTAGTCCGAAAATGAAATAGGGAGATAGATAACCAATCCAATTTTCAACCGGCAACCTTCGCAAGGTCACCGTGACGCGTTTGATTACGGAAAACCGGCTTCGACGGGCGCACAGGGAAAAAATTGGACCGTTCATTTTTGCCTTTTTCAACAGCATCGGCAACGAGCAGACATTCGCCACTTACCATAGACGGCGGAATCCGGGAGAGGCCGACGACGATAACTTACGATCCCACAGACGGCATTTGCTCGAACCGGCTCAGAGCCTTCGGCTCACGTTCCAGCGCGGTGAGAAAGCGGCCAGCCCAATGTCGGATGTCATTGTGTGAGAGCACCCGAAATAGCGCGTCGTGCCGCTCGCGTCGCTGGGCTAGCGGCATCGAGAGCGCTCGCGCGATAGCCGCCGCAACGCTGTCGGGATCGTAAGGATTGACCAGCAGCGCTTCCTTGCATTCATGAGCTGCGCCAGCGAAACGCGACAGGATAAGCACACCAGGGTCGTCGGGATTCTGCGAGGCAACATATTCCTTGGCGACAAGGTTCATGCCGTCACGCAGCGGGGTCACAAGCCCAACGCGTGCGGCGCGATAAAGTCCGGCAAGCGTCGAGTGACTATAGGCACGGTTGACATAACGGATCGGCGTCCAGTCCGCCTCGCCAAAGGCTCCATTGATGCGTCCCGCGGCTGATCCGATCTGCTGCTCCAAATCGACATATTCCGGAATCTCGGTGCGGCTCTTGGGCGCGATCTGCAGATAAGTCACTTTGCCTCGCCACTCCGGCCGCGTCTGCAGGAATAGCTCGAATGCCATGAGCCGATTCGCTATTCCTTTCGAGTAATCTAATCGATCGACCCCGATCATGAACGCACCGCCAGCCAGGCTCTTGATCACGCGCTTAACGTAAGGCAATTGCACTGAACGCTGAGAAAGCTCGGCGAACGCCTCGGTCTCGATGCCGACCGGGAACACGTCGATCCGGATCGTCCGGTCGCCGATGACAAAATTGAAATCGCGGCTGTGCAGGCCGCATTCCCGGGTGAGATAGCGGCTGAAATTGAATGCATCGTCGCCGGTCTGGAAACCGATGAGGTCGTATTCGCAGAGCGATGGAATGAGACGCTCATGGTTCGGCAATGCAGTCAGTATTTCCGGCGGCGGGCACGGGATGTGAAGGAAAAAGCCGATGCGATTCTTGTGCCCACGCTCGCGCAGCGCCCTGGCGAGCGGCATCAGGTGATAATCATGCACCCACACAATGTCATCAGGCCCGAGCACCTCGTGCAGCTCGCGCGCAAAGTGATCGTTGACACGCAAATAACCGCTCAGATCGCGGCGCGAGAACTCGGCGAGATCGACGCGGTAGTGCAGGATTGGCCATAGCACGCGATTGGTGAAGCCATTGTAATATTCCTGGTAGTCTTCCTTGGTTAGATCGAGCGTGATGTAGGTGATCTTGTCATGGACGAGTTCCTGCGTGGCGATCTTGGTTCGCGTTGCGACCTTTCCGCTCCAGCCAAACCAAATCCCGGATTTCTGCTTGAGTGCCGCCCTGACGGCAACTTCAAGCCCACCGGCGCGCGCCTTTGCATTTTTCTCGGGAATGGCAACTCTATTCGAGACTATGACAAGCCGTCCCAACAGCGGTCCTCCGCGTCACTGACCAGGCTCGTGGTCGAGTAGAATGTTAGTTGAGCGTTGGCGCCGACGCCAGCGATCGGCCCCGCGTTATTCTGGATACGGGAATAACATCCGGCTTGATCGCGGCGATTCGCTGACCGCCCGTCCTTCCGACAACGACCGTGTTGTGGCCCTCAATACGCAGCGGCGAACGCCATTCGGGCTGAGCTGCACGGCGCGTGACATGGGCGCGCCGGCGGGTCCCGCGACCATCACAGGCGGTATGGCTTGCCTGCCTAGGACCGGTTTGCCGGACTGTCACCGAGTTGCATTAGCCTCCGCCAGACCACCGTGGAGCGACCTCACTGCGATGACCCAACAGAGCACCGAATTCAATCTCAAGCTCAGTCGTCGCAGGCTACTCGCCGGCGCAGGCATCGGAGGAGGAGCCATGGTGGCGGCCTCCCTCATCGGAACCGGAGAGTCCGAGGCCGCGCCCCCTCAAGCCGATCACCAGGATCCGGTGGCGA
>JBAUCK010000395.1:0-13355 GCA_049677525.1 Xanthobacteraceae bacterium
CCTCCGTCTATTGCGGCGCCGACGCGCTGACCGCAGGCGGGCCAGATAAACCGGCACTTGTGAGCAATTGGGGCCGCCGTTAAGTTCGGCCGCGCAATCGATTCATTTGCCGTCATTGCCGTCGAACCAGGGGATCTGATTTCATGGCGCGAGTTGCGGCGCAAACCACGGCGCTTTCCAGCATGACCGGATTTGCCCGCGGCCATGGCGTGTCCGGTCCCTATGCCTGGGCTTGGGAGATCAAGTCGGTCAACGGCAAGGGGCTGGATTTGAGGCTGCGCATGCCGCCCGGCTGGGACGCCATCGAAGTCCCGGTGCGTACGCGCGCCGCGCAAGCGCTGGCGCGGGGATCGGTCCAGGCCAATCTGACTGTGGAGCGGAGCGGCGCCGCGCCGGTGGTGCGGGTCAATGCCGCCGTGCTCGATGCGGTTTTGGCGACGATGAAACAGCTCGCGCCGAAGGTGGAAGCCGCGCCGCCTAGTCTCGACGGCCTGCTCGCGCTCAAGGGCGTGATCGAAGTCAGCGATTCCGAGGAACGCGAGGACGAACGGCAAAGCGCCGAGGCCGCGGCGACCGAGGGCTTTGGCACGGTGATCGACGCGCTCGGTGAGATGCGCCGCCACGAAGGTGCGGCTCTTGGCCGGGTGCTGTCGACGCGGCTCGATGAAATCGCAGCGCTTACCGAGCGCGCCGATAAATCGCCCGGCCGTCAGCCCGACGCGATCCGCGCCCGGCTCGCCGAACAGATCGCGACGCTGCTCGATCAGTCCGAGCGCTTTGATCCCGATCGCCTGCACCAGGAAGCGATCATGCTGGCGTCGAAGGCCGATGTGCGCGAGGAACTCGATCGTCTGGCCGCCCACGTGGCGCAAGCGCGGCACCTGATCGGGCAGGGCGGCGCGATCGGCCGCCGTCTCGACTTCCTGGCGCAAGAGTTTAACCGCGAGGCCAATACGATGTGCGCCAAGGCGAACGACGTCGAGCTGACCAATATTGGTCTCGAGCTTAAAGTCGCGGTCGAACAATTCCGCGAACAAGTGCAGAACGTGGAATAAGTGGAGCAGGGCGGTACGATGGCTGGCGCCGGACGAAATCAGAAAAAAGTTGCGCGCCGTGGCCTGATGTTCGTGTTGTCGTCTTCATCCGGAGCGGGGAAGACGACGCTGTCGCGGCTCCTGCTCAAAGCCGACCGCAAAATTGCGCTGTCGATTTCGGTGACGACGCGGCCGAAGCGTCCCGGTGAAGTCGACGGGCGCGACTACCACTTCATCGATCGCGCCAAGTTCGACGCGATGGTGAAGAAGAATGAGCTCTTGGAATGGGCCGAAGTGTTCGGCCATCATTACGGCACGCCGCGCCGGCCGGTGGCCAAGGCGCTGCAGGACGGCCGCGACGTTCTGTTCGATATCGACTGGCAGGGCACGCAGCAGCTGCGCGAAAAAGCGCGCGACGATCTGGTCAGCGTGTTCATCCTGCCGCCGACGGCGAAGGAGCTGGAACGGCGGCTGAAAAGTCGGGCGCAGGACACCAAAGCCGTGATCGGCGCCCGCATGGCCAAAGCCGGCGGCGAGATGAGCCATTGGCCCGAATACGACTACGTCATCGTCAACCAGAGCAAGGACGAGGCCTTCGCCGAGGCGCGCGCGATCCTCGCCGCCGAGCGGCTCAAGCGCGAGCGGCAGATCGGGCTGTCGAGCTTCGTGCGCGCGCTGCAGGCCAAACTATAGGATGCGAAAGCGACGACCGGCTTCAATCCGATAGAACAAATCTCTGGCTAGAAGGTCCAGGTTCCGGTCATATACGGACCCTGGTTCGTGAAGTTGCTAAAGGTATGCTGCTCCGTTGCTAGGAACACGCCCACCACCGGGGTCGTCGTCGTGATCTGGGTCACTGCATAGTCACTGACAGCATTGAAATAGACCGCCGCCTTATAGCCCGCCTCAAGCTTGAACTGCCCGTGGCTGCTGGACGAGAAGGAATAGGCAATGGCCAGTCTGCTATCGATGCTGGGAATCACTTGCGTCGAATTGGGCGAGAATATCGCTTGAGCGTTGGGGCCCACCGCTGGCGTGCTGGTCGTGAAATCGAGGTGACTCTTCGACGTGCCGATCAAGCCCGCGGCCGCGGCCTCGCCGATGAGCTGGAAGGCACCGAACGAATACTCGCCTTTTACTCCCGGACGCGGACCAGACGCCGGTAAACAGCGAATGATTGGTATAGCCGCTGGAATCGCTGCCGTCCGTGCTCAGGAACAATCCGCTCACTTCCTGGCCGATGCGAGCGAGTTCCACGCCAACGAAAACGCGCATCTGGAACGGGCATTCGGCGCAAAACGTGTGGCCGCCGTCGAAACTGATCGCGTCGTAGTCGAACCTCGCCGAGCCTTGGCCGATCGAGTACGGGGTCGATTCCGGACCGATCAGATAGGGCGGCCCCACCATCTGCGTCGGCGAGGTGACAACAGAAGCGGTCGTCATGGTGTTGAGATGCGTCCAATTCAGTTCGATGTCGTTGGTTGCGTCGGCGATATAACGCATTTCGACGCCGAAGGCAGGACTGAAGCCCGGCTTGAGCGACTGGTTGCTCCAATTGGGCGACGTTATCGGCAGTGGGCTGATCAGCGTCCCATATTCGAGGTCGCCGGCGCTCGGCTGCAGATACAGCAGCGATCCGCTGACTTCAAAACAATGTGGCGGGCTTGCCGTGGTGACTTCGGCAGCTTGATCGACGATCCTCGGCGGTGGCGATCGGCGTTCGGGAAAAGTTGATGCCGTGCCTACGCACCCGGCAGTTGGGAGACTGCGCGGTAAGCTGCGTAGCAAACGGTCCCGCTTGGAGCAATTCCAAGCAACTAAGAAGCTAATCGGTTCCAAATAAACATTATAGCCTTGGTGAACACTTATCCCCCGAAAGCGAAGCATTGCTGGTCGTGAGCGATCAGTGTGTCAAGACGTTTGCCGCGCCGAGCGGATAGTGCGGTTTCTGGACTAGCAAGCCAGCACGGTGCGGCCGACTACGTGTCCGGCGCGCAAAGCATCAAGCGAAGCCTGCGCCTCTTTCAGCGGCCGGTCATGCGTCGGAATGGTTGCGAGCTTACCGGTGCGGGCGAGGTCGACGAGTTCGCGCGCCTCGGCGAGCGTGCCGGTGATCGAGCCTTCGATGGTCATCGCCTTGATCGCAATCATGGCGGCGGGGATCGAGAAATTGCCGCCGAGCAAACCGGTCACGATGACTTTGCCGCCGCGCACGAGCACGCCGGTCGTGAACTGCAACGACTTGTCGGAACCGACGAAGTCGCAGGCCGCGACCACGCCGCCGGTCGCCGCCAGGATCGCGCGCCGCGCTTCGCGATCCGATGGATCGAACGCCTGCGCCGCACCTGCCGCAAGCGCGGCCGTGCGTTTCCCGGGATGGATGTCGGCGACGATCGGCGCCTGGTGGAACAGCACGCGTGCGATCGCTAATCCCATCATGCCGACGCCGCCAAGCCCGACCAAAAGCACCGGAACGTCCTTGTTGCGCGCGGCGAGCCGCTTGAGCGGCGCATAAGCGGTGAGGCCGGAGCACATCAGCGGCCCGGCAAAGAACGGCGACAGCGGCGCATAGTCGAGCAGATAACGTGGATGCGGCACCAGCACATGGGTCGCATAGCCGCCGTCGGCGGCGACGCCGAGGTGACGGTGGTTGGAGCACAGGTTCTCGTTGCCGGCGCTGCAGGCCGCGCATTTGCCGCAGCCGATCCACGGAAAGACCGCGACGCGGTGGCCGATCACCGCGCCATCAGCCGCGTCGCCCACGGCTGCGATAACGCCGGCAATCTCGTGGCCGAGCGTGAACGGCAGCGTGCGGTCCTTGGTGATGTCGAGCTCTCTGCCGCCGCCTAGATCGAAATGACCGTCCTGAATGTGCAAATCGGAATGGCAAACGCCGCAGCATTCCACACGGACCAGGACTTCGCTGCCGCGCGGAGTGGGGAGATCGGCGACGGTCTCGCACAAAGGCTGACCATAGGCGACGAGGGATTGTCGATGAAATTTTTCCATAGGAGCTTTTGCCTCGCTTGAGACGGACGCGCCACCACCATGCCTCCAGACCCTGATCCGATTCAATTGAATCGGATCAGGGTCTGATCTTTCATTTGGGCATGATCTTTTCCGAAAACCGGCTTCCACTTTTCGGGATCATGCTCTAACGTGGCGCCGCGGCGAGAGCCTGCGCCAGCGCGACGAATCCGGAGACGGGGATTTCTTCGGCCCGCGCCGTCGGCTCGAGGCTCGCCGTTTCGAGAAGCGCTGCGGTGTCGGCGCCGAGCGAACGCAGGCTCTGCCGCAGCATTTTGCGCCGCTGGCCGAACGCGGCCTGCGTGACTTTTTCCAACAGAGCGCGGTCGCAGGGCAGCGGCGCCGGGCGCGGCACGAGGCGTACGATCGAGGACGTGACTTTCGGCGGCGGCACGAAGGCGGAAGGATTGACGTCGAACATGATGCGCGCTTCGCAGCGCCATTGCACGAGGACCGACAGCCGTCCATAGGTTTTAGATCCGAGCGCGGCGACAATGCGTTCGGCGACCTCGCGCTGAAACATCAGAACAGCACTGTCGTACCACGGCGGCCATGGCTCGATGCTGAGCCATGACACCAGCAGCGCCGTCGCGATGTTATAGGGCAGATTGGCGACGATCCGCGCCGGAGCCGGCAGCCGCGCTTGCGGATCGAAGCTGAGCGCATCAGCGGCAACAATATCGAGCCGGTCGGGATAAAGCGCGCCGATTTCTTCCAAGGCCGCGATCGCGCGGTCGTCGCGCTCGACGGCAACGACACGTTGAGCGCCGAGCGCCAGCAGCGCGCGCGTCAGGCCGCCAGGTCCCGGGCCGACTTCCAACACCGTGACTCCGGTAAGCGGCCCGGCGGCGCGGGCAATGCGCGCGGCGAGATTGAGATCGAACAAGAAATTCTGCCCGAGCGATTTTCTCGCGGTGAGACCGTGTCGGCGGATCACGTCCCGCAGCGGCGGCAGGCTGTCGAGCGCGACGCTCACGAGGCCGGCAGGCGTTCGGCGCTGGTGGTCGCGGCGAGCCGTTTTGCTAAACGGAGCGCCGCAATCAGGCTTGCCGGATCGGCGTTGCCGGTCCCGGCAATGTCGAAGGCGGTGCCGTGATCCGGTGAGGTGCGCACGAAGGGCAGGCCGAGCGTGACATTGACGGCGTGGTCGAAAGCCAGTGTCTTGATCGGGATCAGCGCCTGATCGTGATACATGCACAACGCCGCGTCGTAAGTGGCCCGTGCGCCTTCATGGAAAAGTGTGTCAGCCGGCAGCGGTCCTCTGGCGTCGATACCCTCGGCCACAAGCCGCGCCACAGCAGGCGCGACGATCGTGCCGTCTTCCTCGCCGAGATTGCCGGCTTCACCGGCATGCGGGTTGAGGCCGGCAATGACGAGCCGCGGATGTTTGAGGCCGAAACGCTGCGCCAGATCGTGCGCGACGATGCGGCCGGTCTCGACGATGAGCTCAGCCGAGAGCTGCGCGAAGATGTCCTTGAGCGGCAGATGGATCGTCACCGGCACTACGGCAAGCTCCGGCGACCACAGCATCATCACCGGCCGCAGCGCCTTTCCGGTCGCCTCCTGCACGAGCTTGGCCAGAAATTCGGTGTGGCCCGGTTCGGCAAAGCCCCAATTGTAGAGTACGTTCTTGGCGACGGGGTTGGTGACGACGGCGGATGCCGCACCGCTCATGACGTCGGCGACGGTACGGCGGATCGAGGCGACGGCGGCCGGCGCGCTCGAACGGTCGGGATGGCCCGGCTCGGCGCTGACCGCGACATCAAGGGGTACGACAGGCAACGCGGTGTGGAAGCTCGCGGCGGTGCCGGCCGGGGTCACGGTGACGATCGGCACGTCGAGACCGAGCGTCTGCGCACGGCGGCGCAAGAAATCCGGATCAGCGGCTATATAGAACGGCGCGATGTCGAGTTCGGCGCGCCGCCGCCAAACGGCCAGCGTGAGGTCGGGACCAATGCCCGCAGGCTCGCCGAGCGTCAAGGCCAGAGGTTGCACGTCGTTGTTCTACCGCACGATCTGTGGAGCGATGCTGCTCCCGGTCCAAGTTGGGAGCTACTTGTACTCGATCATCGCGGCGTGCCGCAAATCCGCCAGATAATGTTTCGCTTTGGCGCCGAATTTCTGTTCGAAGAGCTGATCGCGCATTTTCTGCATGCCCGGCGAGTCGTTTTTCGTTTCTTTCTTGGAGCAGACCGCGAACATCTGAACGCCCTCGTTTGTCTGCTCGGGCGGCGTCAGATGACCGAGATCGGTCTTGTCGAGAATGGCCCGCAATTCTTCCGAGAAATCCGCCGACGATTTGCTCACCGGATCGCGCACCGCAACCTCGCGCAGCGCGCGGGCGAACGGAACGCCTGACGCGCAATCGGAGAAGCGTGCGCGCAAGGCCTCGGCTTCCTTCTTGCGAGCGTCGAGGGCGGAATCGGGCGAGCCGCGCGGCACGACGAGGAGGACGGGGCGCAAGATATATTCGTAGCCGACCTGACTGGGGCTGTCGGAATCGTGCAAGTGCATCTGGGTCTCGACGTCGCTGTCGGCGATCTCGAGGCTTGCCTTGAAGCGGCCGCGCACGAGGCTGCTCCAGGACATTTCCGCCCGCAACTTTTGCTTCAGCGTGCCGGCGCTGGCGCCGCCGGCGGCCAGTATCTGGGTCAGCTTCGCGCCGTCGACGTTCATGTGGGTGGCGATGTTGTTGAAGGCATCGTCCACGTCGGACTGGGCGGGGTCGATCGTGTAGCGCTTGGCTTCGCGTATTTCCAAGAGCTCGTTGATCAGGCCGTCGATCACCTCCTGACGCGGCGGCGTTCTGCGGGCGCTCATCTCGATGAATTTCGTGCGCTGCTCGATGTCGAGCGCCGTGATCGGCTGACCATCGACGAGCAGCACGACCTGTTGCGCACGGGCCGTGGTGCTGCACATGGGCACGAAGGCGAGCGCGCTCAATAGGACAAGCGCGGCTGTCGCCAATGTACGGGCACGGACCAGGATATGCGGCATGGCTTCCTGCTCTCCCTCAACCGCCGGCAATTTGCGCTGAATCATTGTTGCAGGCCTGCGGCAAAATTTAGAACGAGGAGGCGATCGGGGCTAGGACATCTGGTCCCAGGGTCCGCAGGCTGAACTGGAACATGATCGTGCTGTCTCTGACCGCGGCTTGAGTCGGCGTATAGGTGTAACCTTCGAGCCAATTGACCGACAGCATGAAGCAGTCGTCGACATAACCGACGCCTATCCGGGTCTGGTCGAATTGGTCGTTGATGAGGTCGTAGCGCAGCGAGCCGAGCAGAACCCAGTTCGAAGTCACTTTGAACGAGGCGCCCCCGAGAATGCCTTCGCGGCGCGTCAGGAGGCTGAGGTCGGGTTGCGCGGCGTAGTCGCCGTAGAGCAGTTGCACCGTCCAGCGGTCGAAATTGGCGCGGCTTTCCACTTCGAGCCGTTCCGGGGTGAAGGTTTGCTGGTCGAAGCGCCCGCGCGCAGTGAACGTATAGACCGAGTCCGGCGAATAGCTGACGCGGCCGACATAGTCCGAGGCGCGCTTGTCGAGGCCGCTCTCCAGGCCGGTATTGGTGATGTCGCCGACTTCGAACGAGTTCTGCCCGAACAGCGAATAGGATTCGCCGAACAGCACATTGAACGACCCGGCCCGGTTGACCTGGGCGGTATATTGGACGCCGACATTGGTACGGCTGCCGCCTTCGACGCGGTCATAGCCGGAATATTTATCGATCGAGAACAGATTGGTGTCGCTGAATACCAGGCTCTGCGAGTCTTCGTTGGGGAATTTGCCGATATCGGTCTCGTTGGGGCGGATGATGATTTGGGCGATCGGTTCGATGGTCTGGGTCCCCCACGGCTGAACGTCGACGAAGGGGTAGCGATATTCGACGCCGACGGCCGGCATGGCGCGCGCGAGCTGGGTATCGCCGGTCGCGATGTAATTCGACACGCCCGGCTGATTGTTGACCTGGAGCGAGGCGATGTCGCCGCGCAGCTGGAAGAACGGCGTGATCATCTGGCCATTGTCGGTCACGAGCGTGCGGCGCCAATCGACTTCCGCCGAAGCGCGCGTATAGGAGCCGGGTATCGCGCGCAGCAGGCAATTGCTCGGGATAGCGGTATCGGCGGTCGGGCTCGAACAGCCGCCGCCATTCGCCGCGGCGAAAGTGGTGGCGTCGAATTCGGCGTCGGTTCGGGTGAGACTCGTCAAGTTGAATTTGTAGCTGAGTTCGCCGCCCAGCACCTGGTGTGCGAGCACGTTGGAATAATCGAGGACCGGGTGAATGATCGGGATCTGGCCCTGATTATCGAACTCGGAAAAGCCCAGAAAATACATCGAGCGAATGTCGAGATAGCTGCGGTCGCCGGCGCCGGTCAGGTAAAGCTGCGACACGCCGGCCGATGCAAGGCCGGTTTGGAATGGATCATACGAGCCGGCAATTTGGCTGGTTTGATAGTCCTGGATGAACTGGCTGTCGGTCATCAACAGGCCGGTCCATCCCCACGTCCATTTGTCGGTGATGGCGAACTGGCCCGCGGTCTGAATGGCGCCGCGGAATGTCTGCGCGGTCGGGCTATCGGGTCCGTCGCGGCTCGCGAAGTAACCCGGATCGGTCTGGAAGATTCCCGCCGCCCGGATCGAGTACGAGCCGGAGAGCAGGCGCTGCCGCCATTCGCCGTCGAACAGCGGGCCTTGCTTAGTCGTGAGCAGCGTCCCTAGCGTCAAATCGGCATTGGGCGCGAGCGCCCAAAAATATTTCGGCCCGAAGCCAAAGCCGTATTGCGACGTGCTCCAGGACATATCCGGGAACAAGAAGCCGCTCTTTCGCTTCACGGTCGGATCAGGCGCCGACAGGAACGGGAAATAGGCGATCGGGACGCCGAAGAATTCGACGCGGGCATCCTCGAAATAGACCATCTTCTCGCCCTCGTCATGGATGATCCGGGCCGCCTGCACCTGCCATAGCGGCGGCTTTTTCGGGTCGTCCTTACAGGGTTCGCAGGCGGTATAGACGCCGTTTTGCAGGACCGTGTAATTGCCTTTTGAACGGTCGGCGCGGGATGCCGCAAAGCGCGTGTCGTCGGGCGTCTCGAGCCGCAGCGAATCGACGAAGCCGTCGCGATAATCGTCGGTGAGATCGATCTTCTGGCCGTAGGTGATCTTGCCGTCCGGTTCGGTCAGCCGGACGTTGCCTTCCGCCACCAGCCGCTTGGTCTTCTGATCGTAGGTGACTTGATCGGCTTCGACAGTTGCGCCGCTGTAATAGATCTGCACATTGCCGACGGCGGCGACCGAGTTGTTGGTGTAGTCGTATCTGATCTCGGTCGCCTGCACGAGCATCGGCTGGTTCGAAGGCGGCGCCGGCTTTTTCGGCGGCTGCGGCGGCCGCGGCGCGAAATGCAACGGGCTGATCGGGCCCTGCGACACATCCTGCCCGGATTGATCTTGCGGCGCCCCGCCTTGCGCCGGCGTGCGTTGCCCAGGCGAAGCTTGCCCAAACAAACCTTGCGTCAACGCGTCTTGCGCCGATGCAGCCGGCCCGAACACGAGGCTCATCAGGCATAGAACGAGCGCAGCGAGAGCTGTCGCGCTCACTCGAACACTACGCAGCGAAGTCGGACAGAGAGGGCTACGCAACGGCGCCACTACCCGTCCTCCTGGTACAACAACGCGACGAATCCAGTCAGGCCCCCGACAACAACAGGAATCCATGCCGCCGCCACCGGCGACATGAGTTCGGACTTGCTCATGTCCTCCGTGATTTTCGACAGAACGAACAGCAGGAAGCCGGCCGTGATGCCGCTCAAGACCATCTTCTGCACGCCGCCCATCCGGAAGAAGCGCAGACTAACCGAAGCCGCAAGCATGACCATGGCGGCAAGCAGGAACGGCCGCGCCAGCAGCAATTGATATTGCAGCCGATAGCCCGCCGCGCCGAGTCCGGCGCGATCGGCCATGTCGATAAAGGTCGGCAGTTGCCAAAACGGCACAGTCTCGGGCGTGGCGAAGCTCTCGCGCACCTGTTCGAGCGTCAGGTTGGTGGCGAGCCGATAGCTGTCCTCGATGTCCGGCGCTTTGCCGCTGACATAGATGCGCGCGTCGTCGAGCTGCCAATACCCTTGTTGAAGCGTTGCGCTTTTCGCCTCGATGCGCGCCTGGAAATGGCCTTCGCCGTCGAAGGTGAAGACACTGACGCCGCCGAGCGTGGCGCCTTGCTCGCGGCTTGAATTGGCGTTGATGATCGCCGCGCCATCGGCGCTCTTTTGGCGGACCCAGAAACCGGACGTGTTCTCCTGCAGCGCCGAGAGATTTTCGCCGAGCATGTCGGCTTCAAGCCGCTTGGACTTCTCGTGCAGCAGCGCCGAGACCGGATTGTAGATCGTGGTTGCGACCGTGCCGAATACAAACGCGCCGACGATCGCCGGCGCCACGAATTGCCAGGCCGAGACGCCGGCGGCGCGCGCCACCACGAGTTCCAGCCGGCGCGATAGCGACAGGTAGCACGACATCGCGCCGACCAGCACCGAGAACGGCATGATACGCTCGGTAAGTTGCGGCACGCGATACATCGAAATTTTCGCGAGCAGCCACGCGGTGGCGTTCGGCCAATCGGCGCCGCGCCGCATCAGCTCGACAAAGTCGATCATCGCCGCCAGCGCGACGACGCCGATGAACGAGCCGAGCACCGAGGTGAGAAACCGCATGCCGAAATAACGCGAGAGCGTGCCGCCGATGATCATGGTCAGCTCCCTCAGCTCGTTGCCTTGGCGATGCGGTCGGTGACGGCGGTCGCCATTTTCGACACTGCCGCGGCGGGCTCTACCGCGCGGCCGCGACCGATCTGCCACAGGCCGCCGCCGATCGCGGCGAATAGCGCGACGTATTGCACGGCAAGAACCGCCGGCACCTTGACGCCGACGATGACACTGACAAAGCCGACGAGGCGCAGCACCGCCACCGTTCCGATCATGCCCATCAGCGCCAGCGAACGGCTTTGCCGCGTGGTCTGCGGCGGACCGAGAAAGGCAAAGGCGACGATGACGAAGGCGATCGGATAGAGCGGGGTCGACAGCCGGTCGTGCAGCTCGGAGAGATATTGATCCGCCTGCGTCGCATAGAGCGGGTCGCCGGCCTTCGGCCAGATCAGATCCCAGATGTATTTCTCGCGCACCGTATAGACGACGTTCTGGTTGCCGCCGGTGAACTGGGACAGGTCGAAGGCATAGCGGTCGAACATCACGATACGCGGATCGCGCTGTCCGGC
The DNA here is from genome assembly GCA_049677525.1 of Xanthobacteraceae bacterium. Lineage (GTDB taxonomy): Bacteria > Pseudomonadota > Alphaproteobacteria > Rhizobiales > Xanthobacteraceae > BOG-931. The sequence goes on from JBAUCK010000395.1 coordinate 11,324, forward strand.
TTCGAGCCGCTGAATGCTGCCGCCCTGGAACACCAGGAACGAGCCGCTATCGTTCTTCACGATCTCGCCCTGTTCGGCGAGGTAGGTGGAGTGCTCCTTCGGATCGCGGCGATCGTCGACGAAAATGCCGACCAATAGACCGTTCTGGCGCCGGTCGGCGATATGGAAGGTCAGATTGCCGCCGATGGTGGTGAAGCGTCCGGGTTGGACGATATTGGTGAGGATGTCGGCGCGTACCTGCGCGCTCCAATCGCGCAAGGCGCGCAGGCTGCGCGGCGAGACATAGGCGGCAAGTACGGCAAGAAAAACCGAAACCACGACGGCTGCCACCAAAAACGGCCGCAACAAAATCCACGGCGAGATGCCGGCGGCGTTCATCACGATGATTTCGGAATCCGAGCTCAGTTTATTGATGACATGCGCCGACGCCATCACCAGCGCGATCGGCGCGATCATCATGACCAGGAGCGGGATGATCAGCCCGGTTATGCCGACGAAGACGAGCAGCGTCTGCCGCTGACTCGTGATCAGATCGAATTCGCGCATCGCCTGCGTGAACCAAATCACGACGGTCAAGCTGACAAGGGTAATCAAGAACGCGCCCATCGTGGCGCGAAACATGTAGCGGCCGATCGACCCCATCGGTCTCAATGTCCCCACTATCGGTCCGCGCGATCACAGCACCAGCCCCCGGCGCCAAATCGCTCCCCGGACCGAACTCCCCAGAGCGCCTATTTTCATGCGGTGACAAAGTGGCTTCGCCAAGGCAAACCTATTGAACATGCACACTAAAGCGTTAATACGGCCGTTTGATAAAGGCGCCTTGGAAAAGGCGCGAATTTCGTCGGAAAACAGCACTTTGCACAGGCCTGCGGTCCGGTTCATAACTTGGTCCGTTGTGACGCCTAGTCAGGGTGCCGATCTGGGGCCAATGTTCCCGAAGTGATCCGACGCGTTCATGAGTGTTCTCCATGTGGTCCGTCGCGCGGGCGGTATGCGATCCGCAAGCCTCCGCATGGCTCCCGTAAAGCGAACAATCCAAGGATTGCCTGATGCCCGCCGCTCTGAAATTCGGCTTTACCCCGCTGGCCAGACCGCGTGGTGTTCTTATTGTGTTCTGCGAGGAAAACCTCAAATTCGGCCCGGCGACGCAGCGGACTTTGGCGCCGCTCGGCGATCTCATTCGCCGCGCCGCAGCGGCTGACCGATTCACCGGCAAGGACGGCTCGAGCCTCGACATCGTCGCGCCGACCGGGCTGAACCTACCGCGGGTGGTGGTGATCGGCGTCGGCAAGGAAAGCGAGTTGAAATCCCGCGATATCGTCAAGCTTGGCGGCACGGCCATGGGCAAAGTTCCGCGCGCGGCGCCGGCCGCCACGATTTTCGCCGAATTCGGCACCGGTCCGCTCAAGCCCAGCCAGGTCGCGGAACTGGCGCTGGGGGCGCGGCTGCGCGCCTACAGATTCGATCTCTACAAGACCAAGCGCAAAGACGATGACGCGCGGCCGGCCAAGATCGAGGTCAATTTCGCCTGCGCCGGACCTGCCGCGGTCGAAAAAGCCTGGGCGAAATCTTCTGCGATCGGCGAAAGCGTCGTGTTTGCGCGCGATCTCGTCAACGAGCCCGCCAATGTGCTTTATCCCGGCGAATTCGCTCGCCGCGTCGGCGCGCTGTCGAAGCTCGGCCTCGCCGTCGAAGTGCTCGACGTGCCCGCGATGCGGAAACTCGGCATGGGCGCGCTCCTTGGCGTCGGCCAGGGCTCGGTTCATGACTCGCGGCTTGTCGTCATGCGCTGGAACGGCGGCAAGCGCGGCGTCGATCCGGTGGCCTTCATCGGCAAGGGCGTGTGCTTCGACACCGGCGGCATTTCGATCAAGCCGGCGGCGGGCATGGAGGACATGAAGGGCGACATGGCGGGCGCCGCCTGTGTCGTTGGCCTGATGCGCGCGCTTGCGACCCGCAATGCCAAGGTCAATGCCGTCGGCGCCATAGGCCTAGTCGAAAACATGCCGGACGGCAAGGCGCAGCGGCC
>JBAUCK010000396.1:0-16777 GCA_049677525.1 Xanthobacteraceae bacterium
CAGTCTGGCGACACCGTGGTGACCTATACGCCGACGCAGAAAATCGAGAACCAGCGGGCGATTTTCTCCGGCCTCGACAAGATCACCGGCCGCATCATTTCGTTCGACGCGGCGATCGGCGAAACGGTGCAGTTCGGCGCGTTGCAGGTCACCGCGCGGGCCTGCAATACGCGTCCACCGACCGAGCCGACCAATACCGATGCTTTTGTCGAAGTCGACGAGGTGACGCTTCAGGGCGAGATCAAGCGGATCTTCACCGGCTGGATGTTCTCGGCGTCTCCTGGCCTGCATGCGGTCGAGCACCCAATCTATGACGTGTGGCTGACAGATGGCGCGCAACCGGTCGGCGGCTCGGTCGCGCAAGCGGCTCCGCCTGTTCCCACCGCGGGCATGCCGGCGCCGGGCGCGACGCAGGCCAAGGCGCGTCAGGCGCCGCCGAAGGTCCAGCCGCTACCGTCTTCGGCGCCCGCGCCGGTCACCGACGACTGATCGCAACCTGCTCGTCCTCGGTTCACGCCGTCAGCGCTTGGCAAGACTCTTCAGAACCGCGTCACCGGGCACCGGCCGGTCGGTCGGCAGCGCGGCAAAATCCGCTTCGCCGACCAGCGCTGCGTCCAGCAGCTTGTGATAAGCCGGCCGCGGCACTTCGACGGCGCCGAAAGTTTTCAGATGCGGGGTGACGAATTGCGTATCGAGGAGCCGGTATTCGCCGGCCTTGAGCCGCGCCACCAGATGCACCAGCGCCACCTTGGACGCATCGCGTACGGTGTGGAACATGCTCTCGCCGAAAAACGCGCGGCCGAGACTGACGCCATAGAGGCCGCCGACGAGCTGGCCGTCCTCATAAACTTCGACGGTGTGGCAGTCGCCGCGGTCGTAGAGCCTGCGGTAGAGATTGCGGACACGGTTATTGATCCAGGTCCGCGTGCGGCCGGGCGCGGGTTCCGCGCAGCCGGCAATGACCGCGTCGAAATCGCGATCGACCATGACGGCAAAGCGGTCGGAGCGGACGGTGCGCGCCAGCCGGTCCGCCACATGAAACCGCTCGAGCGGGATAATGCCGCGGCGTTCCGGCTCAATCCAGTAGAGCGCCGGGTCATCGGCGCTCTCGGCCATGGGAAAAATGCCGCAGGAATAGGCCTTCAGCAGCACTTCGGGCGTGATGTCGATGAGTGCGGACTCGCGGCTCGCCATGATCCTCAACCAGTCATGCGATTTTTTAACCGCCTCGGCGCATCCGGTTCAAGCGGGGGGCGTTTGGGGTACGGCAATTAACCAGTCGCAAAGCATCAGTCGCTACCATTTTCGGAGAGCTCGAACGCTTTTTGGCGGGCCGCGTTACGCGCCTAGGGGCTCAACAAGGAACGCCGCCGCAACCGCGTTCGTATCGGGTGAATGGGCTTTGCCGCCATGACGTCCAATAAATCAGGAATCGCGCCGGTCCATGTGCTGTTTGTCGAGGACGAGTTCCTTATCAGCGAGTGGGTGACGCAAGCGCTGTCGGAACAGGGTTTCTGCGTGCACGCGGTGAGCACCGCGGCCGAGGCGCTGCAGGCGCTGCGCTGCGACCCGGTCGACGTTCTCTTCACCGACATCAACCTGCCGGGCGACATGGACGGCGCGGCTCTAGCGCGGCAGGCGCGGGAAATGCAGCAGGATCTGCCGGTCGTCTATGCCTCGGCGTGCAGCAACTCGCTCAAACCCACCGACCGGGTTCCGGGTTCGTCCTTCGTGGCGAAGCCCTATGAGCCGACCGCGGTCGGGCGCTTGCTGACCTCGGCGCTGCAGGTTTCGGCCAAGGAGCGCGCACCCGCGTAACAGTGCCTGATCCCGAAAAGCATGCCCTCCGACTCGATCCGAGAGTGGGAACCGATTTTCGGAAAAGATCGGGCACAAATAAATCTACTGCGTTAGATCGCCGCGCGCCAAATACTGCTCGAGCCAGTGGATGTGATAGTCGCCGTCGATGATGTCCTTGTCGCGCACCAGCGCGCGGAACAGCGGCAGCGTGGTATCGATGCCGTCAACGACGAATTCATCGAGCGCGCGCTTCAATCGCATCAGGCATTCGCTGCGTGTCTTGCCATGCACGATCAGCTTGCCGACCAGTGAATCGTAATAGGGCGGGATCGTGTAGCCGTGATACACGGCGGAATCGATCCGCACGCCAAGGCCGCCCGGTGGATGATAGTGAATGATCTTGCCGGGCGAGGGCCGGAACGACACCGGGTTCTCGGCGTTGATGCGGCACTCGATGGCGTGGCCGTTGAATTTCACGTCGCTCTGCGCCAGCTCGAGACCGCCGCCGGCGGCGACGCGAATTTGCTCGAGGATCAGATCGATGTCGGTGATCATCTCGGTCACCGGGTGCTCGACCTGAATGCGGGTATTCATTTCGATGAAATAGAACTGGCCGTTTTCGTACAGGAACTCGACGGTGCCGACGCCGAGATATTTGATCTTGCGCATGGCGGCGGCGACGACCTCGCCGATCTCGCTGCGCATTTGAACGTTCAAGGCAGGCGAGGGGCTTTCCTCCCAGACCTTCTGATGCCGCCGCTGCAAGGAGCAGTCGCGCTCGCCGAGATGGATGGCGCGGCCCTTGCCGTCGCCGAGTACCTGAATTTCGATGTGGCGCGGCCGTTCCAGATATTTCTCGACATAGATGGTGTCGTCGCCGAAGGCGGCGCGGGCCTCGGCGCGGGCTGCGGCGAGCGCGGGGCCCGCCTCGGCTTCGCTTTTCACGACGCGCATGCCGCGGCCGCCGCCGCCGGCGGCCGCCTTGAAGATCATCGGATAGCCGATCTCGCGGGCCATTTCCTGCGCCTGCGTATCCGATGTGAGCCCGCCGTCGGAGCCGGGCACGACGGGAATGCCGAGCTCCTTGGCGGCGCGCTTGGCCGCGATCTTGTCGCCCATCAGGCGGATATGTTCGGGCCGCGGCCCGATGAAATGCAGATTGTGCTCGGCGAGGATTTCGGCAAAGCGCGCATTTTCCGACAGGAAGCCGTAGCCCGGATGCACCGCGTCGGCGCCAGTGATCTCGCAGGCCGCGAGCAGCGCGGGCACATTGAGGTAGCTGTCCTTGGCTGGCGGCGGACCGATGCAGACGCTCTCGTCGGCGAGCCGCACATGCATTGCCGATTCATCCGCGGTCGAATGCACGGCCACGGTGGCGATGCCGAGCTCCTTGCAGGCGCGCAGCACCCGCAGCGCGATCTCTCCCCGGTTGGCGATCAGAATCTTGTCGAACATCGCGAGCGTCGCCGCACTATTCGATGATCATGAGCGGTTCGCCAAACTCCACCGGCTGACCGTTCTCGATGAAAATCTGCGTCACCGTGCCGGACCGCGGCGCGGGGATCTGATTCATCGTCTTCATGGCCTCGATGATCATGAGCGTCTCGCCGGCCTTCACTTGGCTGCCGACGTCGACGAAAGGTTTCGCGTCCGGCGCCGGTGCGAGATAGGCGGTGCCGACCATCGGCGATGTGATGGCGCCGGGATGCTGCGCCGGATCGGCGCTTTCCACGGACGCCGCAGCCGGCGCGGGACGCGGCGTCTCGGCCGCCCATCCGCATCCCATCGGCGCGCCGCCGTGCCGCGCGACGCGGATCGAGGTGCCGTCGCGCTCGTATTCGATTTCGGTGAGGCCGGTTTCGTCGAGCAGCTTCGCCAGTTCGCGGATCACATCGTGATCGACGGCCGGCGGCGTTTCTTTTGAGTCGGGGGTCCCGGGCTTGCGCGCCACGATCACTCCTTGATTATTTTTTGGCACCGATCATGCGGGCGAGGCCGGTAATGGCCAGCGCATAGCCATCGACACCGAAGCCGCAGATGATGGCGCGCGCGACCTTCGAAACGTAAGAGTTGTGGCGAAATTCCTCGCGCGCATGAATGTTGCTGATATGGACCTCGATCACCGGCGCTTCCATGGTTATGAGCGCATCGAGGATCGCGATCGATGTGGTGGTGAATCCCGCCGGATTGAGCAAGAGGCCGGCCGCCTTTTCGGCGCGGGCTTCCTGAATCCAGTCGACGATCTGACCTTCGTGGTTGGATTGCCGGAACACCACCGCAAGACCATGCTGATGCGCCGTGGCGTGGCACAGCTTCTCCACGTCGGCGAGCGTCGCGCGGCCATAAATATGGGGCTCGCGGGTGCCGAGCAGATTGAGATTGGGTCCGTTGAGGACGTAGATGGTCTTCGACATTTGCGAGGGCTGAACCGGCTATCGGCGCGGGTCAAAAGGGTCCCATGGGCCCCGCGCCCGGTGCGTTTATAGGGAAGGCTCTCGCGAAGGGGAAGCCGGGAGGCGGAGCAGAGCGCCGCGCCGGCGGGATTCCTCCCTAAACCGGCCGGCATTTCGGGCGTTTCGGCCTGCCTATTTCTTGTCGGCGGCTTTATCCGGAGCCTTGTCGGGGCTGAGCTTTGCCTTCAGTTCGTCGAGGCCGACCGCGCCGACGACGACTTCATCGCCGATCACATAGCTCGGCGTGCCGTTGACCCCGAGCGCGTCGGCAAGCTTCATGTCCTCCTCGATGGTGGTCTTCACCTCGGGACTGTCCATGTCCTTCTCGATGCGGGCCATGTCGAAGCCGACTTCCTTGGCCACCGCCAGCGCGCGTGCCTTGTCGGCGGCGCCGCGGCCGCCGAGCAGCTTCTGATGGAATTCGATATATTTCTTCCCGGTCGGATCCTGCATGCGGGCCGCGACCGCAACATGTGCGGCTTCGACCGAGCCGTCGCCGAGCACCGGGAATTCCTTGAGCACGAAGCGCAGATTGGGATTGGCGCTGAGCAGGCCCATCATGTCGGGCAGGGCGCGCTTGCAGTACGCGCAATTGTAATCGAAGAACTCGACCATGGTGACATTGCCTTGCGGATTGCCAAGCACGACCTGGTGCGCCGAGTTGAAGATCGTCGCGTTGTTGTCCTTGATCGTCGTGCGCGCCTTGTCGGCCTCGGCGTCCTTCTGCCGCTTGTCGAGCGCGTCGAGCGCGTCCTGAACGATCTCCGGATGCGCGGCGATGTAGCTTTTGACAAGAAGGCCGATCGCCTGCTGCTGGTCGGCGCTCAATATCTGGGTCGAAACCGATTGCGCGGCCGAATTATTTGCCACGGGCGTCGATGCCGCCGGGGGCGTAGGTGCCGATGTGGGGGACGAGGCCGTTTCCGCCATTGCCGGCAGGGCCGCGAAGGCCGCCGCGGCCAAGCTTGCAAAAAGCACCGGAGTGCGGCGCGCCGAAATCAGTTTTTTCATTGGGGCTGTCCTGTCGTTTGGGGCGGTTCATTTGATGTGTTCACTTGAAACTTGAAGAGCGGGTTGTCGTGCTGGTTCTTGTTAAAGGCAACGATGTCGTCGGCCCGCACCCAGCCCGGCGATCCGACCGGGAAGCGCAGCTTCGCGCGGTCGGCGAGTTCGCGCGCGGTCTTGTTGTCGCCGCGGGCGAAGGCGGCCTGCGCCGAGGCGAGATCGGCTTCGGCGAGGTCGTTCTTGCGACCGTAAGCCATCGCCAGCGTCGTATAGGCGTCGGCGGCCTCCGGCTCCTTGAGCAGCGCCGTGCGCAGGAGCGGGATCGCCTCTTCGGCCATTTTGGGATCGTTGGTGGCGACCATGGCTTGCGACAGCAGGATTTGTATCAGCGCCGGGTTCGGCGCGATCGCCACGGCGTGGCGTAACGGCGCGATCGCGTCGGCCGGGTGCCCGCCTTCGAGCAGCGCCTGGCCCTTGAGCTCGTAGAAATAGGGGTTGTTGGGCATCGCCGCGATCAGGCTGTCGATCTGCGTGACGGCGCTCTGCAGGCCGCCGAAGCGATAGGTCGAAATGGCGCGCGCGTAACGCGCGGGGAGGCTGGTATCGCTCAGGGGATAATGCGCCAGCACAACATTGGGCCGTTCGGAAAAGCCGTAGAGCTTGGCCCGCATCATGTCGTGACGGAATTGCAGTTCCAGCGGATCCTTCTTGTCCCAATACTGGTTGTGCACCAGCGTCGCCAAAGCCTCCATGCGCTCCTGCGGCATCGGGTGATTCTGTGCGTAGGGATTGGCGCCGTGCGCCGCGAACAGCGAATCGTCGGCGAATTTCTTGAACGTGTCGTACATGCCCTTCGCGGACTGGCCGGTCATGGTGAGAAAGCGGACGCCCGCACGGTCGGCGGATTCCTCTTGCGCGCGCTGATAGGACAAGAGCGAGCTCATGGCCAAGGATTGCGGCGCAGTGAATAAGGCTGCGCCGGCGTTGCCCATGCCGTTATTGCCGTGGCCGGCCACCATCGCGGCCGCGCCCAAAAGCATGCCGACGATCATGGCGGTCTGCGCATTGGCGAGCTCCTGGCGCATCCTCGACAGGTGGCCGCCGACGATGTGACCGGTCTCGTGGGCAAACACGCCGATCATCTGGTTCGGCGTGTTGGACTCCTTCAGCGCGCCGAGATTGACGAATATGCGGTGCGCATCCATCACGAAGGCGTTGAACGCATTGTCGTCGATGATGACGACCTGGATGTTTTGATTGGTCAGCCCGGCGACTTTGAGAATCGGCGCGGTATAATCGCGCATCAGCTGTTCGGTCTCCGCGTCGCGGATCATCGGGATGCCGGCCGACGCGCCGGTCTGCGCGTGCACTGGTACATTCGCCGGCATCGCCGACAGCACAAACGCCGCCGCCGTGACCACGGCAACGACGCGCGAAGCTGGTCTCACCGGCCGCACCTTGCTAGGAGATCGAGCAACAGTCATGTGAGGCGAACAGTCCCTGCACTCGGCCTGCAAGCTATGGATCGACGAAGTTTCGGTCAACACGCGGCCGGCACGCCGCAGGTTGCAGGCCGTCACCCTAGAAACCCACTGAATGCGGCATCAGCGGGGCGAAATTCCAGGCAGGCCGACCCTGTTTACGCGCGAATTTGTGATCGCAATTATGATGGGAATCGTAGGGTCCCGTTGATGCTCGAAAAGGCCAAAGACCCGCTCTTGAGGAACCTGGTTCAGCCGTCCGGCCGGAGCGGCGTGCCGCCGTTCATGGTGATGGATGTCGTGGCGGCCGCGGCGCGGCTCGAGGCGCAAGGCCGCCGGATCATCCATATGGAGGTCGGCCAGCCTTCGGTGGGGGCGCCATCGCCAGCGATCGTTGCCGTGCGCGCGGCGCTGGCGAACGGTCCGCACGGTTATACCGAGACGCTCGGCATCGCGTCGCTGCGGCGGCGGATCGCGCGCGCTTATGCCGAGTGGCACGGGCTCGATATCGCTCCGGAGCGCATCGTCGTCACCACGGGGTCCTCCGCGGGCTTCATGCTGGCCTTTCTCGCAGCCTTTGACGCCGGCGATCGGGTCGCGGTGGCGCTGCCGGGCTATCCGCCATATCGGCATATCCTCTCGGCCTTAGGCTGCGCGGCGGTCGGTATCGAAACAGCGCAAGAGACGCGCTGGTCGCTCACCGGCGAGGGTCTTCTCGCGACGCATCGCCAGACGCCACTTAAGGGTCTGATCGTTGCTTCGCCGGCCAATCCGACCGGAACGATGATGACGGGCGAGGCGCTCGCCGAACTGATCCGCTGCGCCGAAGATGCCGGCATTGCCGTCATCTCCGACGAGATTTATCACGGCCTCGATTACGCCTTCGCCGCGCAGAGCGCGGCGCGGTTCTCGTCCGACGCCATCATCATCAATTCGTTTTCCAAATATTTCTGCATGACCGGCTGGCGCATCGGCTGGATGGTGGTGCCGCCGGAACTGGTGCGCGCGGTCGAACGCTTGCAGCAAAATTTGGCGATATCAGTGCCGACCTTGTCGCAGATCGCGGCCGAAGCCGCCGTCGACGGCCGCGACGAACTTGAAAAGATCAAGCACAGCTATGAGGACAATCGCCGCATTCTGGTCGAGGGGCTGCCGCCCGCGGGCTTGAGCTCGTTTCTGCCGGTCGACGGCGCGTTTTATCTTTACGCCGACATTTCGCGCTTCGCCGACGACAGTTACGCCTTCGCCACCCGCATGCTCGAGGAGGCCGGCGTTGCCGCGACCCCCGGCGTCGATTTCGACCCGGTGCACGGCCGGAAATTTCTGCGGCTATGTTACGCCGGATCGCGCGAGGACATGCACGAGGCGGTGGCGCGGATCGGGCAGTGGCTTGGCGACGAGCTCGGGAGCAAGATGCGGTGAGCGAGTCCGAAAGCGCGCTCGTGCTGTTTTCCGGCGGCCAGGATTCGACAGTGTGTCTTGCCTGGGCGCTGGAAAGCTTCGGCCGCGTCGAGACTATCGGTTTCGACTACGGCCAGCGCCACGCCGTCGAGCTCGACGTGCGGCCGCACATCCGCGACGGCCTGAAATCGCTGTCTGAAAAATGGCGCAGCCGACTCGGCGACGACCATCTGGTGAAGCTCGACGCACTGTCGGCGATTTCCGAAACCGCGCTCACGCGCGACGTCGCCATCGAAGTCGCTGAGTCGGGCCTGCCCACGACCTTCGTGCCGGGACGCAATCTGGTCTTCTTCACCTTCGCCGGCGCGCTCGCCTATCGGCGCGGCATCAAGCACATCGTCGCCGGCATGTGCGAGACCGACTATTCCGGCTATCCGGACTGCCGCGACGATACGATCAAGGCCATGCAATTGGCGCTGACGCTCGGCATGGATCGTCGCTTCGTCATCCACACGCCGCTGATGTGGATCGACAAGGCGGCCACCTTCGCCATGGCCAACGAGATCGGCGGCCGGAAGCTGATCGATCTGCTTCTCGCCGAGACGCACACCTGCTATCTCGGCGACCGGGAGCACCGCCGCGACTGGGGCTTCGGCTGCGGCACTTGTCCGGCCTGCCGGCTGCGCGCCGAGGGTTATGCGAAATGGAAGACTCAATCGTGAAGCTCGAGCAGCAACGCCGGCGGGAAGGCATGCTGTTTCTCGTTCTCTTCGCGCTCACCATTCCGGCGGCCAATTGGCTCATCGGCCATGTCGGCACCTCCTGCGTGACGCCGCAGGGACCTTGCGTCGTGCCGGTGGCGCCGGGCCTCATGGCGCCGTCGGGCGTGATGCTGGTCGGCGTGGCGCTGGTGTTGCGCGATCTGGTGCAGCGACGACTCGGAACGGCGCTCTCCGCTCTGGCCATTCTATTCGGTAGCGGGCTATCGGCGCTGCTCGCGCCGGCCTCGCTCGTGAGCGCCTCGGCGACGGCGTTTCTGCTGTCCGAATTTGCCGATCTTGCAGTCTATACGCCTTTGGCGCGCCGCCGCCTGGTCGCTGCGGTCATGGCATCGAGCCTGGTCGGGCTTGTCGTCGATTCAATCGTATTCCTTTGGCTTGCCTTCGGTTCGCTCGATTTCCTCGTCGGGCAGGTCGTTGGCAAATCCTGGATGGTTCTGTTGTCGATCCCGTTCGTGACCTGGCTGCGCCGCCGCGACGAGCGGCTCGGTATCATGCCGGCGTGATTTTTCTAGCGAGGCAAACGATGAGCAACGCTGTGTTCGACATTCTGCGCAAAGTCACGACCGCGACCATCACCACGATGCTGCTGAAAAAGGGCATCCGGCGCTGCTGGATGAGCGGAGCGAAGCCTTTAGTTCCGGGCGGCGACCGCCTGGTCGGCCCGGCTTTCACGCTGCGCTTCTTGCCGGTGCGCGAAGATCTGGCGACGCCGGAAAGCTGGGCGAGCCCGATTTCGACCCGCGCTGCGATCGAGGCCATGCCGGAAGGCGCCATCGCCGTCGCCGACGCCATGGGCGTGCAGAGCGCCGGCATATTCGGCGACATTCTTTGCGCGCGCATGCACAAGCGCGGTGTCGCAGCGCTGGTGACCGACGGGGTGATGCGCGACCTCACCGGCGTGCTGGCCAGCAGGCTGCCGGTCTGGTGCGCGGGTGTCGCCGCGCCGGCCTCGGTGAACGGACTGACTTTTGTCGGCTGGCAGGAGCCGATCGCCTGCGGCGGCTGCGCGATCTTTCCGAACGACGTCATTGTCGTCGATGACGACGGCGCCGTCGTCATCCCGCAGGCGCTGGTTGAATTTGTCGCCCACGAAGGCGCCGAGCATGAGCTTTATGAAAGCTGGGTGTTCACCGAAGTGGAGAGGGGCGCCGTGCTGCCGGGACTTTATCCGCCGAATGACGAAGCCAAGGTGCGTTACGCCGCGTGGCGAAAGTCGCGCGGCTAGGACATGTTCTTTGTTCTCTCCAAACTGCTCGGCTTTGTGGTCCTGCCCTCGAATCTCGTCGTCGAGATCGGACTCATTGGCATCGTCCTGCTGCTGACGAATTTCCGGCGGCTGGCGAGCTGGCTGATCGTGACCGGCGTGGTGCTGACCGCTTTGGTCGGCTTCTCGCCGCTCGGCAATCTTCTGATCCTGCCTCTCGAGCAGCGCTTCCCGCCGTGGGATCCTTCGCGCGGCACGCCCGACGGCATCGTTGTGCTCGGCGGCTCGATCCTCCCCGAAATCGCCGCGCGGCGCGGCGACGAATCCGGGCTCAATGAAGCCGCCGAACGCATCACCGCGACGGTCGAGCTCGCACGCAAATATCCCGATGCGCGGATCATCTTCACCGGCGGCAATGCCGAGCTGTTCGATAACGTGACGCCGGAATCCGCGATCGCGGTGCGCCTGTTCGTGGCGCTCGGCATTTCGCCCGATCGCATCACCGCCGAGGAGCAGTCGCGAAACACCATCGAGAACGCGGTGTTCTCCGAGCTGATCGCGCAGCCGAAGCGGGGCGAGCGCTGGCTCCTCGTGACATCGGCGTCGCACATGCCCCGCGCCATGGCGGTGTTTCGCGCCGCGGGCTTTCCGGTCGAAGCCTATCCGGTCGATTACCGCACGCGGGGTCTCGGCGATGCAATGCGGCCGTTCTCATCCGTCGCTTTAGGCATGGCGCAGACCGATCTCGCCATGCACGAATGGGCCGGCCTGATCGCCTATCGGCTGACCGGCAAGACGGAAGAATTCTTCCCCGCGCCTTGACTGTTGCGTTGCGGAAAAAAACCTTTCTAAACCTCAGCTTTTCGAGAAGCGCCAACCACCGCGCAACAAATCCGGCGGGCGCCTTTGAGCGCGCGTGGCCGGCGCCGGTTTTTTTACCTGTCCTTCATGTCTCATGTGGAATCGTTCCCTACCGTTCTTTGTCCGATGGGGAAGGACATTCTTATGTCGACGACCGACGTGCCTGCCGATTTCACCGATCACCCGGCAGAAGAACTCGTCGAGGCCCAGTCGGCTTCGAGTGCATGGGCCGAGACCGCGCTCACTGTGCTGTTCACCGTCACGGCTGTGTTGTTTGTATCCTTCATCGCCGTGGTCGTCGGCATCGTCTGAGCCGGCGTGTGCCAATCTGATTTCAGTTGGGACCGACGGCACGGCGCGATTCGGAGACGAATTGCCGTCGCCACATGACGACGAGAATTCCCGCCGTGGTCGCGATCAGCGGCAATGGTCCTAAAAAGCAGCCAAGATAACCGAGCGCGAAAAAGAAGGCGCGCTGGCCGCGATTGAAATGGCAGCCGGCATCGGTGATGACCGACGCTGCAGATTGCGCATAGGCCTTGGCTTGCGGCTCGTCGCGTTCGGCGGCGGGGGCGCGGCGCCGACCATGATCCCCACGTAATTATAAAGCCGATATGACCAGGCGAACTTGAAGAAGGCGTAGATGAAAATGATCATCAGGCCGACGACCTTCAGCTCCCATTGCGTATGCGTCACCGCTTCGCCGAACGGCAGCGCGGCGATGACGGTGAGCATGTCCTCGGTCGAATGCAGCAGCGTCGCCGAGCCGCCGAGCGCGATCAGCGATGTCGAGCCGAAGAACGCCGTGCCGTTTTGCAGTCCGGCGATGATCTGACCGTCCACCATGCGCGCTTCGCGCGCCAGCATGCGCTCCATCCACAGATCGCGATAACGGTGCATCTGCGCGTTCAGCCCACTCTTGCCATGGGCCTCGATGAGGACGGCATAGCCGAGCCAGGCGACGACAAACCAGACGAGCGCGATCAGATCGAGTTTGGAGAATAGCGGCATGAGGCAAGCCGGGTTCGGCGGCGATTCCGATTTGTAATCCGGATTTTGCTGGCGCGAAATCCAGGCTACAAAGACCGCGGGGATTATCAATGGCGCTGCATCTCATCATCGGCAACAAGAACTATTCGTCGTGGTCGTTTCGGCCGTGGATCGGCATGAAGGCGGCCGGAATCGCGTTCGAAGAAACCGCGATCTGGCTGGAGGCGAAAGACTTTAAGGCGCGTGTCACGGCGGTGAGCGGGGCGGGCAAAGTGCCGGTGCTGCGCGACGGCGACGTGCGCGTTTGGGAATCGCTGGCGATCATCGAATATCTTGCCGAGAAATTTCCCGCTGCCGGTTTGTGGCCGGAACACCCGGCCGCGCGTGCGGAAGCTCGCGCCGTGGCATCGGAAATGCATGCCGGCTTTGCGCCGCTGCGCCGGCAATTGCCGATGAATATGTGGCGCCCGGTGAAAGCGCGGGCTTTGGATGCGGAGGCGTCGGCTAATGTCGCACGGATCGAGACGATCTGGAGCGAATGCCAGGCGAAATTCGGCGGGCCGTTCCTGTTCGGCAAATTCGGCGCGGCGGATGCGATGTTTGCGCCGGTCGTGTCGCGCTTTCATACTTATGCCGTCGCGGTCGGCACCGCGGCGCGGTCTTACATGAATGCGGTCATGGCGCTGCCGGCCTGGAGCGAATGGCGCGACGCCGCGCGGCGCGAGCCATGGGTATTGCCGCACGACGAAGTCGACTGGCCCGATGTGCTGAAAGAGTAATTTGCGTCAGCCGGCCAAACGCTGTCGGAGTTCGATCAAGAGTGGCCTTTGATAAGTGAGAATCTTGGTCGCGGCGGCCGGCAGCGCGAAATAGGCGATGCGGTCGATCTCCGGAAAACTTTGGCTGCGGCCGGATTGCGGCGGCCATTCGATCTCGAACGCATTGCTGGCGAACGGCGCCAGGTCGAGATCGGCCTCGAATGCGAAAGCGTAGACGGTTTTTCCGCTCTTTTGCTTAACGGGGGCGAGCGCGATCAAGTCGTCGGTGTTGCCGAAGTCGGCGGTCAGATTCGTCTCTTCGGTAAATTCGCGCCGCGCCGTCGCGATCAGATCGTCGCCGGGCTGGACCAATCCCTTGGGAATGGTCCAGGCGCCGTCGTCTTTCTTCGCCCAATAGGGCCCGCCCGGATGGCCGAGCAGGACCTCCAATTCGTTAACGCGGCGGAACACTAAAAGGCCGGCGCTGATTTCGACAGTGCGGGACATCTGCGGGTCCGCTATAAGCTGCGGCTACCTACCGCAGGACATATTGTGCAGGTATTGCCAAATAGGCCCCTGTCTGCATGATTTTGTCACGATTACGCCCACAATTGCCGCCGCTCACTGGCGCTCGTTAGAGCACATTGGGAGCGGGGGCGGACCGATCCAATTGCTGCTGCACGGGAGCTTGTACCAATGCGATATGGATTTATCGCCGCACTTGCCGCTTTTGCGGTGCTTTTTGCGCCTGCCGCCTACGTGACTTCGAAAGCGCGCGCCGAGGACGCGCCGAAGGACGTCAAAGGCCTGTTTTTGATGAGCGACTTTCCCGCGGTGACGGTGCGCCCCGGCGAAACATCGACGGTCAATCTGCGATTACAGAATTACGACATGACGCCCGAGCGTCTGGGGCTGTCGGTGTCGGGCGTTCCTGCCGGCTGGACCGCCACCTTGATGGGCGGCGGTCAGCCGGTTGCCGCGGCAATGCCGGCGACCAATTCCAGCGTTTCTCTCGAACTGCGGCTCGACGTGCCGAAGAACGCGCCGAACGGCACGCAGACGATCACCGTCGCCGCCCAGGGTCAGACTTCGAATTTGACGCTGCCTGTCGCCGTCACTCTGGCCAAGGACCTTCCGGCCAAATTGACGCTGACGCCGCAGCTTCCGCAATTGCGCGGCACCTCGAAGTCGAGCTTCGAGTATCAGCTCGGCATCAAGAACGACAGTGGCAAGAAACTGACGGTGAGCCTGTCGGCTGTGGCGCCGCAGAATTTCGACGCCACCTTCACCGAGCAATATGGCTCGCAGGAGCTCAATGCGGTGCCGGTCGATGCCGGCCAGACCAAAGACGTGAAGCTCAAAGTGACGCCGCCGAACACGGCCGCGGCCGGCGACTATAAAGTCACGGCGCGGGTGGGGGCGGAAGACGCTTCGGCGACCGCCGATCTCGGCATAACCATTACCGGCCAGCCCCGGCTCGACATTTCCGGCCGCGAGGGCCTGGTGTCGACGCGCGCTTCGGCCGGTCAGGAAACTACGGTGCCGGTCGTCATCACCAACATCGGCACCGCGCCCGCCGAGGATATCCAGCTCTCCGGCTCGGCGCCGAGCGGATGGAAGATAACCTTCGATCCGAAGAACGTCGAACGCATTGCGCCGAACGAAAACAAGGAAGTGCAGGCGCTGATCACGCCGACCGACAAGGCGATCGCCGGCGACTACGTCACCACGATCCGCGCCGCGGCGCGCGGCGAGTCGGCCTCGACCAATTTCCGCGTTACGGTGACGACCTCGACCATGTGGGGCATCGCCGGCGTCGGCATTATCGGCGTCGCGCTTCTGGTCATGGTCGGCGCGGTCGCCCGCTTCGGCCGCCGGTGAGGGCCAGGTCGTGCAAGATAGCTTGAAAGACAGCGCGCAATACAACGTCATCGAGGCCAAGGGCCTTACCAAGGTCTATGGCAGCGCTACCGCCGTCGACCACATCTCGTTCACGGTCGGCCGCGGCGAGATCTTCGGCCTGCTGGGACCGAACGGCGCCGGCAAGACCACGACTATCCTGATGATGCTCGGGCTTACCGACATCTCGGCCGGCGCGGTGAGTGTGCTCGGCTTCAATCCGGCGCGCGAGCCGCTGTCGGTGAAACGGCGCGTCGGCTATCTGCCCGACACGGTCGGCTTCTACGATCATCTCAGCGCCGCCGATAATATGCGCTATACCGCGCGCCTGATCGGCTTTCTCCGCGCCGAACGGGAAAAGCGCATCGCCGACGCGCTCGAACGCGTCGGTCTCGCCGATGTCGCCGACAACCGCGTCGATACCTTCTCGCGCGGCATGCGGCAGCGGCTCGGGCTTGCCGAGATCCTGATGAAGGGCGCGCAGATCGCGATCCTCGACGAGCCGACGTCGGGGCTCGATCCGCAAGCTACGGCCGAACTCCTCGGCATCATCCGCGGCTTCAAGGCCGAAGGCGTCTCGGTGCTGTTGTCCTCGCATCTGCTCGAGCGGGTGCAGAGCGTGTGCGATCGCGTCGCGCTGTTCAGCGGCGGCAAGATCGCGCTGATGGGCACCGTGGCCGAGCTCGGCCGCGAAGTGCTCGGTGGCGGTTATACCGTCGATATCGAGGCCGACGGCGCCGGTCTCGCCGAACGGCTTGCTCTGATCCCGGGCGTCTCTGGCGTCGAGAAAACCGGCATCGGCAAGCTTCGCCTGCATGCCGATCGCGACGTGCGGCCGGAAGCGGCGGTCGAAGTCGTCGCCATGCAAGGCCGTCTCAAATTCCTCGGCGTACAGGAGCCGAGCCTCGAAGCGATCTATACGCGCTATTTCGAGGCCAAGCCCGAAACGCCGGTCGCGGAGGGCACGCGCGATGCAGCGTGAGGGCTCAGCCTTTTCCGGTCTCGGCGTGGTCATGCTCAAGGAGCTGTCGGACCACCTGACCAGCTTGCGCATGCGCGTGCTGGAATGGCTCGTCGTGCTGGTGGCGCTCGCCGCGCTCTATGGCGCCATCCAGCAGATCAAGGACACCACGGCGGAGGATCCGTTCCTGTTCCTGCGCCTGTTCACGACGTCGCGCGAGCCGCTGCCGTCGTTCGTGTCGTTCCTGTCGTTCCTGGTGCCGCTCATGGCGATCGGGCTCGGCTTCGATGCGGTCAACGGCGAGCATAACCGCCGCACGCTGTCGCGCATCCTGTCGCAGCCGATCTATCGCGACGCCTTGCTGTTCGGCAAATTCCTGGCCGGGCTGGTCACGCTGTCGATCAGCCTGATCACGCTGTGGCTTCTCGTCATCGGCCTCGGCCTGCTCTTGATCGGCATTCCGCCAAGCGCCGAGGAGATCGCGAGGAGCTTCGTCTTCCTCTTGGTGACCATCGTCTATGCCGGCGTGTGGCTGGCTTTGGCGCTGCTGTTCTCGATCCTGACCCGCTCGGCGGCGACCGCGGCCCTGGTGACGCTCGGCCTGTGGCTGTTCATCACCTTCATCTGGCCAGTGCTCGCCGGCGCGGTGGCGCAGGCCATCGTGCCGCCGGACCCGCGCTATATGGCGCTCGGGCTGCAGACGCCGGGAACGGCGGAGCTCGAACAGATCCTGGCGCGGTTGTCGCCATCGACGCTCTATGCCGAGGTGGTGGTGGCGCTCCTTGATCCGACCACGCGCGCGCTCGGGCCGATCTATCTGAGCCAGCTGCAGGGCGCCGTCCTCGGCGCACCGCTGCCGCTCGGCGAGAGCATCCTGATCGCCTGGCCGCAAATGGTGGCGATGATCGCCACCGCCATGCTCCTCTTCGTGGTCGGCTACGTGATCTTCCAGCGCCAGGAAGTGCGCGCCTAGCAAGCCCCCAGGCCGTTTCTTCGCCTTTTCACGACCGCCAAAGTCGCCCCGCACCGCGTGCGGGGCGCATTGCACTTACGCGCATGCCATAGTGAAATCCGGCATGGGGAGGGATTCGTGACCGCCACCGCCTCAAGCGTCGATACCGCGTCCAAGGAATTCCGCGCCAATCACGCCGCGATGCGCAGGCTTGTCGCCGAGCTTGAGGC
>JBAUCK010000397.1:0-14141 GCA_049677525.1 Xanthobacteraceae bacterium
CTCGCGGCGATGCCGCCGCCTCCTCCCGGCCGGTTTTCAACGACAAAGTTCTGACCTGTTTTCTTCGAGACAGCGTCCGCATAAATGCGCGTTGTCACGTCGGTTATCCCCCCCGCAGCAATGCCGACAACGATTTTGATTGGCCTCGATGGATAATCATCAGCCAATACGGCTTGTCGCCCGACGATAACACTAGCAACAAGAGCCGCGACGATAACCATGCACTTTTGCATATTGAATTTCCCGGACTTTGATCGGCACGTCGGCTGGTGCCTATGGAGGGGCGATCGCAATCTAGCGCATTGAACCACTTTTCGCGGCCGCCTTCGACCACCGTTACATTGAATTCCAGGCGTTATTGCCGCGACCGCCCCAGCGCCTATAGGGAGATTGCAGATCGGATAAAGATGCTGCGGCAACCACCAGCGGCGTCACGGGCAATGAGGCGACATGGGAGCATCTTCGTGTGTGTTGAAAGTCGGCGCACACTTGCAAGTTGTTCCTCTGTGGTTTGCAGGCCAGCGCGGCTTTTAAGCGCTCCAGCAGACTGAGTTAAAAATACACATTTCCAGCCGATCGCCGCAGGCGCGACGAGAATCAAACTGACAAAGAAGTTACGCTTTGTTAGTCAGTTGATGGCGGAAATTGCCTACTGCGGCCTTGGTATTGAGGTGCTAGTTGCGCCAAGTCAGAAGGATTTGAACGCGCCCAAGAGATTCGAACGTTCCCCGGATTCGTACTCTGCCGAGATCATGGTCGTCCTAAGGACTCGTAGTCCTCGATCAGATCGGGTTACGCGGCCGGCCATAGCCGCCGCCTCCCGGCGTCTCAAGCGTCACTTCGTCATTGGGCTGCATGACCATCTTGCGCGCTTCAGTGACGGTTTTGCCGTTCACCAGAAATTGGCCGGATGCGCCTGGCGCGCCGCCGCCGAGACCTTCCGGTGCAAGGGTGGTGCGGCTCGCGACTGCATTGAGAAGCCACGTGCTGGTGGTGCGCATGCGCCAGCCGATCGTTTGCCCGTCGCCGCCGCGGGATGCGCCGGCACCGCCAGAACCGATGCGAAGCTCCTTTTTGTTGAACACGATCGGCATGGACGCCTCCAGTACTTCGACCGGCACGGCCGCGACCCCGGTCGGATAGCAGGTCGCCGAAGGTCCATCCTTAGTCCGCCGCGCCCCCATGCCGCCCGAGTAGTTGAACATCGAACTCGTGAACGGCGAGCCGTCGGCGTTCTTGCCCTGAATTTGGATCGTCCAGACTGCGCCAGATCCTTCGGCCAGCACGCGGTCCGGGATGACGTGATAAAGCGCCTTGAGGATCGGCATTGGCACATACATGCCGACGACATGCCGCGCATTGACCGGCGCCGGATATTTGCAATTGACGATACAGCCCTCCGGCGCGGTGACCTTGATCGGCGCGAGACTGCCGAAATTGTTCGGCAGTTCGGGGTCTAGGCACGAGCGGATGGCAAAGGTGCTGTAGGCGTGGGTGTAATTCATGACGACGTTGATGCCATAGGGGCTTTGACCGGAACTGCCGGCGAAATCGATGTGGATCTCGCCCGCCTTGGCGTCGATCGTCACCGCGGTCTTGAGTATGATGATGTCGCCGCCCGGCACGTCGAATTGGCTTTCGCCGTGAAAAGTACCGGGCGTGAGCTTGCGGATCGATTGCCGCGTCGACTGTTCGGAGCGCGAGATCACCTCCTCCGAAATCTCGTCGATGTCGTCGTAGCCCTGCCGGTCGAGCAAAGCCGACAGCCGCTTGCAGGCGAGCCGGGCGCTGGAGACCTGGGCGGCGAGATCGCCGAAGACGTGATCGGGCGTGCGGACATTACGCCGGATCATTTCATGCAAGACTTTGCTCGGTTCGCCGGCCTCGTAAAGCTTGAGCATGGGGATCCAGAGCCCTTCTTCATGCACATCGCGCGCACCGGCGCCGACGCCGTAGCCGCCGATGTCGGTGTGATGGATGGTCGAGCCGAAGAAGCCGATCAGCCGGTTCTTGTGAAACGCCGGCAGCATCACGGTGATGTCGAAGAAATGCCCGGCGGAGAGCCACGGGTCGTTGGTAATCAGGACATCGCCGGGATTGAGCGTCTGCGTCGGAAACGCCTCGACGAAGTGCTTGCCGGCGGCCGCGAGCGAATTGATATGGCCGGGCGTGCCGGTGACGGCCTGCGCTACCATGCGGCCGCGCCGGTCGAACAATGCGTTGGCGAGATCTCCCGCTTCGCGGACGATCGGGCTGAATGCGATGCGCCGCAGCGCCTTCGCCTGTTCGCTGACGATGCTGATCACATTGCTCCAGACGATTTCGAGCTCGATACCATCCATATTCATTGCTCCTTGGACGCCATGATGCATCCGGTGCGATCGACTTTGGCCTGCCAGCCGGGAAGGATGATGATCGTTGTTTCACGTTCTTCGATGATCGCCGGACCGGGCACGACTTGGTCGCAGGCAAGATCGGCGCGCGCATAGACCGGCGCATCGACGTCCTTGTCGGAGAAACGCGCCTTACGATTGCTGCGCGGTTTTCCCGGTGTGGCGCTCAGCGCCGGCACGCTGTCGCGCGACGCCGCCGGGCCGGTCGCGACAATGCGCCAGCTGACGACCTCGATGTCGACTTCCGGCAAACGCAGGCTATAGAGCCGTTCATAGCCTTGCTCGAAGACTTCGCGCAGCCACGCTGGATCGTGCTTGCGCCGCGGGTCGCTTTCGAACCAGGCCGTGACTTCATTCTGCTGGCCGAAATAGCGCATGTCGGCGCCATAGCGGAAGGTGATGTCGCCCGGCTTGCAGCCGGCGCTGAACAGACCCTTGCGCGCATCGTCGACGAGCTGACTCAGAATGTCGTCGGCGCGCCGCCAGTCGAGCGCCGAAAGCCGCGCCAGCGCGCCGCGAGAGAGATCGAGCCGCGGCGGCGTAACCAGCGTGCCGAACGCCGACAGCACGCTCGCCAGCGGCGGGTAAATAACGACCGGGCTGTCCAGCAAGTCGGCCACGTAGCAGGCGTGGACCGGGCCGGCGCCGCCGAAGGCAAATAGCGGCAGGCCGCGATAGTCGATGCCGCGATCGACGGCGTGAGCGCGCGCCGCGGCCGTCATCGATTCGCCGACAACGCGGTAAATTCCGGCCGCGGCCTCAAGGGTTGTCGTGCCGAGCGCCTCGGCGAGTTTGCCGAGCTGCTTTTCGGCACCGGCGCGATCGAGCTTCATGTCGCCGCCAAGAAAATTGTCGGCGCTGAGATAGCCCAGAACAAGGTCGGCGTCGGTAACGGTCGGCTTGGTGCCGCCGCGTCCGTAGGCGACGGGCCCCGGCGTGGAGCCCGCGCTCTGCGGTCCGACTTTCAGGAGCCCAAGGTCGCTGACGGAAGCGATGCTGCCGCCGCCGGCGCCGATCTCGATCATATCGACGGAGGGAATCAGGATCGGCAAGCCGCTGCCGGATTTGAAACGATAGATGCGGTCGACCTCGAAATCGCCGACCACGAGCGGCTGGCGATCCTCGATGATGCAGGCTTTGGCCGTGGTGCCACCCATGTCGAAGGACAACAACCGGTCGAGCCCCAGCACGTCGGCGAAATAGGCAGCCGCCAGCGCACCCGCTGCTGGGCCGGATTCCACCATGCGCACGGGAAACTGGCTCGCGACGTCGATGCCGATGACGCCGCCATTGCTCAGCATAATCAGCGGATCGTTGGCGAAGCCGCGTTGTTTCAATCCCGCGCGCAAGGCTTCGAGATAAGGCTCGGTGATCGGTGCGGTATAGGCGTTCATTGCGACGGTGGAAGTGCGCGGATATTCGCGGATCTGCGGTGCGACATCGGACGAAATCGACACATACATGCCGGGCGCGTGTTTGACGATCAGATCGCGCATCGCCTGCTCGTTCGCAGGATTGATGTAAGCGTTGAGGAACGAGACGGCGACCGAGACGACACTCTTGCGCTTGAGCTCACCGATGGCGGCGATGGCGTTGGCCTCATCCAATGGCGTGAGCACCTCGCCCGTCGCCAGGACCCGTTCCGTGACGCCGAATGTCAGCTCGCGCGGCACCAGAGGCTCGGGAAATTCGATCTGCGGATCGAACATCTCGTAGCGATGCTCGTCGCGGATGGTCAAAATGTCGCGGAAGCCTTCGGTGACCAGAAGCGCCGTCTTCGGCCCTTTGCGCTCGATGACGGCATTGGTGACGACGGTCGTGGCGTGGACGATGACATCGGTCACGGCGGCGGGGGCGACGCCAGCTTTCTTGAGGACGGAGTCGACGGCACGGAAAAAACCGATATCGAGGCTTTCCGGCGTGGTGAGGGTCTTATCGACGATGGTTTGGCCCGACGCGCTACGCAGAACGACGTCGGTGAAAGTGCCGCCGATATCGACGGCCAGCGCGTAACGCGACATCCCGTTGCTTCCTATCCTTCGATACTATGTTTCTTATACCGATACTAAACTCCATACCTACACGAGAAATTCGCTTAGATCAAAGCATTATGAACATTTACCTCTATTCAATTTCCGGATAGGTGTTCCGTAAATAAGAAATATGTCTCTCATAGCGAGACAAGGGCAGCTTGCCCGCGCCGTGGAAACGCTCGGACGATGTCAGATTTGCTCGAAATCACGGATGACGACGAACGTGCCCAAGGCTCGGGTGTCATTCAATCCGTAGTCACCGCGGCACAAGTCATCGAAGCCTTGGCCGCCGCTGCCCAGCCCGTGCGATTGACCGCACTCGCCCACCAGCTCGGCGAGCCGAAAGCGAAAATCCACCGCCATCTTTCGACGCTAAAATTTCTCGGCTTTGTCGATCAGGACGCGCAGACCGAGTGCTATCGGCTGGCGCCGAAACTCGCGCATATCGGCCAAGCGGCAGCCGATCAGCTCGATCTGCGGCGGCTCGCGGAGCCCTTTATGATGAGGTTGCGCGATCTCACGCGCCAGACCGTGGTCCTAAGCCTGCCGGCCAGCGGTGACGCCATCGCCAACGCCGTCTTCGACAGCCCCAACCTCGTGACCATCTCGGTGCGGCTCGGTTATCGGCTGCCGTCTTATTCGTCGGCGCAAGGCCGGGTCACACTCGCCTTTTCACCGCCCGAGCTGCAGCAGCGTATTCTATCGCGGAAGCTGCAACCGCTCACCCCGCGCACCATCGTCGATGCCGCGCAATTGCGCCAGAGACTGACCCGCATCCGCGAGCAGCTCTACGACGTCGCGATGGATGAAACCGTGCTCGGCATCTCCGCAATCGCGGCGCCAATTCTCGATTTCGGCAACAAGCTTGTCGGCGCCATCGCCGTCGTCGGCACCACACAATATGTCCACGATCCGGTCGATCCGGAACAGCTTCAGCTGCTGCGCGCCTGCACCAAAGCGATCTCGCTCAAATTGAACTCGACTGCCTATGAGGGACTTAAGATTCCCAATATGCGGGAGTTCATCTTCGACTAGCCGATGACAAGCAGCAAGACTGCGGGTAACGCGGTCGAAACACGAAGCGTAAATGGGAGGGGTAATGTCCAAGTCTCACAATGATTTTCGTTCGATGGCGAAATATTCGGTCGCCGCGCTCGGGCTGTGTTTGCTCGCCGGAAATGGCGCGCAGGCCGAGGACGTTTATAAGATCGGCATGTCCGCCGGCTTGACCGGCTATGCGGCAACGGTCGATCGCGCCTGGCGCGACGGCGTCGAGATCGCGGTCGATGCGCTCAACGCCAAAGGTGGGGTATTAGGCCGCAAGGTTCAGGTCATTGTCGAAGATAATCGCTCCGAGCCGCAGGAAGCTGTCACCGCCTATCGCAAGATGATCAGCTCCGACAATGTCAATGTGTTCGCGAGCGGCTGCGTGTCGGCGGGAAATTTCGCCGCGGCGCCGCTGGTGATGAAGGCCGAAACGCCTATGGTGCTGTGCTCCATCCTGCCGCAGCAGCCGGACCAGGTGAGTTGGGCGTTCACGACAATTCCACCACCCCGTTTCGAAGTCGAGACCCGGCTCGGTTATCTCAAGAACAAAACCACGATCAAAAAGATCGGCGTCCTGCACGATCCTTCGCCTTATGCCAATGCCCAGAGCACGGCCGCGGAGAAGGAAGCCGCCGACTATGGCCTCGAAGTCGTCGGTAACGAACAATACAAGACCGACGACGCCGATCTGAGCGTCCAGATCCAGAAGATGTATTCAGCGGGCGCGCGCGCCATCATCAAGATCGGGTTGGGCGGCACCACGCTCACCGCGGCGAAGAACATCAAGCAGCTCGGCCTCGACATGATCATGCTGACGAGCCTCGAGGACATCGCCGTGTTCCGGCCAGTGGCCGAGGTGCTCGGCGACAAATTCTTCTTCGTGGCTTCGCCGTCGCAGGTCTATGAGGTACTTCCCACAGGCGCGCTGAAGACGGAAATCGCAAAGTTCCTCGAACCGTGGCGCGCGAAATACGGCGACCGCGACCCCAATTGGGCCGGCCGCGGCTGGGATGCCGTGGCGCTGATTGCGGCAGCCGCGACGAAGGCGAAGTCGACCGACGGCCCGAAAGTGCGCGATGCGCTCGAAAGCATCGATGGCTTCCAAGGCACGACCGGGGTCTATCACTTCTCCGCCGCCAATCATCAGGGCATCACGGAAAATCCGCTGCTGCTCGCGACAATCGTCGACGGTCAAGTCAAAGTGGTAAAGTGACGGCCGGCAATGGCAGCCATGCTCGAAGTCAAAGGGCTTTCGGCGCGGTACGGCCACGTCGAGGCTCTGCGACTCGTCGATCTTCATGTCGACGACGGCGAGCTTGTCGCCGTGCTCGGACCGAACGGCGCGGGCAAGTCGACGCTGATGCGTGCGCTGCTGGGACTGGTTCCGACGCAAGGTCGCGTTCGCTTTTGCGGCGCCGACGTGCCGCGCCGCAATCCGGTGGCCGCCGCGGCCTGCGGGCTTGTTTTAGTGCCCGAAGGCCGCGGCATTTTCGGGCCGATGACGGTTGCGGAAAATCTTGAACTGGGCGCCTACCTCCTCAACGGCAACCGCGCGGAATTTGCGCGGCGGCATGAGCGCGTGCTGACGTTGTTCCCGCGCCTGAAGGAGCGCCTGTCTCAGGTCTCGGGCTCGCTGTCCGGCGGCGAGCAGCAGATGCTCGCGATCGGCCGGGCTTTGATGGCGGAGCCGAAGATTCTTCTGCTCGACGAGCCGTCGCTCGGGCTGGCACCGCGTGTTGTCGAAGAGATTCTGGAAAAGCTCGGCGAACTCAATCGCAACGGCCTGCCGATAATCCTTGTCGAGCAAAAAGCGCCCTTGGCGCTCAAGCTCGCGCGCCGCGCCTATCTCATGTCGGTCGGCAGCATCGCCGCCGAAATCGATCCTCGCACCGTCAAATCCCACGATGAACTCGCTCATTTCTATCTGGGCTAAACGCAGCGGCGGTTCTGCGCTGCTCGCGGTGTGGGGGCTTGCCGCGGCGCTCGTGATCTATGTGCTGATCCGCGGCGGCTATCTGATGTCCGTCGTGCAGATCGCCGCGATCTACACGATTTTTGTCACCGGCCTGAACATCTTCATGGGCTATGCCGGCCAGGTCTCTTTCGGCCATAGCGCTTTCGCCGCGGTGAGCGGCTACACCTCCGCGGTGCTGACGGCGACTTATGGCTGGGAGCCGTTGCCTGCCGCCGTTCTCGGTCTCGCCGGCGTGCTCCTCTGCGCCTTGGTCATCGGCTATCCGACCCTTCGTCTGCGCGGCCACTATCTCGCAATGGCGACACTTGCGATCGGCTTGATCGCTTATGACGTCGCCGTGGAATGGGGATCGGTGACGCAGGGCTATATGGGAATCTCCGGCATTCCGCCGCTCGGCATCGGCCGCTGGACCATCACCTCCGATCGCGGCGTGCTGGTGTTTCTTATTATTGTCGCAGCCCTCGGCACGGTTGCCTCCGCCGGCATCCGGCGTTCGCGCCTCGGACGGGCTTTCGTCGCGATAGCGGGCAGCGAGAACGCGGCACGCGCGCTCGGCATCGACGTCGCGCATTACAAGCTCGTGGCTTTCATGATCTCGGCATTTTACGCGGGCGTTGCCGGATCGCTATTCGTGCACGCCGTCGGCTTCGTCAGCCCGGAAGTGTTCGGCCTGCACATGGTCGTGCTCGGCTTCACCATGCTCTATATCGGCGGCATCGGCACCTTCACAGGTCCGGCGCTCGGCGCGCTAGTCGTCACGCTGTTGCCGGAGACCATTCGCACTTTCAACGAGTATCAGGATCTCGCTTATGGCGCGGTTTTGATCCTCATCCTGATTTATGCGCCCGGCGGCATCGCCTCGCTGCCGAAGCTCCTGTCGTCACTCGCCCGCAGGAAGCCCGCATGAACCTCCTGCGCCTCGACCAAATCACGCGGCGGTTCGGCGGTCTCGTCGCTCTCGAGAACGTCTCGCTCGACGTGTCTGCGCGCGGCATTACCGCGATCATCGGACCGAACGGCGCCGGCAAGACCACGTTGTTCAATATCATCTCGGGTTTCAACACCCCGACCACCGGCAGCGTGCTGTTCGGCGGCGAGAACATCACGGCCGTCGCTCCGGAATTGATCGCCAAACGCGGCCTCGTTCGCACGTTTCAACTTGTACAATTGTTCGACGAACTGACGGTGCTGGAAAACGTCAAAGTCGGGCGCCATCTTCACACCCGCGGCGGCCTCCTCGCCGCGCTGATTCCAGGCTTTGCATCGCAGCGTGAATCGGCGGTGGATATGGCCGCGCGCGCCCTTTTGCAGCGGACCGGGCTCGCCGATTACGCGGAAGTGCCCGCCGCCGCCCTGCCCTACGGACAAAAACGCCTTCTCGAAATCGCACGCGCGTTTGCGGCCGAACCCAAATTGCTACTGCTCGACGAACCTGCCGCAGGCCTCAATCGCGAGGAAACGCAACGCCTCGCCGATCTGCTCCGCCAGATCTCAGCATCCGGAACCGCGGTCCTACTCATCGAGCACGACATGAGTCTGGTCATGAACGTCGCCGAGCGGATCGCCGTGCTCGATTTCGGCCGCGTGATCGCCGAAGGAACGCCGGCCGAGGTGCGACGAAACCCCGATGTCGTCGCTGCTTATCTCGGTCAAGCGGAGGCCGCCCTTGCTTGACCTCGTCATGCAGGCGATTACGAGCGGCGTTGCGGTGGGCTGCATTTATGGGCTCATCGGCATCGGCTTCTGTGTGATCTACAATGCAAGCGGCATCGTGAATTTCGCTCAGGGCGCCTTCGTGATGCTCGGCGGCATGCTGGCGAGCGCGGCTCTGAAGACCTACGGTCTGCCGCTGCCGCTCGCCGGAATTCTCGCCATCCTGATTTGCGCCGGCCTTGGCATGATCCTCGAGCGCATTGTCGTGCGCCCGTTATGGGACCGCCAATCGGCGACCTTCGTCATGATCCTCGCCACGCTCGCCGCACAGATCGTCATCGAGCGCCTGACTTTGATCGTTGCCGGCGATCAGCCGAGAAGCCTGCCGATGTTCACCGACCGGGAGCCGCTGCGCCTCGGTACTCTTGCGATCAGCTACCAGTCGCTCTGGATCGTCGGCGGCTCGGCGCTGGTTATCGCGTTACTTGCATTGTTCTTCTCATCGACCAAGACCGGCAAGGCGATGCGGGCCTGTTCGATCGATCGCGACGCGGCGGCGCTGCAGGGCATTCCGGTATCGCGCATGCTGGCACTGGCGTTCGGGCTTTCCGCCGCCCTCGGCGCCTTCGCCGGCGTGCTGATTACGCCGACACAATATACCGCCTTCAATCTCGGCGTACCTTTCGCCATCAGCGGTTTCATCGCGGCCATCGTCGGCGGCTTCGGTCGGCCGCTCGGCGCGCTTGCCGGCGGCATCTTTCTCGGCGTGATCCAGGCCCTTGCCATCGTCTATCTCGGCTCTGCGTTCAAGAACATCGCCGCGCTGTCTATACTTCTGCTGTTCCTGTTCTTCCGGCCGACCGGCCTTCTCGGTTCTGCAAAATAGGAGAAAACAAAAATGGACATCCACAAAATCGACTGGAGCGCGATGGAATGGAAGGAAATCCGTAAAGGCGTGGAACAAAAGGCGTTTTCCGGAAGCGCGGCCACGGTCGCCCTTCATCGGCTGATGCCGGGGCATGAGCCGAGGCCGCACAGCCATCCGCACGAGCAGATCGCCTACATCGTGTCCGGCACGCTGCGCTTTCACATCGGCGACCAGGTCCATGATATCGGCCCAGGCGGGCTGGTCGTCATCCCGTCGAATGTCACGCATTGGGGTGAAGTCATCGGCGACGAGCCGGTGATCAACCTCGATGTGTTTACGCCGAAGCGGCCTGAATACGCTCCTTAAATTCCGCGGCGGTGGGACCAGAGAAATCGTGAAGCCTCTGCTTCACACCAAAGATGCATGACATGAGTGAAGTGACATGAGCCAAGCCAGCACCGACCGCGCGCCGAGGCAAGGCGACAATCTCGACCAGTCCTATCGCACCTTCCTTGCCGAGCTCGAAGCCCGCGGTGAACTCATTCGCTTTCAAAAGCCGGTGCATCCGACGCAAAACATGTCGGCCGTCGAATGGAAAACCTATGCGGAGCTAGGCAAAGCGAGTCTGTTCACCAATATCGAGGGCCATCCGGGCTGGACGGCGTGCAGTCAAATCGTTGCGGACCGCCGTAAATGGGCGATCGGCCTTGGACTCGATGAGACGACGTTTCTGCAGGACATCGGGCAGCGGTTTCGCAAGCCGATACCCGCGACGCCGTATACGGGCAACGCTCCGGTCAAGGACGTGAAACTGCTCGGGGATCAAGCAAACTTGCTCGATCTGCCGACAATGCAGGTGTCGGCGCGCGACAGCGCCCGTTACATCCCCTCCGGCATCACCTTTGTCAAAGATCCCGATACCGGCATCGGCAATCTCTCACTGCACCGGCAGCAGATCAATGGCCGCGACAAGACCGGCTTTGTGATGCTCCCGCGTCATGCCCGCGCCGTCTATGATAAATATTCCGCGCGCGGCTTGCCGACGCCGGTGGCGATTGTCATTGGCGTCCATCCAGCAATCTGGCTGTCGGCGGGCTATACGACCAGTCCTGGCGTCGACGAACTGGGACTCGCCGGCGGCCTCCTTGGCCAGAGCATTCGCACCGTCAAATGCGAAACGGTGGATATCGATGTGCCGGCCGAAGCCGAGATCGTCCTCGAGGGCGAATTGCTGCCGGGCAATCATCTCGAGCCCGAGGGGCCGTTCGGCGAAGTCACCGGTACCTATCCCGATCCCGGCCAAGCCCACGTATTTCGTCTCAAGGCGATCACGCGGCGCCGCGACGCGATCTACTACGCGCTGCATTGCGGTTTTCCACCGACCGACACGCAATCGACCACCGGGCTAGGGATAGAGCTTGCGACGATGGAACATCTGCGCGTCGTCGACGGCGGCCTCGATCTGCTCGACGTGCGCTTGCTGACGGTGTCGGGATTGATGACGCTTGTCATCAAGCTGCGGCCGAGAGTGGAAGGTCAGGCCAAGACCGCGCTGATGGCGGCGCTTGCCGGACCCTATCAGCAGCCGAAAATGGCCATTGCCGTCGATGACGACATCGACGCCTCAGATTTGCGCCAGATCATGTGGTCGCTCGCGACTCGCGTGCGCGCCGACCGTGACGTCATCCTCATCCCGAACGTCAAAGTGTGGGGGCTCGATAACGCGTCACCAGTCATTCCCGGCGTGGAGGCGTTCCAGCGCGTCGGCACTAAATGGATGATCGACGCGACCAAGCCGGCAGTGACGCTGCCGAAGGAGCGTGCGCGCTTCGACATGGCGCTGCCGCCGAATTTCGATTCAATCGATATCAAAGACTTTCTGCCGTGACGAAGCCGTTGCACGTCAAGAACGCGCAATAACCGAGCCAATATCAGGACAAGATGAGAATGTTTCGCACTACACGAGGAGAGCGCGCGCTCAAGGCTTCAGCATTCGTCGCCATCATGGCGGCCTTATCGCCTTTTACCGCGCCAGACGCCACGGCGGACGATTACCCGGCGCGGCCGATCCGCATTGTCGTCGGCTTCACCGCGGGCGGCCCGACCGACATTCCCATTCGCTTCCTCGCCGACAAGCTCAGCAACGAACTTGGCAAGCCGGTAGTGGTCGAGAACAAGCCAGGCGCCGGGTCGATGCTCGCAACCTACGACATGCTGAACCAGCCGCGCGACGGTTACACGCTGTTGGCCTGCACCTATTTCGATCCGGTCAACACGCTCCTTTACAAAGACGCTCATTACAAAGTTTTGGACATTGCGCCGGTGTCGCTTATCGCGCGTTACGACTATGCCATCGCAGTCTCGAACAATAATCCGGCGAAGACATTCGCCGAGCTCGTGCAATATGGCAAAGCAAATCCGGGCAAGCTGAATTACGGTCACCTCGGAATCGGCTCTAGCCAGAACCTAGTGGCGAAGCGGCTGGAAAAAGTTACCGGCATGAGCATGACGGGCATCCCGTACAAAGGCGCGGCCGATGCGCTGCACGAAGTCGCATCGGGCCAGCTCGATCTCTTTGTCGGACCGCCCTTTGCCGTGATGCCGCTTTATGAGGGGAAGCAGATCAAAGTGCTGGCGGTGACAGGCAAGGAGCGTCTCGCATCCGCACCCGACGTGCCGACCTTGACGGAAAGCGGCGTCCCGATCGTGACCTTTGCTTGGCTCGGCATTTGCGCAGGAGCAGGCACGCCGCAGCCGGTCATTAATCTTCTGAACAGTAAGATCACGCCGATTCTTAAATCGGACGACTATCGAGCGCTGCTCGCCACCTCAGCTTCCGTCCCAATGTCATCGACACCACAAGAGATGCAGGACGTCATCGACGATACCGTGAAACAGGCAGCGCCGCTCATCGATGAGTTTAATTTGCATCTTAACTAGGACGATACTTGATCAGCCAACACGACCAACTTCCGTAATGTGTCATTCTGCGCATTGACTGTGCATCGCGCTTCTTCGGTAAGGTGCAACCCTAATGTCCCGCCACTACAAAGGCCCAGTTTCCGGTCATTTCGATGGCGAGCGGTTTTTTGACCCACACGGCGCACCACCGAGAATCCGACGCGACTTGTTGCGTTGGTTTGTCGATCGTCACTGGCGCGGCGCCAAGTCGCGGTGGCCGTCTAAGGCGCCATCACCTTATGTTGATCGACCACCGCAACGCGTCGAGGGTGTGGCTTGGCGCATATCCTATATTGGCCACGCCAGCCTGCTGATTCAGACTGCCGGTCTCAATATACTGATTGACCCCGTGTGGTCGCAGCGCGCGTCGCCTTTCCGCTTCGCCGGTCCAAAGCGAGTCAATAACCCGGGTATCGCTTTTGCAGATCTGCCGCTGATCGACGTGGTGTTAGTGTCGCACGGCCACTACGATCATCTCGATCTCGCCACCCTCTCGCAGCTCACGGCCGTACATCGCCCGCTCGTCATCACGCCATTCGGCAATGATACGATCATGCGAAATCACGATCCCGCAATTTCGGCCCAGGGGTACGATTGGGAGGATCGGGTGGACATCGGATCGGGAGCGGCGGTAACGCTTGTTCCTGCTCAACATTGGTCGGCGCGAAACTTATCCGACCGCAACATGTCCCTATGGGCTTCGTTCGTAATCGAAACGCCCACCGGGCGAGTTTACGCCGTGGGTGACTCGGCCTATGGGGACGGCCGCTATTTCCGAGAAGCACGCCAGCGCTATGGGCCGTTCCGGCTCGCCATCCTGCCGATTGGAGCCTACGAACCGCGCTGGTTCATGCAGGACCAACACATGAATCCTGCCGAGGCGGTCCAGGCGTTCATCGACTGCGAGGCCGAATACGCGTTAGGCCACCATTACGGCACCTTCCAACTCACCGACGAGCCAATGGACGCGCCACTCACTGAGCTTCACGAAGCCTTGCACTCTGCGGGAATTCCAGCAGAGCAATTCCGTGCGTTGCAACCTGGGCAGGTTTGGGAGCTGTAATCGTCACCTTGAGTTGAGGCGATACGTCGATCTTCGTCTCGGTTGTCGTTAGGAAATGCGCATTTCTCAGTCAGTCTCAGTGAGCAGTCGCCGGGGACGGTTGAACCAGAGGCGTCAACGTTGGCAGCTCAGTTGTTGTGTCAAATGC
>JBAUCK010000398.1:0-6713 GCA_049677525.1 Xanthobacteraceae bacterium
GCGTCGCCTGGCACCAGACGCAAGCCCCCGCGGGAAACGCAAGGCGCATCGGCTTTGTTTTCCAGGAGCCGACCTTGATGCCCTGGACCACGGTTTTCAACAATGTGTTACTGCCGCTCAAGCTCAAAGGTGTTTCCGGCGCCAATGCGCCGGCGAGCGTCGCGGCCGCGCTCGATCGCGTCGGCCTGCAAGGATTTGCACAAGCCTATCCCCGCGAGCTCTCCGGCGGCATGCGCATGCGCGTTTCGATTGCGCGCGCGCTCGTCACCGAGCCGGAGCTGCTGCTGATGGACGAGCCGTTCGCAGCGCTCGATGAGATCACGCGCTTCAAGCTCAACAACGATCTGTTGGAAGTGTGGCAGGCGCTGCGCATGACGGTCGTGTTCGTGACGCACTCGGTGTTCGAATCGGTCTTCCTGTCGAGCCGCATCGTCGTCATGGCGGCGCGGCCAGGCCGCGCCTTCACCGAGCTCGCCGTCGACGCGTCCTATCCGCGCGATCAGGGCTTTCGCACCTCCGCCGAATATGGCGCTTTCGTGCGCCGCACCTCGGACGCGCTGGCGCAGGCCATGAAGACCGAAATGAGGACGGAAATGGCCGCCGGAGCGCCGGCAGGAGGCAAGCCGTGAACGCGCGCCCGTCTTCGGCAAATCACGATCGCGCGCTGCGTATCGCGCTGCCGGTCATCGTCCTCGCGCTGGTTCTCTTCGTCTGGGAAGCCATCATCCGCATCGGACAGATTCCGTCTTATGTACTGCCGGCGCCCGCGCTCATTTTGCAAACGCTGATCGCCGACTGGTCCTTGCTGTTCCAATCGCTGCTGGTGACGCTGCTCACCACGTTCGAGGGCTTTCTGCTGGCGGCGATCGGCGGCGTCGGCCTCGCCGTGCTGTTCAATCAGTTCCGGCTCCTCGAATATTCGCTCTATCCCTATGCGGTGATCCTGCAAGTGACGCCGGTCGTCGCCGTTGCGCCGCTGCTTCTGATCTATCTGCCGCAACCGCTCGCCGTGCTGGCTTGCGCCTGGATCGTGGCGTTCTTTCCGGTGCTGGCGAATACCACGCTCGGGCTGAATTCGGTCGACCGCAATCTCACCGACCTGTTCGCGCTTTATGACGCCTCGCGCAACCAGGTGCTGTGGAACCTGAAACTGCCGTCGGCGCTGCCGTATATCCTTGGCGGGCTCCGCATTGCCGGCGGGTTGTCGCTGATCGGCGCCGTGGTGGCGGAGATCGCCGCCGGCTCGGCGGGCGCGGGCTCAGGCCTCGCCTATAGGATCGCCGAGGCCGGCTACCGCTTGAACATCCCGCGCATGTTCGCGGCCCTGCTCCTGCTCTCGGTCGCCGGCATCGCGATCTTTTATCTGCTGTCGCTCATCAATTATCTGGCTCTGCGCCGCTGGCATGAGAGCGCGCTGGAGCAGGAGCGCTAATTCTTCGTTGGCAGCGCCATCGCCAGAACGCGCGCCACATGAACGGCCTCGCGGCCTGAGCCATCATGGATCTGATGCCGGCAGGACGTGCCATCGGCCACGATGATCGCATCGTCTGGCGCTTTGCGCACAGCGGGGAGCAAGGACAATTCGCCCATGGCGCGCGAGACACCGATCGTATCGGCGTGATAGCCGAACGCGCCGGCCATGCCGCAGCAACTCGATTCGATTCGCTCGACCTCAAGCGCGGGAACGAGCTTGAGTGCGACTTCGACGGCACCCATCGTATCGAATGATTTCTGATGACAATGGCCATGCAGCAGCGCGCGCTTCTTCGTCGCCGCAAGCGGCAAAGCAAGCTTCCCGGCGGCCGCCTCGCGCGCCAGAAATTCCTCGAACAATAGCGCATGATCTGCAAGCCGCCGCGCCGCGTCGCTCTTCAACAAAGCCGGAATTTCGTCGCGGAAGCTGAACAGGCAGCTCGGTTCAAGGCCAAGCACCGGAATGCCTTTGCTCACCAACGGAGCGAGCGCCGCCGCTGTACGTTCGGCTTCCTTGCGAGCCTCGTCAACTTTACCGACAGAGAGAAACGTGCGGCCGCAACACAATGGGCGCTCGCCGGAGGGCGTAGCGAAATGAACCCGATAGCCGCCGGCGTTGAGCACGGCGAGCGCGGCGTCGATAGTCTCGCATTCGAAATAGCGATTGAACGTGTCGGCGAAGAGAACGACCTCACCAGTCCCCGATCCATCTTGCGGCGACGCTTGCGGTTCGGTGAAATAATCCGCACGCCATTTCGGCAGGCTGCGCTGCGCGCTGAAGCCGGCAACCGCCTCCGACAACTTTGCCGCGCCCGGCACGACATCGCGCAGATTGAGCAGCCAGGACAACCGCGCCGCATGAGGCGCATAGCGCGGCAGATAGCCTACCAGGCGATCATGCAGCGACAGGCCGAATTTCTCCCCCCGCGCCCGCGACACTTCGATCTTCATGCGCGCCATATCGACACCGGTCGGACATTCGCGCCGGCAGGCCTTGCACGAGACGCAGAGCTTCAGCGCCTCCGCCATGTCGTCGGAGGTGAGTGCGTCCGGCCCCAGCTGGCCGGTCATGGCGAGCCGCAGCGAATTGGCACGGCCGCGCGTGACGTCGCGCTCGTCGCGCGTCACCCGATAGCTCGGGCACATGGCGCCGCCAGCCAGCGCGCGGCAGGCGCCGTTATTATTGCACATCTCGACCGCGCCCTGGAATCCGCCGCCCGCGCCCGGATAAGCCGACCAGTCGAGCGCCGTGGTCATTGCTTCGGCGCGATAGCCAGGGCCGTAGCGGAAATTCGCCCGGTCATCGAAATTCGGCGCGCGGACGATCTTGCCCGGATTGAACAGGTTTTGCGGATCGAAACGGTCCTTGACCTCCGCGAAGGCATGCACCAGTTCGGCGCCGAACATGAACTCGTGAAATTCCGAACGCACGATGCCGTCGCCATGCTCGCCGGAATGCGAGCCTTTGTAGGCGCGCACCATAGCGAAGGCCTCTTCGGCGATGGCGCGCATGGCGCGCACGTCCTTGTCGAGACGAAGGTTCAGCACCGGCCGCACATGCAGGCAGCCCACCGCGGCATGCGCATACCAGGTGCCGCGCGTGCCGTTCTTCTCGAACACTTCGGTCAGGCGCGCCGTGTAGTCGGCGAGATGTTCGAGCGGCACGGCGCAGTCCTCGACGAAGGAGATCGGCTTGCCGGCCTCCTTCATCGACATCATGATGTTGAGGCCGGCGGTGCGCACTTCTGCGATCGCGGCTTGCAGTTTCACGTCCAGCACTTCGACCACGCCGCCCCATTTGGCGCCAGTCTCGTCCCAAGAGATGCCGAGATCGCCGACCAGTTCGGTAAGCTGCTTCAGCCGCCGCATATT
This sequence comes from Xanthobacteraceae bacterium, assembly GCA_049677525.1. Classification (GTDB taxonomy): domain Bacteria; phylum Pseudomonadota; class Alphaproteobacteria; order Rhizobiales; family Xanthobacteraceae; genus BOG-931. Next base: position 3,346 of record JBAUCK010000398.1, read on the forward strand.
CTCGGCGTCGTCCTCGGCGAATTCGACGAATAAGATCGCCTCGGGATCGCCGCGCAGGAACGCGTCCACCGTCGGCCTGAACATCGCGATATCGCGCGCGAGCCCGAGCATGGTGCGGTCGATCAGCTCTATCGCGATCGGATTGAGCTTGACGATATATTGCGCCGCCGCCATTGCCTCGTGAAAACTGCCGAAGTGAACCGCGCCCACCGCGCGGCGGCCGAGTTGCGGCCACAGCTTCAGTTCGATCTTGGTCGAGAAGGCGAGCGTGCCTTCGGAGCCGACGAGGAGATGCGCGAGATTGACGTCGTTGCGTCCCGGCACCAGCGCATCGAGATTGTACCCGCCGACGCGGCGCTGCACTTTAGGGAAGCGGCGCTCGATTTCATCGGCCTCGCGCGCGGCGATGGCAAGAAGATCGCGTACCAAGGCTTGCGGCACGTTGAGGTTGGCGTCGCCGATGCGGCCGAAATGCGCATGCGTGCCGTCGGGCAGCACGGCGTCGATCGACAGCACGTTCTCCCGCGTATTGCCGTAACGCAGCGAGCGCGCGCCGCAGGAATTGTTGCCGACCATGCCGCCGATCGTTGCGCGCGAGGCGGTGGAAATATCGACCGGAAACCACAGGCCGGTCGATTTGAGCTTGCGATTGAGCTCGTCGAGCACGATGCCCGGCTCGACCACGCAGCGCCGGTTGACGGTATCGACCTCGATCACAGTGTTGATGTGCCGCGAGCAATCGACGATCATCGAGCGATTGACGGTCTGCCCGGCTTGCGAGGTGCCGCCGCCGCGCGGGGTCACCGGCACGCCCTCATCGCGGCAGATTCCGATCGCCCGATCGGCTTCCTCGATTGTCCGCGGGGTCACCACGCCGAGCGGTATGATCTGATAATGCGATGCATCCGTGGAATAGCGCCCACGCGTGAACGCATCGAAGCGCACGTCGCCCGTCTGTTCGGCCTTCAGCTTATTTTCCAGCGGGCTTTCGTTTCTTTGGGTTAACCGCGCCGGCATTGTTCTCCCCTAGGTTAGTGCCCAAATTCGACGTCATAACAAAGCCCTAACGGTCACGTCGAATAGACTTGACCGCAATGTCGCATTCGCTATTCAACGCCACAAGCCAACACTACGAGCCAACACCACAAGCCACTGGCGCTTTCGGACACTCGCCGCCGGGGCCAATCGAACAAGTCCGAAGGAGCTTCGACTATGCCGCAGAACACTTCGCGCGCCGCCGGGCGCCATTTCCTGCAGATCCCTGGCCCGACGCCGCTGCCCGACCGGGTGATGCGCGCGATGGACATGCCGCTGATCGATCATCGCGGCCCGGAATTCGCCAAGCTCGGCAAGCGCTGCCTCGACGGCATCAAGACCATCTTCAAGACCGCCAATCCGGTCATCATCTATACCGCGACCGGCACCGGCGCCTGGGAAGCGGCCCTCGTCAACACGCTGTCGCCCGGCGACAAGGTGCTGATGGTCGAGACCGGGCAATTTGCCACGCAGTGGAAAACGATGGCGCAGAAGCTGGGGCTGACGCCGGAATTCATCCCCGGCGATTGGCGCACCGGCGCCGACGCCGCGGTGATCGAAGAGCACCTGCGCAAGGACAAGGCGCACGAGATCAAGGCGGTCTGCGTTCTGCATAATGAAACCGCGACCGGCTGCCTGACGCCGATCGATCCGATCCGCAAGGCGATCAATGCCGCGGGCCATCCGGCTTTGCTGATGGTCGACACCATCTCGTCGCTGGCCTCGACCGACTATCGCCACGACGATTGGGGCGTCGACGTCACTGTCGGCGGCGCGCAGAAGGGCCTGATGCTGCCGCCCGGCATGTCGTTCAACGCGATCAGCGACAAGGCGCTGGCGGCGGCTAAGAATTCCAAGCTCACCAAGTCGTTCTGGTCGTGGGACGACATGCTCACCATGAACAAGCAGGGCTTCTTCCCCTATACGCCGGCGACGCAGATGCTGTATGGCCTCGCCGAAGCGATCGACATGCTGCACGAGGAAGGCCTCGACAATGTCTTCGCGCGCCATCACCGGCTTGCCGAAGCGACGCGGCGCGCGGTGCGCGCTTGGGGTTTCGACATCCTCTGCCGCGACGCGAAATATTATTCGCCGACCATCACCGCGGTGCTGCTGCCCGAAGGCCACGATGCCGACGCGTTCCGCGGCCTCGCGCTCGAGACGTTCAATATCTCTTACGGCGCGAGCTTCGGCCCCTATGCCAAGAAGTATTTCCGCATCGGCCACCTTGGCGATGTCAACGACACCTGGCATCTCGGCGCGCTCGCCGCCACCGAGATGGCGCTGTCGCTCGCCCGCATCCCGCACAAGAAGGGCGGCGTGCAGGCGGCGATGGACGACATCGTCTCGCGCGTGCCGGCGGCGCTCGCGCCGCGGCGGAGTAACTTTTCCGCGAAAGCGGGAATCCGTATTTGCTGAAAATCGAAGCGTTACGACAGCGGCACGCTTGCGACCTGGTCCTTGAACGCCTGGCGCGAAGAAAGCGCCGCATACCAGCGCTCGAAATTGCGCAATGGCGGCCGGTCGGGCACGAGCTGCCGATAGCGATAGGCCATGATGCCGACCGGAATGTCGCCATAGGAGAACGCGTCGCCGGCAAGGTAGGCGGTCTTGCCGAGCTGCTCGTTCATCATGCCGATCGCGGCCGTGGTTTTCTTTTTGCCTTCCTCGATCGCGCCGTGATCGCGCTTCTCCGGCGGCGTGCGGATCATGCCCCAGAACACCGGCGTAATGGCCGGCCCGCACACCGAAAGCTGCCAATCCATCCATTTGCTGGCGAGCGCCCGCGCGCGCAGGTCCGCCGGCTCGAGCACAGTCGATCTATGCTTGGCGGCGAGATAGCGCACGATGGTGTTGGATTCCCACAGCGGGAAGCCGTCCTCTTCCTGAAGCGTCGGCACGAGGCCATTCGGATTCATCGCGAGATATTCGGCCTCGCGGTTCTTGCCGAACGACCCGCCGACATCGATGCGCTCATGCGGCAGGCCGATTTCGCCGATCGCCCACATCACCTTCTGCACATTCGACGAAGTGTTTCGGCCCCAGACTTTGATCATCGCTTTCCCTGCAAAATTTCATTCGTCATTCCCGGGCTTGACCCGGCAATCCACGCAGGAATGCCGTGATCTCGGCGAGTCAGCATGGACCCGCGGGTCAAGCCCGCGGGTGTACTGAATGTCAATCAATCCGCCGCGCCTCTTCGGGTAGCATGATCGGGATGCCGTCGCGGATCGGATAGGCGAGCTTCGCCGCGCGCGAGATCAGCTCCTGATTCTGCGCGTCATATTCGAGCCGCGCCTTCGTCAGCGGACAGACCAGGATTTCGAGAAGCT
>JBAUCK010000399.1:0-7406 GCA_049677525.1 Xanthobacteraceae bacterium
GATTCGGCATCCTCATCCTAGCCCTTTGTTTCTAGCGCAAGATCGATCCAGACCGGCACGTGATCGGACGGCTTTTCCCAGCTGCGCACATGCTTGTCGATGCCGGCATCTTGGAGACTGTCGGCGGCCATCGGCGACAACAGCAGATGATCGATGCGGATGCCGTTATTCTTCTGCCAGGCGCCGGCCTGGTAATCCCAGAACGTATAAAGCCCCGGATCGTCGCTGGAGGCGCGGATGGCGTCGGTGAGGCCGAGATTGATCAGGGTGCGGAAATGCTCGTGGGTTTGCGGCAGGAATAGCGCGTCGCCGGTCCAGGCTTGCGGATTGCGCGCGTCGGCGGTTGTTGGGATCACATTGTAGTCGCCGGCGAGCACCAGCGGCTCTTCGAGCAAAAGGCGCTCGCTAGCGTATTTGGCGAGCCGCTTCATCCAACCGATCTTGTAGCTGTATTTCTCGGTCTCGGGCGGATTGCCGTTGGGCAGATAGATGCTCGCCACGCGCAGCGCACCGGTCGCGGTCGAGACCACGCCTTCGATGAAGCGCGCGTGATCGTCGCCGTCATCGCCCGGCAGCCCGACATTGACCTCGTCGAACGGCAGCTTGGACAACAGCGCCACGCCGTTGAACGTCTTCTGGCCGTGGACGGCAAGGTTATAGCCCAGCGCCTCGAACGGCTCGCGCGGGAAGGTCTCGTCGACGCATTTGGTTTCCTGCAGGCAGACGATGTCGGGCTTGCGCTCGGCAAGCCAGGCCACAGCGGAATCGACGCGCTGCTTGATCGAATTGACGTTCCAGGTGGCGATGCGCACGGGAGAGAGCACCGATCGTGAGAAGCCTCGACTTGTCTTACTCGAACCGGCTGGCGGTTCAGGACGTAGATGGCCGGAACAAGTCCGGCCATGACGGCTGCGGGATTGTCATACTCAAGCTGATACTAAAGCGAGAAACTCGTACCGCAACCGCAGGAGGCCGTGGCTTTCGGATTGTTGATCTTGAACGATGAGCCGATCAGGTCGTCGACGAAATCGATTTCGGAGCCGGCCATGTGATTGAGCGAAACCGGATCGATCAGGACGGTTGCGCCGCTCTTCTCGATCACGACGTCGTCGTCGGCCTTGGCGCGCTCGATGTCGAATTTGTACTGAAATCCGGAGCAGCCGCCGCCCTCGACGGACACGCGTAGCATGGTGCCGGCCGGCTCCTTTTGCAGGATTTGGCCGATCTTCTGCGCCGCCCGTTCGGTCACAATGACTTCGGTTTCAAGGACGTTGCCGGTCATTCTTATCTCCGGTGCGGCAGATCTCCGGTATGGAAAGACTGATTCCATTTAAGGAAATCGAGCCGATTGCAACGATAGCACAAGGTTAGTTAAGTGCGGCAACAGCCAAGGTCAATCGGCGAAGGGGCTCAATTGGGCGGCCGAAACGGGCCAAAGGCCGGCCGGGACAGGGCAGCGGCGATGGACACGACAGCGACCCACGCGCTCTATGCGTGCGATCCGGACCTGAGCCGCGGCCGGCTTCATCCCGAGCCCGCGAGCACGAGCCGCAGCGCCTTTCGCCGCGATTGCGACCGCATCATCCACGCGACCGCGTTTCGCAGACTGAAGCACAAGACGCAGGTCTTCGTGTTCGACGAGGGCGACCATTATCGCACCCGGCTGACCCACACGCTCGAAGTCGCCCAAGTGGCGCGCGCGCTGGCGCGGCGGCTTCATCTCGACGAGGACCTCGCCGAGGCGCTGGCGCTGGCGCACGATCTCGGCCATCCGCCGTTCGGCCATGCCGGCGAGCGCGCGCTCGACGAATGCCTCGCGGCGTTCGGCGGCTTCGACCACAACGCGCAGACGCTCCGCATTGTCACGCGACTAGAGCGCCGCTATCCGCGGTTCGACGGCCTGAACCTGACCTGGGAAACGCTCGAAGGCCTGGTCAAGCACAACGGTCCGCTGACCGACCGCGCCGGCGCGCCGCTCGGCCGCTATCGCGACAGCGGCCTACCGCGAACGATCCTCGATTATGCGAAACAGCAGGATCTTCAGCTCTGGAGCTTTGCCGGTGTCGAAGCGCAGATCGCCGCCTTTGCCGACGACATCGCTTACGACGCCCATGATATCGACGACGGGCTGCGCGCCGGGCTGTTTCAGCTCGATGAGATCGCCACAGTGCCGTTGCCGGGCAAGATCACAAACGCGATCCGCGCCGCCTATCCCGGGCTCGACAATGAACATCTGGTGCACGAACTGGTGCGGGAACTGATCGGCCTTCTGATCGACGATGTCGTCGCCGAAACCAGCCGGCGGCTTGCCGCGCTCGACCCGCAATCGGCCGACGACGTGCGGGCAGCGGCGTCGCCCATTGCCGGATTCTCGGCCCCGATGGCCGAGTGCGACGGGGCCATCAAGGCGTTTCTGGAAACGCAGATGTATCGTCATCGACGGGTGATGCAGGTGATGGATCAGGCGGCGGGCGTCATCAGCGACCTCTACGCGCGCTATACCGCGAAGCCCGCCGACCTGCCGGTCGAATGGCAGGAGGGCCTGTCCCGGCTCGACGAAGCCGCGCGCGCCCGGCGCGTCGCCGACTTCATCGCCGGCATGACCGACCGCTACGCACTTGCCGAGCACGGCCGCCTTTTTGACTCGACCCCCGAATTGCGTTAGGCGCGCGACGCAAAATGTCGAACTCACCCCGACCCATCAATGTCTTCGCTGAAACGCTGGAGCGCGTGCGCGCGGCCGCGCTCGCCGTCACTCCGCCCGGCACGGATGTCTCGCGTATTCAAGTCGAACCGCCGCGCGACTCGAGTTACGGCGATATCGCAACCAATGCCGCGATGGTGCTGGCCAAGGGGCTTGGTAAGAACCCGATGGAGCTTGCTGGCGCAATCAGTGTCGAACTGAAAAAGCACGACGTGGTTGCCGGCGCCGTCGTTGCCAAACCAGGCTTCATTAACCTCACTTTGGTGCCGGGCGCTTGGATCCAGGAACTTGGCCGGGTGGTGGCGGCCGGAAACGACTATGGCCGAAGCGACATCGGCGCCAACGTGCCGGTGAACGTCGAATATGTCTCTGCCAATCCGACCGGCCCGATGCATGTCGGCCATTGTCGCGGCGCCGTGTTCGGCGACGCGCTGGCGAGCCTGCTTGCCTTCACTGGCTTCAGGGTAACGCGCGAATATTACATCAATGACGCCGGCGCCCAGGTCGATGTGCTGGCGCGCTCGGCATATCTCCGCTACCGCGAGGCGCTCGGCGAAAACATCGGCGCGATCTCGGAAGGGCTTTATCCGGGCGATTATCTCAAGCCCGTGGGTGCAGCGCTTGCCGCCGAATTTGGCGACAAGCTGAAGGTGCAGCCCGAGACGCAATGGCTGCCTGTGGTGCGGGCCAAAGCCATCGACATGATGATGGCGGCGATCCGCGACGACCTTGCCGCGCTGAATATCAAATTCGATGTGTTCTTCTCCGAGCGCTCGCTGATCGCGGGCGCTGTCGATCGCGTCGCGCAGACCATCGGCTGGCTGCGCGCGCGCGGCGAGGTCTATGAGGGCCGCTTGCCGCCGCCGAAGGGCGGCGCGGTCGAGGACTGGGAGGATCGTGAACAGACATTGTTCCGCTCGACCGCATTCGGCGACGATGTCGACCGCGCGTTGAAGAAGTCGGACGGCTCCTACACTTACTTTGCGTCCGACATCGCCTATCATCGCTCAAAGATCGAGCGCGGCTTTGCCGCGCTGATCGACGTCTGGGGCGCCGACCACGGCGGTTACATCAAGCGCATGCAGGCCGCTGTCGCCGCGCTGAGCGATCGCAAGGTCGATCTCGACGTGAAGGTCATCCAGCTGGTGAAACTCCTGCGCGCCGGCGAGCCGGTGAAAATGTCAAAACGCGCAGGGGAGTTCGTCACCCTGCGCGAAGTGGTGGACGAAGTCGGCCGCGACGCCGTGCGCTTCATGATGCTGTTCCGCAAGAACGATGCCGCGCTCGATTTCGACTTGGCCAAAGTGCTGGAACAGTCGCGCGACAATCCAGTGTTTTATGTCCAATACGGTCATGCCCGGGCGCAATCGGTGTTCCGCAATGCGCGGGCCGCGTTTCCGCAACTGCCGGCCGATCTGACCGCGCCGGAGGCGCTGCCCGACGCCCCGCTGGAAAGGCTGTCCGACCCTGCCGAACTCGCGTTGATGCGGCGTATTGCCCTTTATCCGAGAATCGTCGAGGCTGCGTCACTCGCGCATGAGCCGCACCGAGTTGCCTTTTATTTGTATGAGTTAGCGTCAGAGTTTCATGCACTTTGGACGCAGGGCAATGCATCGCCACATTTACGCTTCATTATCCAAGATGATCCACTAGTGACGAAGGCACGCCTTGTCCTAGTACAAGGCGTTGCCACCGTTTTGTCTTCTGGCCTCGATCTGCTTGGGGTTTCGGCACCAGATGAGATGCGGTAGGTCGCAGCGCCAATGACGTCAGCGCGCGGCGGTCGAGGGGGCGACTGACCGGGTAACGCGTGAGCGCCTGAATCGGGGCGATTGCTTATGGCCGACAATATTTTCCGAACGACACGCCGCGGTCCTGCTCCGCAGGGCGGCCAGCAGGGCGACGATCCGCTCGCCGAACTGGCGCGTCTGATCGGCCGGACCAATCCGCAGGCTCGCGCCGCGCGCCAGGACGAAGCGCCGCCGCGCGACGCTCCCGAGGCTACTCCTGAGTGGCCGGCCGACGCCCGCTATGCCGAGCCGCAGCAAACTCCTTATGCCGAACCGCAGCGCTACGCCGAGCCGCAAGCGCGCTACGATCAAGACCAAGCTCAAGATCAGCCGAGCGATCAGTACGGCGCTCAGTACCCGGCGCAGTCCTCGGGCCAGCACGACAACCAGTATGACGACCGCCAATATGACGATCGTCGCGACGCGCCGCCGCAGCCGCAGCCGGCAGATACTTATCCGCCCTATCGTTCGGCTCCGCCGTCCTACAATGCCGAATACGAACGGCCCGATCCTTATGCGGCGCAGCCGCAGCGCTACGACGCGCAAGGCCATGATGCGCAAGGCCATGACGCGCAGGCCTATAACGATCAGTCGGGCTATCAAGATGACCCGCGCTATGACGACGCGCACGACCCGATCCAAGATCTACCGGCATTCCTGCCGCGTGGGCACGACGCACGGCGCGATAATCGGCGCGACGATCGTTATGATGATTATGCCGAAGAAGGGCAGAGCGAGGACGATCAGTTCTACGAGCTCGAGGACTATGAGGAAGACGACGCGCCTCCGCGCAAGCGCAGGGGCTTTGCCATCTTCGCCGCGCTGCTGGGTCTGATGGTGCTCGGCACCGCCGGCGCATTCAGCTATCGCGCGATGTTCGGCGGCTCGATGCTGCCGGCGCTGCCGCCGATCATCAAAGCCGACGGCACGCCGAACAAGATCGTCCCCGCCGGCAAAGCCGCGAATGCGTCAGGCCAGGCGGCGAACAATTCCGGCTCGCCGGACAGACTGGTGTCGCGCGAGGAGAGGCCGGTCGATGTGCCGGCGCCGGCAACTACGCCGCGGGTGGTTTCGACCATTCCGGTGTTTCCTGATCCCAATGCCGGGTTGCAGGCGTCCATGACCGGTGAGGCCCAGTCCGCGCCGAACATGCTCGGCTCGATCGCGCCCGCACCCGGTGGCGCCGCCGGCGTTCCGATGCAGCTCGGCCCGGCTGGTGTCGCGCCGGTCTATCCGCCAGTGCAAGCCGCACCGGACCAAAGCGGGCAGGCGCAGGTGGCCGCACCGGTGGCCGGCACCAGCGGCTCGAAGAAGATCCGCACCGTCGCCATTCATGCCGGACAACCGGACAGCGCCGATGCGGCAGCCACTGCCGCGCGGCCGGTCGCGCCCAGGCCAGTGGGCTCGCCGCAAGGCGGCCAAGCGGGACAAGGCGGCAATGGGCCGCTGTCGATCGTGCCCTCGCAAGGCGGCCAAGGAAGCCAGGCCAGCCAAGGCAGCGCCGACACCTCGCGGACCCGGACCGCGCTCGCGCATCCTGCCGCGGCAGCGGCGGCAGAACCCGCGCCCGCCGCAGCAGGCGGCGGCTATTCGGTGCAAGTGTCGTCGCAACGGAGCGAAGCTGAAGCGCAGGCGGCCTATCACGGGCTGCAGGCCAAATATCCTGCCCAGCTCGGCAGCCGCACGGCGACCGTCCGCCAGGTCGATCTTGGCGACAAGGGCATCTACTACCGCACCCTGGTCGGCCCCTATGGCTCGGCGGAAGAGGCGGCCCAGATGTGCTCGAGCCTCAAAGCCGCCGGCGGCAGCTGCCTGGTGCAGCGCAATTAAGGCGGGGACTTCACGGCTTTTCACGGTTGGGAGCGCTTGACCCTCGCGCGCGCCGCAGGCTAAAGCGACGACACTTCGCTCTAGCATTTTGATTGAGCATGATCTTTTCGGAGAACCGGTTCCCACTTTTCCGGATCATGCTCCAAGCGGCCGAACATGCGCGCTTTCATCACCGGTGTCGCGGGCGCCTCGCTGACAGCGGAGGAGCGCCAATTCTTGAAAGAGGCCCAACCGTGGGGCCTCATCGTCTTCGCGCGCAATGTCGGTGATGGGCAATCGCTGCGGCGGCTGGTCGAGGAGGCCCGCGCGGCGCTCGGCCGCCAGGCGCCGGTTCTGATCGACCAGGAAGGCGGACGGGTGCAGCGGCTCAAGCCGCCGCTATGCCCGAACTATCCGCCAGGCGCTTCCTATGGCGCGGTCTACGACCGGGATCGCGACGCCGGCCTGCGCGCGGCCAAGCTCGGCGCCCGCCTCATGGCCGCCGATCTCGCCCAATTCGGCATCGACGTCGATTGCGCGCCGATTGCCGACGTTCCGGTCGCGGGGTCCGACCCTATCATTGGCGACCGCGCGTACGGCACGGAACCGGCCAAAGTGGCGGCCATTGGCGGCGCGATCGCCGCCGGGCTTCTTGAGGGCGGGGTTTTGCCGGTGCTCAAGCACATTCCCGGCCATGGCCGAGCCACGGCCGACAGCCATCAACGGCTGCCGGTGGTCAATACCGATCGGGCGACCTTAGAAGCCACCGATTTTGCCGCATTTCGCCCGCTTGCCGCCTTGCCGGTGGGGATGACTGCGCACGTTGTGTTCACAGCCTTCGACCCGGGCGCCCCGGCCACCAGTTCCGCCTCTATAGTGGAGGAAGTGATTCGTGATTTCATTGGCTTCCAGGGGCTTTTGATGAGCGACGACGTTTCCATGGGCGCGTTATCGGGGTCGCTTGGCGAGCGCACGAAGGCAGCGATTGCAGCAGGTTGCGACATGGTCTTGCATTGTAACGGCAAGATGTCGGAGATGACGGCGGTGGCGGGGCAGGCGCCGCTGCTCGCGGGCGCCGCGGCGCACCGGGCGGGGTTGGCGCT
>JBAUCK010000400.1:0-2018 GCA_049677525.1 Xanthobacteraceae bacterium
GAAGTGATCGCGGAAGAACCGGCTGAAGGAATGGACCACGACGACATCGAAGGGCGCAGGCTTGGACGTTCCCGCCTCGATCATGCGCTGAAACTCGGGGCGACGGTCGTTGGTGGCCGACGCCCCGGCCTCCACATAGGTCTCGACGAGCTGGTAGCCGCGCGACTGGCAATAAGTCTCGCCCTGCCGCTTCTGGTCGGGAATGGAAACATCGTGCTCGGCCTGCCGGCGCGGTCGAGACGCGCAGGTAAAGGGCGGCGCGCACTCCGTTTGAGAATTGATGGGCGGTCATGAGAATCCCCCCTTCCCGGGTCAATGGCACGGCCCAAACAGTTTATCGAAGAGGTCCCAAACCACGCCTCGAATACCTCCACCTCGGCCTCGGTGACGGGAACAAGCTCCGGCCAGTCGTCGGTAACAGTCCAGGTCGAAAGGTCATGCTTCGGTGGCCGGTCGGGGAAAGGCCACGGCTCGCCGAGCAAATTCTCAAGCTGCGCGGACGCGGTTGGCGATTGTTCCTTGCGAAGTCTGGCCATCCCGCCAGAGTCGCGGCACGACTTTTTTCAAAGAATAGCCGTTTCCGGCATTGAAACCTCCGCGCCGCACAGCGCAGAAATACTTGTGTGCGGCGGCACAGGGAGGTAATAGCACAGGAAAGGGAACGCCGCGGCCGCCCATCATTCTCCTTTCCGGCCCGACCGTGATGATACCGCCAGTCCGAGAAAGACCATCACCGCCTGATTGAGCCGAACCATATCCTCATCGTCGATCCGCCCCACTCGTTCGCCGACTTTCGATTTCGGAATCGTGGTGATCTTATCCGCCATCAGCCGGGAAGCCGAGCGCAACCCGTTGCGCTCGGTCGGCTCCGCGGCAAGCCGGAACAGTGGCGCGTCGGTCGGGTCGGTGGTGAAGGCGCAAACGGTGATCGAATCCGTGGCGTCGAAGCTGTCATCCTGGAGGATGACAACAGGGCGCGGCTTGCCGGCGTAGTCCTTCCCGCCGGCGACGGTCCAGACCTCGCCGCGCTTCACTTATCGCTTCAGTCGGACACCGCGTCGATGAACGCCTGATCATCGGCGGCATGGGCGCTCTTTGCCACGGCCAGGGATTGCCGGTGGGCCGCGGACTTGAAGGCCGAGGCCCGCACGTCCGGCACCCAAATCTGGATAGGGCGTAAACCCTGCGCGCGCAGGCGCTCGCGATGTTCACGCACCTTTACCCGAGTGGGCTTCGGGCGTCTTGCCGGGGGCATGATTCGTCCTCCGAATAGTTACATGTAACTTACTATAGGAGGTCAATAGGGCAAGGGGTTTCGTGTGCCGTTGGCTGGCCAACAGGCCAAAAGGGCGCATGGCATCGCCACTATCATTGATATTTCTGGCTTTTTTCTCCCGCGCGGCACGCGCGCGTCAAGATTGGGGGGTTATGTGCAAGGTGAGATCACCCGCTCTGGTCGCTGAGCTAATCGAAGGCGTCCCAATCATAGCAAGCGATGCACTAGCAGAAGCTATTTACTTGTGTAAATTGGATCGACAATCCATAGAATTATCGACGATGCCAGTTCCCACAAGGGAAGCAAAAGATGACGCAAAGGCACACCGGCGAAAGCGCCTTTGATGGCTTGCATGCCTGTTAAGGGGGAATTTCTCAGTGCCGGGGAGTGTAAAAGCCCTTGTTGCGGCAGCCACAAGCGAAAAGTTGGAGCACCCTGGGATTGCGCAGGTTATACACGCGTCTTTTGCATCGAGATCGGCTCGATTTATCGCATGGCGTCTTCAAATTTTTGGATATGCTGATCACGCCCTTTAGTCGGCTCGCTGGCATAAGCGCTGCATCAAATACAAGAAGCATGAACGAAGTCCCTCCCCGAAGTATCTTCATAGCAGCGCAGGACGGCTTGCGTCTACACGTGCGGGAATATGGTTCGCGGTCCTCATCTGCGCTCCCGGTAGTCTGTTTGCCTGGCCTGACCCGAACCGTCCGCGACTTCGACGCGCTGGCACCAGCTTTAGCCT
>JBAUCK010000401.1:0-4767 GCA_049677525.1 Xanthobacteraceae bacterium
AGCGCATGGTCGGCATCGCCACCGAGGATCTCGGCGCGTCCAATTACGGCGCCAAGAACGCGATCATGAAGCTTGCCGATTTCAGCGGCAAGAAATTGCGCATCAACGGCACCGAGATGGAACGCCAAAAAATGGCCAAGCTCGGCGCCACCGGCATCGGCATGCCGCTGTCGGAAGTGGTGCCGGCGCTCGACCAGGGCACCATCGACGGCACGATTTCCGGCCTCTCGGTGTTCGTCGCCTTCAAGATGAACGACCTCCTCAAGGTCGTCACCGTGACCGACGACACGTTCATCATCTCCATCGCCGTGGTCAGCAGGGCCTGGCTCGATACGCTGCCGGCGGACCTGCAGAAAGTCGTCATCGATTCCGGCGCCGCGGTGCAGGCCAAGACGCAAGCGTGGGAAATCGACTTCACCAAGAAACTCGAAGGCGACTGGAACGCGCTCGGTGGCACCGTGCACCGCCTCTCGCCCGCCGATCTTGCGCAGATGAAGACGCAGCTCGATCCGGTCGGCGACGCCGTGACCAAGGACCAGCCGGCAGTGCACGACATGCTGCAAATGGTCCGCGCCGCGGCGGCGAAGAACTAGCGCATGCGGCAGATATTGCGGCAGACCGCAGCGGCGCTGATGGCGGCGTTGCGCGTCGCCGCGGGCGCGACGCTGATCGCGAGCGTCGGCATCAACTTCGCCAATATCATTGGCCGCTATTTCTTCTCGCTATCGCTGTCCTGGGCCGAGGAGGCGATGCTGTTTTTGATGATCGGCTGCGTCTTCCTCGCCGCCGGCCCAGTCGGCTGGATGGGCCGCAATATCCGCATGGACGTCGTGGTGTCGCTGTTGCCGTCCCGTCTGCGCGCGGCGTTCGAGGTCTTCGCCGACCTCGTCACCATCGCCACATGCATCGCGCTGGCGGTCTTCGCCTGGCCGGTCATGACCATGCTGGCGGAGCTCGATCAGAGAAGCGATTCCGCCAATATCCCGCTCGTTATCCCGCAGGCCGTTGTGCCGGTCGGGCTACTGCTGATGGCTCTCCTCATCGCGGTGCGGCTGATCGTACAGGGCGTGCGGCACGACGACGTGATCTCGAGCCGCAGCCCCGATACCGAGCCAGATACCGAGACCGAGCACTGAAATGCTGGCGGGCTTTGTCTATTTCATCCTGCCGGCGCTGCTGCTCGTCCTCGGGCTCCCGATCTTCGTCGTGCTGCTGCTCACGTCGCTGACGGCCATTGTCTTTGTCGCGCATGCGCCGCTGCAGGCGATCCAGACCTATATGTTCGGCAGCCTCGACAATTTCCCGCTCTTGGCGGTGCCGTTCTTCGTGCTGGCGGGCGAGATCATGGGCCGCGGCGGCATCGCCAACCGAGTCGTCAGCTGGGTCGTCTCCATCGTCGGCGGCGTGCGCGGCTCGCTCGCGGTGACGACGGTTGCGTCTTCCGAGTTGTTCGGCGCCATGGCGCATACCTCGGTCGGCACCGTGGTCGCCATCGGCCGGCTGTTGTTCCCCTCGCTGACCAAGCACGGCTATTCGGAGCGCTTCGCCATTGCGCTGATCACATCATCCGGCGCGGTGGCGGTGATCATTCCGCCGTCGATCTCGATGATCCTCTACGCCATGTCGGCGCAGGTCTCGGCGATCAAGCTGTTCACCGCCGGCATTCTGCCGAGCCTTCTCATCGGCCTGGTCGACGCGGTCTATGTGCTGATCTATGCCAAGATCAAAATGGTGCCGCTGTCGGCGCCGGCGCGGTGGAAGAATATCTTGGCCTCCACCAAAGACGCGAGCTGGGCGATCGGCACCATCGTCGTGATTTTCGGCGGCATCTATGGCGGCGTGTTCACACCGACCGAAGCGGCCGGCGTCGCCGTGGTCTATTCGCTGTTCGTGGCGATGTTCGTCTATCGCGAGATCGGGCCAGCCGAACTGTGGCAGATCGTCGTGTCCTCGGCCGTTCTGATCTCGCAAATCCTCATCATCGTCACCGGCGCCGGCGTCTATTCCTGGCTGATGACGACAAGCGGCATTCCGCAGACTCTCATCGCCACCGTCACCGCGATGCATTTGCCGAACTGGCAAACTTTGCTCTTCGTCAATGCCGGGTTGTTGGTCGCCGGAAGCTTTCTCGAGCCGCCGGCAGCGATCCTGATCCTGACGCCGCTGCTTTTGCCGGTGGTCGAAGCCGCAGGCGTCAACGCGCTGCACTTCGGCATCATCATGGCGGTGAACCTCTCGATCGGCCTCTATATGCCGCCGTTCGGGCTCAACCTGTTCGCCGCGCGCGCCATTTTCAACGCACCGATGGGCATGATCTATCGCGGCGTGCTGCCGTTCGTGATTGTCAATTTTCTGGCGCTGCTGGTGATCACCTATGTGCCGGCAATCTCGATGGTGCTGATCGGGAATAGCCGCTGAGCTGACTTGTGCCAGACCGCACGCGCCGCATTTTGTGATCGTGCGGTGACAGGATCCGCTGCGGGCGTTCACGGTCAGCGCAAGCGAATGTGATCCGGATCGGCACTGCAATCCATGTATGAGAGTTCTCGGAACCTGCGATGCTGCGGCGGGTTCATTCTTTGTGTGCTGCCCTCATTGCTCGATCATTCTTCCGTCGATTTGAGCGCTTATTTTACCGGAAATCGCCGGGCACAGGTTGCGCATGGACGATCAGACGAAGTCACCGCTGACGACGAAGACACTGGTCGCGCAGACACCGGGCGCGCGCGAACGGATTACCGGCGCGATCACCCAGCCCATCCATATGTCCTCGACATTCCTGCGCGATGCCGACAACCGCTATCCGGCGGGCTATGTCTATGGCCGCACCGACAACGCTTCAGTGCAGCAGGCCGAAGATCTGATCGCCAAATTGGAGGGCGCCGAGGAAGCATTCCTGTTCGGGTCCGGCATGGCGGCGGCGAGCAGCGTATTGCTCGCGCTCGAAAAGCCGACCCATATCATCGCCTCGAAAGTGATGTATTGGGGCTTCCGTTCCTGGCTGCGCGAGGTCGGCCGCTACGGCCACCGCGTCAGCTTCATCGAGACGTCGGACCTCGACGCGGTACGCCGCGCGGTGCGACCGGGCGAAACCGGCCTGTTCTGGATCGAGACGCCGAGCAATCCGCTCTGGACCATCACCGATATCGCCGCAATCTCGGAAATCGCGCATGCGGCCGGCGCGATCTTCTGTGTCGATTCCACCGTTGCAACGCCGATCTTCACCCGCCCGCTCGCGCTCGGCGCCGACATTGTCATGCATTCGGCAACGAAATATCTCAACGGTCATTCCGATGTCGTCGCTGGCGCGCTCGCAACCGCGCGCGATGGGCAATTGTGGTCGCGCATCCGCGACCTGCGCGGCCAACTCGGCAATGCGCTCGGCGCTTTCGATGCGTGGCTTTTGATGCGTGGCATGCGCACGCTCGATATTCGGGTGCGCAGCCAGGCCAAGACCGCGGCCACCCTCGCGCAACGCCTGGTCGGGCACGCGGCGATCGCGCAGGTTCTTTATCCCGGCCTCGCACAGCATGCCGGGCATGACACGGCGCTGCGGCAGATGAGCGGCGGTTTCGGCGGCATGTTCTCTGTACGCGTCAAACAGGGCGAGCGCGCCGCCATCGCTGTTGCGGCATCCGTGAACCTGTGGAAGCGGGCGACGTCTTTCGGCGGCATCGAGAGCCTGATCGAGCACCGCGCCTCCATCGAAGGCGATGGTTCGCCCTGCCCCGGCGACTTGCTGCGCTTTTCCGCAGGCCTCGAAGATGTCGACGAGCTTTATCTGGATTTGAGGCAGGCGTTGGCGCACACGCTGGCGACCGTCGGCTGAAACGCATACAGCGCCGATGCCGGCGCTGAACCTGGGTCGCCGCTGGTGACACGTTGCGGCTTACACCACATTCTTATTGAAATAGATCGAGCCCAACAGCACCAGCACCCAGACCAGTGCCAGAAACCCGACGGCCATCAACACTTGCATGGCGATCTCTCCTTTGCCGGCGAACGCTTCCCAATTACCGTTTTTGTTTGACGTTTTTTTCTCAAAGCCCGCCGGCGCGCAATCAATCGGTTTCGCGCGGCGTCGCCACAACGCTGTCGTCAGGCGCCGCATCGCGCAGCGTGAGCTCGCGCTGCAGCTTCTGCGCCTCTTCGTCCATGCCGATCCAGCGCAGCTTGCGAATGAGCTTCACCATATCGTTCGACACTCCCGTGTCAGACGAGGTCTGCTGTTGCAGCGGCGTGTGTTGCGGCATGGCCATGAGCGTTTCTCCTCGTTTTTGTTATCTGCGTCGCAATCCTCGGAGTCCGGCGGCGGCTCGTTGTTGCGCCGAGATGAACTCGGCGCACACCCCGCAACGCGACACATTGCGCTAGATCGACATACCGTTGTGATCCCTCGACCGGCCGGATGCAAGACGGCAGCCGTGCGGCGCAATAAATCCGGGGCGCAGCGCAATATGACTGCCGCGCAACACCGCACGATCCGACACGAGATCAACGCTTAAGGCGCGTCGCGGTGCAGCATCGGCGCGGCGCAATATGAGCCGGAGTTCCACGGCGCGTTGGATGAGTTCGTCCCAGCTCCTGTTCGCGGGCGTTTCGAAACAGGCTTCCGACCTCGTATGTAACGTGAAAAGAGACCCTCGACCCCTTCCCTGGAACGAGCATGAAAAAAAGGGTTATTTCGATCGATTAAATTTTAAGGATTTCCCCGCCGCAATTTTAGAAAAGTTGCGCAATCCTGCCCGGTCGAACGGTGGCGCCTCT
>JBAUCK010000402.1:0-14061 GCA_049677525.1 Xanthobacteraceae bacterium
CGCGACGTCGTTTATTTTTGGCGGTGTTTAATCATTACCACGGGCAATAGGTTTGCCTTTGTCTGGCTTTGTCGTGGTGAAGACAGCAATGCAGCCATTGGGATTATCCGCAGCACCCGGAGGAACATTTGGGCCGCAAGCCATGGCGACTCCAGCAGGGATCGGAACAAAGACTTGCGGTGTTCCAGACTTTATTCCAGAATCCGCGGCAACAGAATGGGCGCTCCGCCCCGCTACAGTTTTATTGGCCGTGACAATGGAAAGGTCCCCTTTTTTTCCTTTGGCATCGACCACGCCAAGGGTTTGGAAATTACCCGGGGGAGCACTTTGTGCCAAGAAGTATTCGGCAGTCCCCGCGTTGTAATAGACCTCATCCGGGCCTGACTCATTGGGAATGACACCAATGACTGAGCCGCTGTGCTCATTTATGATGATACCGGAGTTTTTGCCATTTAGGCTGGGCCCGCTGCCTTGATTGCAGCCAACCATAATCTGCGGACTGGGCCCAACGGCCGTACCCTGTGGAGTCCCACAAACCTCCAGAGGAATATCGAAGGTGTTCACGATTTTCCCGGATATGGGATTGATAACCTCCACCACCCCGTGCCCATTATCAGGGGTCTCAATGCCCGGAATGGTGATGTAAAACATCCCCGTTCGCGGACTCCACGAGCACTGCTCGGCACCGTTGGTGGAATTCGCGAAGGAGATTTGACTCTTCACCGTGTAGTCCGTGGTTGAAATGATGGAGCCAAACGGGGGGTTGTCGGCGTTGTTGGCCGTCATGAGCAAGTTATCGGCGGTATCGAGGCAGTTTTCGTCGGCTCTGTTCATCCCGCCTGTTGGAATGACGTGGAGGGTCGCGTGCGCACCTGTTAGGTCAATAACTTTGACAGTGCTACAACGGGAGTCCCCCGGGACCTGTGGGACTGCTGATGTCGCGGTCAAAGGGCATGTCGCCGTGGGGCCGTCACCCGCCCACGCCTCATCCGTGCTGTCGCCATTATTGAGTTTGGGGACGATGATCACGCCATCGGGTCCCGAGGTGTTGTTGTTGCCGGTCGCGCCAGCGAATGGCGGATTTGCAGGGAGCAGCGTTCCAATCAGCGATGTGGTATCGACCAGATCGACCGCCTTGTTTGTGCGATCGCCCAATACATACTTACCAAGGTTTGAATCAACATAGCTGATGTCAAACGATGCAATGGTAGTACCCGTGGGCAGACTGACCACTGCAGTGGCGCTCCAGATCTCGTCCTTGGACGCAGCTTCCTGTGCTGGCGCCCAACTCGACATGGCGAGCAGACCCGCAGCAGCCCCAATGACTACTGCCCCAACGCACGTTTTCGATTTCTTCATAGCACTACCTCCCTTGAAGTGACTGCTGACTACCTGAGAGCGCGCTGCTTGATAGGCACAGCTACTCCCGTTCTGCGGCCATGATTGACCGCAGTTGCAAACAACCTATAGCGAAACAAGAAAACCTTCGCCCGGTCCCCCAAGCGCAAGCTTCCTCGAACGTTCAGATCAGAAAAAGAGCGAACCTCCCGTCTACTCCGCAGGGCTAAACGTCAGATGTCGCGCGACGTTCCAACGCAGCGGCAATTTTTAAGTTGACTTGTTGTCCAACTTTAGAAGCTTGCTTGACAATTCTTGCTTGTTCAAGGGGGTGTAAGCCTTTGGTCAGGTATTTTACTTAGCGATGATCGTTCGCTTGAGAATTTGTTACGATTGCAACCATCCGTATCGGAGCTAAAAAAGGCACGTTTTTCATTCGTAGCTTTGGTTGTGCAATGGCCCCGATCACTTTAGCCGGCTCGATTGCGGATCGATGGCGAGCTGAAAATTCACCTGGCCTCCTATTTTTGCCACTCGACATCTACGCTACGTACGCGTTGGTCGCCTGCTCGGCGCCGGCCCCGAACGTGAGTCGCGTCGTCAAGCACTTCTACTGCTCGACCAAATTCCCGAGCAGACCTTAGCACGGGTAACCGGTTCGCGGTTACCGACCGACACAGTGGGCGCAAACCATAGTAACCGCGAGGCGACGAACAGTAAGGCCCACGTGCCCCGACTGCGACGACAACGTCGGGCATCAAAAAGCAGCTCTGCGGCCCGAGACGAGCCAGGCGCCAGATATGGACACGATAGGCGTGGTGTCGCGACGCCTGCGCGAGACAGACGTGCCGGCGGAAGGTATGGCAGGACGTCCATGCTGAGGCATGGTTGACCCCAAGCAACACAAAAACTCCCATAATTATTGAGACGAGAAATCTTTTCATGTGACGCTGCAGGCGCATATGCGAACCGTACTCAAAATATCTTTCAACTAACCTCCAGAACCGTTGCAGCGTCTGATCGGCAAGTTCAAGAACGGGTGACGACCAATTCCTGAGCCGCCATTGACCGGTATTCAAGCTCGTCGATTGCCGGCGGCGGATGTTTTGGCATTCTTCTGCCGTCGTGCCTAGTCGGGATTGAAGCCTGCGCTACCGCGCACCATTGGTCGCGTGAACTGCAGTCGCTTGGCCACACCGTGCGCCTGATGCCGCCGGCCTACGTGAAGCCCTATGTGAAGCGGCATAAGAACGATGCCACCGACGCCAAGGCGATCGCTATCTGCGCAGCCTGTTCACGACCGGCGCGCTTGCCGTCATCCGATACGCCAAAAATCCATGGCACCAGGCATAGGCCTTGGCTCCCTGCATCGTTGGCGCGGCGACCAACGAAGGTGGCGGCCATCGCGCTCGCCAACAAGACCGCACGGATGGCATGGCCGATCATGGCCAAGGGTGAACGTTATAAGGGAGCCGGTCGATCCGACGATCAGGACAACCCACTTGGGTCAGTGCATCATCGATGCGTCCTAATGATCGGGACCTGATCCGCGGAGGGCATTATGGCCAGCGGTCATGTGAACCGCACTCAAAGGCCGAACACTTGGCTGCACCGACCAAGCCTGTAACGTGAAGCTTCTCCTTGCCAACCGGAGCCGTCCACACATGACCCAGAGCTCAAAACGGCGAACTTGTCTGTTGTAAAGCGCGTCAGATATGATCGTGCCGGATGCCGATATAAAGAGAATGTACCAATGCGCCGCACTGTCCCTGCGCTTATAATTTCGAGTATCCTTTCGTCGTGTTTTGGGCAGTACGCCGCGGCGTTACCTATTGCACCACCTGCAATTCGCGGGACGTCTCCAACGACAGGAGCCCAAACCGTGTACCCTGGTCAATCGATGGCAATAAGCTGCGGGTATAGCAGGTGCTCACGCGCCTGGCGTGCCTACCCGTATTCCTATAGGTACTATGGTCCCTATGACGTGCCATATTATGGATACTATCGACCTTGGGGCTGGTCCGACCTGAATCGGCGTTGGTGGTAATGGCACAAGGTCACCTCTCGGTTGGATTATTCATCCAACTTGGCTTCTTGTAGTGTCGGCATGGCGGCAGCAATAACCGCCGGTGTTGACGATGGGCGATAGAACCGAGTTAACAACTGTTGAGAGCGACAGCGGTTAGGCCTGCGCATTGCCTTGCCGAACAGCATTTATCACTACTACCGCAAGTTTTTCTGGCTCAGGGCGCGTCTTTGGATAATGGCACCCGGAGTGGCAGCCCGTGCAAAAAACGTGATTTCAAAGGCTACCCTGTAAAATACCGATTTTGCGCCCCCACAAATCAAAGGCTTAGGGGCGCTTTGTAAAACGAAACCGCACACCATTTCGGGCGCCGCTGTTCGGCAACGCCGCGCTTGAGCTCGGCTCAATCGGCGCCGCGCCGATTGAGCCGAGTCGCGCAACGATAAACTAAACCGTAAATTAAAACCGGTTGGTTGACGGTTTGAAAGCCGCCTAGAGGAGCTCGCGCATCTGGCGGAAGCGGAATGCCGCTATATCGGTCGCTATGGGGTTCTAAGCCGACATCGAGCCAAGTTACCGAAAATGTCGAAAATGATCCAAAGCCGACATCGGAGACCTGTTCTTTGACCCATAAGAGACATCAACCGGCAACTCTGTTGAGCCTATGCCCTTCCCGTCCAGGTGCCGTGCCCGAGGCTCCTTGAGTCCCAGCGGCGCGACCGGTTTCGGGACGACCGAAGAAGCTGTACCGTTAAGTCCAGCATTCCTAAGGAAATTCTATCGGGGCTTCGCGATGAACCGAAAGCAACGGCGAATGGCAGCCAAGTTGGGAACGCGAGCCGCAGCTCCTGCGCGGAGAAACGCAACCATCAGTCCGTCGGGTCAAATTGCCGACCTATTGGCGAGGGGGCAGCGGCATCATCATGCCGGCCAATTCGCTGAAGCCGAAAAATACTGCAGAAAACTTCTCGCGATCGACCCGAACCACTTTGACGGCCTTCATCTTCTTGGCGTCATCGCGCAGCAAGTTGGCCGCAGCGACTTAGCAGCAAGCTTTATCGGCAAGGCGATCGCATTGCACGATCAAAACCCCGCGCTCCACGATCCCCGGACTCCTCACCCGAGCAAAGCCGCCATCCCCCAGAACGATCTGGCGGCGGCGCACAGCAACTTATGCATCGTATTGAGGGCCTTGGGCGATCTTCCTGGAGCGTTGAAAGCCATCCAATGCAGCCTGCGCATTAAGGAGACGGACAATGCAAAGCTGCTCTTCGTTGGTTGTTTGCGCAACCTAACCTTCATTCCAGACGGAATTGACCTGCGCGATGATCTCGCGCGCGCCATGTCCGAGCCGTGGGGGCGACCAACCGATGTTGCACGCTACGCCTCCAATCTCGTCAAGCGCAGTGGCGCCGTCTGCACCTGCATTCGCCCGGTCGCCGCCAACTGGTCCATTCCGGCGCCGCACGAGTTATTCAGCCCGACTGAGCTCGCGGAAATCTGTAGCGATCGGCTGCTGTGCTGTCTTCTCGAATCGACGATAATTTTTGATCTCGAACTTGAGCGATTTCTCACGATAGTTCGGCGGACGATATTGACAGCCGCTGTGGGCGGCGTCGACCCGCAGGCATTCGACCAAGGCAGTTTGCGCTTTTTCTGTGCTGTGGCACAGCAGTGCTTCGTGAACGAGTACGTCTTTTCCTTAACAGATGAAGAAAAACTGGAGGCGGAACGCCTACGCGACCGATTGGTCGACACGCTGGTGACGGGAGCGACCCCTCCTGAGCCGTGGCTCCTGGCTGTTGCGGCTTACTTTCCCCTTGCTTCTCTTACGCGGGCGGATTTGCTTATCAAACAGCACTGGTCTCCCTCCGTAGCCGAACTCGTCGTACGGCAGGTGCGGGAAGTGCACGAAGAGCAGCACCTGCGTCCTTCCATTCCGTGCCTGACCGTCATCGATGAGGGCGTCTCATTTGCTGTCAGACAACAGTATGAGGAAAGTCCTTATCCGCGCTGGATCAAGACATCCCCTGTCGGTCAAACGACGATTGACGCCCACCTTCGGCAGTTATTTCCGCTCGCCAACATTTCCAATGTCGTCAAGACGAACGGCGCCGAAATCCTGGTCGCCGGCTGTGGTACTGGACAGCATTCGACCGAGACAGCGCGGCAGTTCCCTGGGGCACGGGTGCTGGCCATCGATTTGAGCCTGAGCAGCCTCTGCTATGCCAAGAGAAAGACTCGGGAACTCGGATTGAAAAATCTCGAATACGCTCAGGCTGACATTCTTAAACTTCAATCGATCCGCCGTACTTTCGATGTCATCGAGGTTGTGGGCGTTTTGCATCACTTGGCGGAGCCAATGGCCGGTTGGCGGATATTGCTCTCGATGTTGCGGCTAGGTGGATTCATGCGGATCGGCCTTTACAGCAAACTGGCACGACAAGACATTGTTGCCGCACGCGCGTTCATTGCTGAACGTGGCTACGGCTCATCCGAAGAGGATGTTCGGCGCTGCCGCCATGAGCTCGCAGAGTCTGGCGACCGCGCGCCGCTGTCGAATGTCGTGAACCGGCTCGATTTTTACAGTACGAGCCGCTGCCGCGACCTGTTGTTCCACGTTCAAGAACATCAGTTTACACTGCCAGAGATCGCTTACTTTCTCCGCGAAAACAAACTCGAATTCCTGGGGTTCGACTTGCCGGGCGGTGCGCTGCAGAGTTTCCGACAGCGTTTTCCAAATTACGGGACAATGAGTGATCTGCCACTCTGGCATATTTTCGAGTTAGAGAATCCGTCTCTGTTTGCTGATATGTATCAATTCTGGATACGAAAGCCGCAATAATTCGGCCGATGCGCGCAAAATCTGGGTCGAGTCGCAACCCGGCCAAGACTCCACATTTTCGTCACCCTACCAGTTATTGTTGAGCAACAAGTCAACGTAAAGCCGAAGATAGCTGACATGGCCGCTTTTGGTACATCGCGTCATTTCGCTGCTGCGCAGCAAGCGGTCGCAATCGGGGGTAAAGCGGCAAAAAAGACTGACCGCAACTGCGTCGTAGCGAGCCCAATCTAATGTGGATCGGCTCCAGCGACGACGCTGAATAAGGCATTGCTCACAAGGCGTGCCTTTAACCTAAGCTGCGGATTAGAGCGCGAATGCACCCAGCATCCCTTGAGGCGAGCGATCAATTTGAGGCGGGTAAGCTCAAAACCGCTGCGCTCTTCCAAGCCAATCGTGCACGCCAAATGAGCGCAGCGATCACGCAGAGTTGCCCCCAAAAAAGGCACTGGGCAAGCCACCAGACCAAACGTAAGCAGGGCTTGCCACGACTTAAATCGTAGAGCGATTTCAGGCATCTCATAAACACCCTAGTGCAGTCTCCATAGCTACTCGGAAAGAACTTACCGAACCGGTACGTGAAATTTAATGATCGTTGATTCCAACGTATTTAGTGCAGCGATTGGGTTTCTTTTAAGTGATCGGAAAGCTCGCTTGAGCGTGCTGGAATAGAATGGCCGTCGATGTTCCTGTCAGGAAGACGCCCGACGCTTGGGATGGAAAGCCGAACTGTTCCGCCACCCAAAGCGCTATCCGATTTTCGACATCGATGCCGATGTGATCGCGGTCGTCCAGTTGGCGTTCAGCCCCGCCGCAAGCATTTCTACCAGCATTCCGACTGACGTGCCGGCACCATGCACCTAGCCCATGAACAATGGGTTCGCATTGCCGTCACGTATGGCTTGATATTTTCGCTCAAAATCCTCAAGGCAGATCGTAGGTTTACGTGGGGAGTACGGAAATGCAGTCTTGAAGAGAACCAACCGGTTCGGGCGCGGCTTGCTAAACCATCCTATTACGGATCGTCCGCAGATAGGCAATCACGCGACCGAGGGCGCCATTCACGAACTCACGAATGACGTCCCAATCGTCCGGATCAAGGCCCAGCTGTGCATCGGATAACCGATTTGTAGTCATCAGAAATCTCTGATTTGCGCTCGTGTAACCGTGTCGGTCGCCATCAACCCGCTTAAACCCCCCCCATTATGATTGCGCCAATTAAAGCGCCAGCTACTGCTGGTCCGAATGATATCGCTACGCCCCCAGCCATAGGCTTAGTGGGCGCCCAGCTCAACTTTGCCATCACCACGTGTAGGCAAATAAACCCGAGGAGCAGGATCGAAAATGGGACAGCGTGGCCTTCTTTGATCCAAAGCGAGACGACAGCCAGCAGCTTCACGTCCCCACCGCCGACGACCCCACGCGTGTAGAAAAATAACAAGATTGCGAACATCCCCACCCCAAGAAGCACGTTCGCCACTACCTCGGGTGGGGATCGGTCAACCAGTGCTAAAAGCGCATAAAGGACAAGCATCAACAAAACCCAGCCATTGCGAATCTTGAAGGTGCGAAAGTCCGTATAGCCGACATAGAACAGAACAGCGACGGCGGCGCTCTCGATGTAAAATTTGTATTGGGAACCGTGAAGGAGCAGGTGAAATCGGATTTGCTCCCACAGATGCACGAGATTCATGAGCGGCACTATGTGGTAAACGGTAGTTCCGTGCTAGTGCCGGGGAATTTGTTAGGAAGCTGCTGGGCTTCGACTAGCCTGTAGGTCGGATTTCGTATCGCGCCAAGGCATCTCAAAGGTTCCGACCCCCATACCTCGCCGAACTAGCTTTTGTTTGAGCAGAATACTTCTGCGGGGCGCATCGACAGGCATCGCGCGGAACTATCGGCGGACTCATCCTTGACGGTCGGTATACTGCTAGTTAAGAATTCCCCAAAATAATCATTACTAGAACTCGTGTGCGTTGCGGCGGCAACACTTCCGAGCGCCCCTGTGTGAGGGCTGCCCTCCTCAGGTCGACAACCCAGATCGGAATGATTTGACAGATGGGAGGCATCGATGTCGAAGTTTGTTAAATTGCTGAACCAGGTCCGCAAAGACGAAGAAGGGACTGCGTTGCTCGAATACGCCATTCTGCTTGGGATCGTGGCGGTCGGAGCGATCGCCTGGATCTCGGGTCTTGGCACCTGGGTTCAAACCCAGTTCTCGAGCCTCTGCGGCAGCCTCGCCGGTTGCACCAAAGGTTAAAGGCACCTTCTCAAATTCTAGACAACCTGCTTCGCGGCTCGGCTTCGGAGTCTAGATCGGGGCCAAGCCAGGTTACGCATGCGCCGCAACAATCTCCTTATTCTGATTGTAGCTCTTGTGCTGGGCGGTTTGGCCGCCGTGTTAGCGCGCAATTGGCTAGTGAGCCATACCCAATCGACGGCAGCGCAAGGTACGATTGTCGTCGCGACGGCACCGCTTACTTTTGGTACGGAAATTACGGAAAAAAATGTCCGCGATCTTCCTTGGAGCGCGGGCGCGACGCCTGAAGGCGCTTTCGCAAATAAGCAGGATTTGCTTAAGGACGGCCGGCGGATGGTGCTCGCGGCCATCGCTCGTAATGAGCCGATTTTGCTCAGCAAGATTACCGCGCCCGGACAGCGGGCCACTCTTTCTTCAATGCTTGATCCGGGCAAACGCGCGGTCACAGTACGTGTGGACGACGTACGCGGCGTGGCTGGCTTTATCCAGCCCGGCGACCGGGTCGATGTGGTGCTAATCAGGACTGAGGCGGAATCGCGCAGCAGTGAAAGCTCCTCTGATGTTATTCTGCAGTCCGCCAAAGTTCTCGCCATCGATCAGATCACCGGCGAGCGTACCGAGCAGCCCACGATCGCTAAGGCAGTTACGCTCGAGGTCGCGCCCGAGGATGCCCAGAAAATCCTGCTTGCGAGCAATATAGGGCGGCTCTCGCTAATCCTGCGTCAGCCGGCGGAGGCCCAAGCCGATGCCGTGCACCGCATTACCGAGCGCGATTTGAGCGCTTCCCCGGCCCCGCAGCCCGTTGCGCCTCCGCCGATTCCTGTGGAGCAGGCACCGGCGCCCGTCGTACCGCCGTCCAAAACGACTAAGCGCATTACAATCTGGCACGGCATGACAAAGCAGGACTACGAGACCCCTGAGGACCTGGTCAGAAATCGATGATGTGACATTTAGGATACAACATTGACCCCTTCGCTAGCGTAGTCTGTACTGGGAGCGCGTAATAATAATAAAGGGGGGCGGGGATGTTGAGAACGTTTCCTTCGCTCGCGGGAGGCAAGTGCGGACGTGGAGCATTAGCTCGCGGGGGATTGTTTGCCTGCGCACTGGCCGCTCTGACCATTGTCGCCACCACGTGGCTTCCGATGTTGCCGGCGTTCTCTCAGGCCCCACAGCAAGTCCAGCACGTCACTATCACGCTGAACAAGTCGGTCACGCTGCCGATTGGACCATCGTTTTCCTCCGCGGCCGTGGGGTCGCCGGAGATCGCCGACGCCAGGCCCTTGACCGATCACATGCTCTATATCCAGGGCAAGAAGGTCGGCACGACAAACGCATCGATCTACGATGAGAACAATCGTCTCATAAAGGTCGTCGACATTGAGGTTGCGCTCGACACTGGAAATCTGCAGGCAAAAATCCGGGCTGTCACGGGCAACAGCGGCATTCGCGTCATGAACGACAGTGGACAAGTCGTATTGACTGGCACGGCGAGCGATGCGCTTGCCGCAGAAAAGGCCGTCAATTTGGCGCGAGCCTGGACCGAGGGCGCGACCGGTACGCAAGGCAGCCAGAATGCCGTACCGGTCATCAACGCCATGAGCGTAGCCGCGCCGCAGCAGGTTCTGCTCAAGGTGCGCTTTCTCGAAGTTTCCCGCGATGCCGGGCGGCAGCTTGGCATCAATTGGTATGCCACCAACGCCTCAGGCACCCGTGGCGCTTCAATAGGACTGGGCGGTCTGACAACACAGCCCCCCGCGATTGGCGGCACTCAAGCTGCTGGCGCAGCGGCATGTGCGCCGACAGGCGTTTGCGCGCCCTCTGGGAGCGGACTCTTCCAGACAATCGGAACGCTCGTAGGTAACAGTGTCGGCGCCCCGTTCGGAACCATTCTAGCGCAAGTGGTCAATCAAGGAATCCAGATTGATAGCCTGATTACGGCGCTAGAGACCAAGGGATTGTTGCAGCGGCTTGCAGAGCCCAACCTGGTTGCCCTGTCCGGCGACTCAGCTAGCTTCCTCGCGGGCGGACAGTATCCCGTGCCGACCCCCTCTAGCGCATTAAATGGACCGTCCTTTCAGTATCAGCCGTTCGGCGTGCAGCTGCGATTCCGGCCCACTGTTCTCAACACGGGCATCATCAATCTGTCCATCAATCCGACGGTCAGCGAACTTGACTTCACCAACGCCGTCACAGTCTCAGGTACGACGGTCCCATCCCTGACGGAGCGCTCGGCAACCACGACAATTGAGCTTCGCGACGGACAAAGTTTTGCAATCGCTGGCCTTTTGCAAGCAGATAATCAGCGTAACATCGCCCAACTGCCGTGGGTCGGCTCAATCCCGGTACTCGGTACTCTGTTCCGCAGCGCCTCCTATCAGAAAGATGAGACCGACCTCGTCATCATCGTGACGCCGTCATTGGCCCAGCCGGCGCCACCTGGCGCGCGCCTTGCAACGCCATTCGACACGACGGTGCCAAGTAACGATGTCGACTTCTTTCTGATGGGCCAGATGGAACAGCAAAAGAAATACACCGATTACGTGGCGTCCGGCGGCGACATCAAAGGACCGTACGGATATATGCTCGGCGTCATGCAAGGGCCTGGCGCAACCCCACTGAACAAGTGAGACCCCATGAGAGCTGCATCTCTGGTCATCGGATTATTTGCTGCCGCGACATTGTCGAGTGCGTGCCATGCCCAAATGTTCGATGATCCGTTCTCGCAATACTTCGAGCGCGGCGTCACCATTACGCCGGGCGCCGGCAACGCCAAGGACGCCAATGCGGCCATTCACACCATCGATCCGTGGCCGCCTTACGCGGGCTATACGCGCATTCCTGGCAATGGACGCGAGAGCGTCGGTGCCGTCGAGCGGATGTATCGTCAGCCCAGCCCATACGCGGGGGGTGCTTCGGGCGCCGGGGTTATTGGTGGCAGTACAGCTGGCGGATCTGGGTTTGGTAGCGCGGCCGGATCGACAGGTGTAAGCACAGGGGGCTCGCAGCCGGGGCCCGGCGGATACTAATAGAGGGTGAGTGCCATCAGCAACGACAAGGCTGTGACATGTGGAACGGAGGACGCCAAATCGTTAGCGGCTTGCGCTCGGTTTGCAGACGCAGTCAGAGGCGTAGTCAGGGGTCGACGGAACCGGTGAGCGTCGCTTCACTCTTTCCCAACGGCATCCGGCAGCAGCTGTGGCCTAACCACATCGGCGACGGGGCGCATCCAATGGAGCCCGAAGGCATACACGCGAGGGCATATGGACGCACGCGGGATTGGAGCATGGCGTCGAGATGGCTGCACGTTGTGCGACCGTCGCACAAGCGGCGGGCGCTAAATCCTTCAAATATTACTATTCAAAGTTTTGCCGCGGGCTGTGGTCGCTCGGCCTCAATCCGCCGCCTTCGATCTCCACCGTTGCGCAGAACACCTAGTGCGGCACCCGGCGGCAATAGTGGCAATCTTGTGAGCGCAAGCTAGCATTCACCTTGTTCGGCATTTTATAACTTAAGCACCACGTCCCTCACCCCACGGCGGAGTCCTGCTTTTCAATCCAGGACAGCCTCCTTCACTTCCGATGTCTTGGGCGGCTATACTTGCGTTGGGAGTACCTGATGACCACAAGGTCAAAGTCGCTACGGACAAGTGAGCGCGGCTCAGCGCTGATCGAGGCGAGCATCGTGCTCCCCTTATTGCTCGCTTTAGTCGGGGGCGTCCTCGAGTTCAGCTTTTTCTTCTATCAGGAGCAGTTAATCACTGTCGGCGTGAGGGACGCCGCACGCTATCTCGCGCTCACCGCCGATCCGACCAGCGCGACCAATCAGGTTGGAGCCATGAACCTCGCAGTCGCCGGTTCGATAGACGGAGGTACCCCGCGCGTGCCCGGCTGGAATATCGCGGACGTCAGCGTTTCCATCACCCCATGGGATAATTCTGACGGCGCCTTAAGTGGCAGAACGATGATTCCCATCATTACGGTTTCGACGCATTTCGCCGAGTCGTCCTTAGGATTCTTGCGTCTTCTTGGGCTCAGTGCACCGACGATTAGCGTCTCCCATCAGGAACGCTGGGTTGGCGGATCGGCATCGCTGGGGGGTGTGCAATGAGCCGGGCTTCGCTCGCGTGTGATGAAACGGGTAGCTTGCTTGTCGAATTCAGCATTTTGTTGCCGCTCATCATCCTTGTCATGTTCGGCTCTGTCGACCTGCTCTATGCGTTGTACCAGTGGAATACTGCTGCAAAAGCGGTCGAAGTCGGCGCTCGCATTGCCGCCGTCTCGGATCCGGTGGCAGCTGGGCTCAACCAATTGACTAGCGCTGTTCCCATTCCGCTGAATGCGTCCGGCCGGCCCTTGGCCATGTCGCAATTCACCGTCGCGTGTGACGGCGAGACGGCCACTTGTACCTGCGTTGGGACCTGTGCCGGCATGGTTGCCAATCCCTTCGATGCGGTTGCCATGAACCGAATTGTATTCGGGCGCGGCAGCACAGCCTGTGGCGATGCCACGTCTTACTACGCAACCGGCATGTGCGATTTGCTGCCTTCAATTACGACCGCAAACGTGCACGTTGTGTACCAGCAAACCGGGCTGGGCTATGCCGGTCGCCCAGGGGGACCCCAACCCACCATCATCGTCTCGCTGCAAGACATGCAGTTTCGCTTCTTTTTCCTTAGTTACCTACTCGGCAGCAGTGTTCCTATGCCTGCCATGACCACGACCATCACAGCCGAGGACCTTTGCTCCGGCGGGGGGAGCGGGTCCTGCAGATCATGATCGATATGGAAGCTGTGTGATGGCCATCTTTTTGCTAAATGGGAACTCCGCGTCGGAGACGCGGAGCACGATCGAAACCGGACTTCTCGCGACGATCCCGGACCTGATTGAGGTACCAAGCTTCGAAAAGGTTTTCGAGCGGCAGTCGGCGGTCAAGGGGGACGAGTCTGCGACCGTCCTTGTCATCGCACCGCCCGGAAATCATGGTTATTTGGATCGTCTGGTCGACGTGGCTGAACGCTACGGCGAAGATATCTTTATCATCCTCATCAGTGATGAAATTTCGGCCAGCGACTATAAGCGCTTAATGCGTACCGGCGGCGCTGACTGGGCCTCAGCACGCGGCGAGCCGCGGGAAGTGACCGATATCATCGCGCGCCGACAACGGCGGATCGAGCCTACATCTGGCTCGTCGCACCCGACGACTGGCACGTTGCACCCGGTACGCCCGGTTACTCTCTCGTTTGTTCCAAGTGCTGGCGGGGTTGGCAATACAACTTTGGCGCTGGAAACCGCCATTCACCTCAAGACAAAAAAAAGCACCGGGCAGCGCGCCATTTGCATTGTCGATCTCGACTTTCAGACCAGCCATATTTGCGATTATCTCGATAGCGAACCGAGGCTACAGATCGGCGAGTTATCAAATGCGCCTGATCGGCTCGATGAGCATCTATTTGAGTCGTTCAAGACTAATCATAAAAGTGGTATCGACGTCTTCGCGGCCCCGCGCTCAAAATTCGTGTCGGAAGATCTAAACATCAATGCGCTCGACGCACTCTTCAGCATGATCGCGACGCGCTACAATCTTGTATTCATC
>JBAUCK010000403.1:0-3722 GCA_049677525.1 Xanthobacteraceae bacterium
GCGCGCAGCGCCAGCGCGGCGCGGCGGTTCAATTCGTCGCCGGTCGTGCCGTCTTCCGGCGCCTGAGCAATGCCCACGCTGGCGGAGATCTGCCACATCTGATCCATGAAGATCGGCGCGGCGAGCGCGGCCGTGATCCGGTCGGCAAGCTCGGTCGCGGTCTGCGCTTTGCCGGAACCGATAACGACGGCGAATTCGTCGTCCTGGTAACGGCCGAACAGCGCGCCGTCGGGAAGCCAGACCCTCAGGCGCTCGACGATGTTGACCAGCATCGTATCGCCGCCGGCCCAGCCCAGCATATCGTTGACGTCGTGGAAGCCGTCGATGTCGAACAGCAGGAACACGACGACGCCGTCGCGGCGCGCCGCCATGATCGCGTCAAGCCGATCGAGCAGCACGCGCCGGTTGGCCAGTCCGGTGAGCGGATCTTGCGTCGTGAGCTTGCGGACCAGATCGACATTGCGGGTGCAACGAGCGGGTCAGCCGCCGCGTCGCGCCAAGCACGAGCGCGGCAGCGAGCGCCAGCAGAATGCCCGAACAGGCCGGCCCCGCCCCACCGCCAATTCATCGTCGCAGTCAGTGAGCGGTCCGGCGCCCAGCTGAGCCAGCCGATGATTCGGCCCTGCGTATCGTGCAGCGACTGGACCTCGCGTCCGCTGTCGGCGGTGAGCTCGGCATCGAATCGGAGATCATTTAGCCCGGAACGGCGCTCGATCTGCGCGAGCTGATCCGAATCGAAATGAACGGAATCGCCGAACAGGCCGCGCAGTTCGCCGAGCGTCGCTTCCAGCGACCGGTGCTGTTCGGCCGCGCGCGACACGTCATTACGTTGCGCCGCGGAAAGCCCCGCGGCCGCGCAGGCGATCACGGCGAGCGCGAAAATCAACAGCAGAAATGTGGTGATACGCGCGATATTCCGGCCAGGCATCGACAAGGCCGCCTGCCTGCCCCATCGCCGCCGCGCCCAACGGGCTCCCAGAGCGGCTCGCATTCCCACGCCCCCACATTGCGGCTGGGAGCTTAAGGGGCTGGGATTAACGGCAAGGAAAAGCTCAAAACGGGCCGATTCTGCCGGAGCGTGGGCGTTTTCGCACTAGCTGTAGGCGCCGTATGGCCGCATGAAGGGGCTGTTCACCTTCTGTTAACCGAACTTACCGGTAATATTCGGGTAAGAGCGACGGCGGCGCCGGCGGCTTTGCCGCCTTCCAAGGGTTGGGATGCGCTTCAAAGCGGACCTTTTAACTGCGACTTTCATCGCTGTGGCAGTCGCCCCATTCGCGATCGTTTCCGCGCGCGCGGAACACAGTGCGCTGCGCGCGCCAGCGCAAGCCACAATGCAGCTTACCGTCCAGAACAACACACCGCTGCCGGCGGAGAGCACGTCCGTTCCCGTTCAGGCCGACGCACCGGCGCATCCGCAGGATACGACGCGGGACGCTTCTGCAAAGCCGGACGCCGCCGCCGCGCCCGCACCAGACTCCAAACAACAAGACAGCAGCAAAGACGGCAAACCGGACAGCGCCGGGCCCGCTCAGGCGCAATCGCCAGCGCCTGTGCAAGCGGCTGCGCAAAACAACTGTCCGGGAAATCCGAATGCGCTCGGCACGAGCCGCGTGCTCGCCATCGATCCCGCCGACTTCAAGCACCTCGGCCACATGCAATATCCCGACTCGCTGCCGCTGCAAGACAAGGAAGTGGTGATCACTTTCGACGACGGCCCATTGCCGCCCTACTCCAATCAGATCCTCGATATCCTCGCCTCCGAATGCGTGAAGGTGACTTATTTCCTGGTCGGAGAAATGGCGCGCGCCTATCCCGCCGTGGTGCGCCGGGAATACGAAGCGGGCCATACGCTCGGCACCCACAGCGAACACCACCCGATGCGTTTCGGCGAACTGCCGCTCGAGCGCATGCGCTCGGAAATCGATGTCGGCATCTCCGACGTGAGCGTAGCGCTCGGCGACACCAAATATCTGGCGCCGTTCTTCCGTATTCCCGGCCTCGATCGGTCCAATACGCTGGAAGACGAACTCGCGGCGCGTCACCTCATCGTCTTCTCGTCGGATACGGTGGCCGACGATTGGCATCACGGCATCACGCCGGACCAGATCAAGTCGCTGGCGCTCAGCCGGCTGATGAAACTGGGCAAGGGCATTCTCCTCCTGCACGACATCCATCCGAAAACCGTCGCGGCGCTGCCCGGCATTCTCAAGGGGCTCAAGGACAACGGTTTCCGCATCGTGCAAGTGGTGCCGTCGGCCTCCTACCAGATCGCAATGGCCAACAAGCCGAAAACGCCGATGCTCGCATCCGCCACGCCGGACGAACTCAAGATCGGCGACGGCATCGACAGTGCTGCCGCGCAACCGGCTTGGCCGCAACCGCAGTCTGAAAGTCTCAAGCCTGGTGACGTCGCACTGTCGGCCCCGGACGCGTCAGCGTTCCAGCCCGATTCCGGTCTGCCGGACGACAGCGCCAGTGTGCAGTGGCCGGAGCAGCCGAAGACAACGGCGTCATCCGACGAGGATGCGCATAGCGACAAGTCGTCGGAGCACGGACGCCACCGCAAGCACGACGCCGATTCCGACGAGCACGGACGGCATCACCGCCGCCACCAGCGCGCCCGCAGCAGCGAGGGCCACCGCGCCGATCTGGTCAGCAAGATCAAATCGCTCGCCGGCATGTTCACGCTGGCGCATTAAGCCGCGGAAGCTGCTCTCTCAAAGTCATAGCTCAAAGGTGTGGGCATTAGGTGCGCTTTGTTCTGAAAAGATAATTTTCGCTCGCGCCCACACCTTATTCGGTCGGCCGCCCTCTCGCTGCGCGTTACTTTAGTAGGCCCTTTCGCTTCAAATGATCGGTGAGAAGCTTTTCGATAAATGAAGATAATGACCGCGCATCGTCTTTCGCCGCGCGCCGGCTCGGAAAGGCAAGGTCAGGCTTGCCGGGGAGGTCTACGCGATGAAGGCGGAAGCGGTAGCCCATGCTGTGCGCCAGCCGCCGCAAAGAGAGGCGGTGCCCGATTAGAACTTGTGGTGGGAGAGCATGTGCTGATGCCGGATGTCTTGATTCAAGTAGCTGCGGCGAGTGGTGGCAACGTTCTATTCGATTTGCCCTGAACCGCCCACGAACGAAACAGGAATGGCGCGCTCGAACGAAACGAGAAGCTCTTATCGGCGATAAATAAGCAACACCGACAGATCTTCGTTGGCGGTAGTTTCCAGCTCAGATGAAAAAGATTGGATCAACCGGACCAGGACGATCGCGGTGGGGGAGACCGATGTCTTTTCCGGCTTGGAGAGTGGGCGCTTGCCGGCTGGTGTGAGCGCGTCGCGTCGGAGCCGATAGCCGGCGGCGCCCATTCTCGGATTCCGCGTCACGCCAAAAACGCCTGTTTGACCGGCATGGTTTTGTTGCGTGAGCGTGCCTGGGACGGTGCCCGCCCTCGCCTGAGGCAAGCGCGTGCCGCGATCCTGAGTTCAGCTGCCAGTTACAAGCCAACAATCCATTTTGCACCGCGGACTATTGCCCAGATCGCCGCAACCTCGACCATCAGCACGATGATGGCGGCCAACAGGCCAACCGACAGCAAGAGCCCATCCTCCTCGAATAGGCCAGCGCGATTATGCCGATCGCCATAGCCGGTATCACACCGCTAAGAGGGATCGGAAGGAAAACCAGACTAGGACTGAGAAGGGCCACGGCGATGCCGACAGTACGCT
>JBAUCK010000404.1:0-15530 GCA_049677525.1 Xanthobacteraceae bacterium
CTCGATAGCAGTTGGCGGCCGGCGCCCCGGTCGTGGCCCTTCTCGGAAGTCCGGCGATGTCCGCTTTACTAGTCCTGCCCTCTTTCAGCATATCCTCACCCAAAGCCGGAACGGGATCAGAATCGAAGGCAGGTAAGAAGAGAGAACTGGTGGCTCTTTGGTGAAAGCGCGCCGACCCTTCGACGCGGGGTCGAGAAACTCAAGCGCTTCATTGGCACATGTCGAACGGCCAAGCACCGCATCTTTGTGTTTATCCCTGCCGACTACATCGTAGACGCGAAGATTGTAGGAATTGCCCTCGACGATGCATTTGATATGGCGGTGCTAACGAGCCGCACTCACCAGCTTTGGGCGTTTCGCACCGGAGCTTGGCTTGGCGTCGGGAACGACTCGAACTACAATCATGCGGTTTGCTTCAACCGGTTCCCGTTTCCGGTCGAAGTGTCGGCAGATCTAAAAAAACGCATCCGCGCTGAGGGAGAAGCGTTGGACGCGGTGAGGACGCAGGTTCTCAATACGAACCCTGACCTCACACTAACGGCTCTGTACAATGTACTGGAAGCGCTTCGTGCAAATCGCCCACTTTCGGCGGATGAGCGCGACGCGCATGACCGAGGATTGGTCAGTCTTATCCGGCAGCATCACGATGCGATCGATCAGTTAGTTGCACAGGCTTATGGTTGGCCTGCCAACCTGGCTGAAGAGGACATGCTCGGTCGCCTTGTTACACTTAATAGAGAGCGGGGCCGCCGAAGAAGAAAAGGGCCTGGTGCATTGGCTACGGCCCGAGTTGCAGGCGCCCGGAGAGGCTGTCTCTATCCCGCAGACGCTTGATCTGGGCGAAATCCCTGCCGCAGCGGTCTCGCTGATCCTTTTACCCTGGCCAAGGTCGTTGCCGGAACAAGTGACCGCCATATCGAAGATTTTGTCCGCAGCGCCACGGCCGCTCTCGTCGCGTGATGTCGCGCGGGCCTTTGTCGGAAAACGGGCGAGCACGATCGAACCAGTTCTCAAAGCCCTGGCGGCGATTGGACAGGCTAGACGGCTGACCGATGGGCGCTACGCAGCTTGAACTGTCTAGCATTTTAGGCTTTCTCAACGACATCTGGTGGCTGCCGACCTTAAAGCCCTCCCAAATCTCGCCCCATTGACTCATGTTCTTGGTATGTTCTTTATATAACATGGGCGTGATTATCGAGATCAATCGGGACTTTCCCTTCCAGGTGTCGCTGTCATTCGACGAGGCGGCGATGGATGTCCTTGATTGGCTCGAAGAGTGCGGCTTCGCGTGGGACATGTACGTTGACCTGCCCGAGAACACGGTCAGGTACTGCTTTCGCACGTTGGAAGATGCTTCGGCGTTCAGACGACGGTTCGTAGATGCGCCGGAAGGGCGAGCTGTCGCCGGCCGACACTGACCGGAAGTGGCCGCACCAAGTGGTGCTGCCGGCGCGCGTCTGCGAAGGCGGCGGTTACAACGAGATACATGAGTTCTGCAAGGACCTCTCACTTTGCAGTCGCGGGCACGCGGTCCACGACGGAGGCGTATCACGCCCACTGTTTCTCTGACGCCGCCGACGTCGCGAAATTTAAGCAGCGGTTCGGCGGCGAGAAGTTCAATCTGAACCAAAAGGCAATGGGACGTAATTGGGCTCGTTGGAATCGGCCCTAGGCTCCCTACATGTTCGCCATATGTGGTCGCGTTCGTCTCTCCTCTGACTTTTCTGAGATCAAGATTGCGCTGAGATTCGATCTCGATGCTCCAGCGCCGAACTTCAAGCCTGATTGGAACAAGCCGCCTGGCAGTTCTATACGCATTTCGCGTGCCGCCAATGCTACGGCCTGGCTTATGCAAGTCAGCAAGAATCTCTTCGTGAGCGTGGATTGTTAAAAGCACAAGGAATCTTAATCCGCTTGGGAGCAAAACCAGACCTTTTCGAGCTATTTCCGGAAAAGCCGCCGCGTATGCATCGGCGGACCTATAAGCAGCTGTACCGCGCCTATCAGAAGGCCAGGGACCGCTGTATTCAAGGCATACTGGGCCGCCACCGCACATAAGTCAGTAGCACGAACCCGGTTTGAGCCGCCATCGTCGTAATATAGTCTGGCTACTTGCGAACTTACCGGAGTTAACAGCGGTGCGAATCCAAATGTTCATTGCGTTTTTCTCCTTCTGGAAGTCGAGTGAATGAATAAATACCGAAAGGGGGACTTTTTACTGTTACCTTAGTCACTGCGGAATCTCGCCCACAAGTTTCACCATCCGATTGTCCTCGCTTATTCCGATTGCTCAAAAATATTTTGCTTTATTTCCATGCCATCGTGCCACTACGGAGCGCCGCCGCTCGGCTTCCACTCTGGATAGGAGGATGTAGGGTGGCGTTGGTGCCAAGCAACTGAAGGTTCACCAATGACCCGTCTTGCCGACGAAGCGTTCGAACCTATTTATTCGAACATCGAGAATGGCCTACTAAAGGGCACGAGCATCACCAATCAGGCCACGGTCCCCCAAGGGTACCGACTCATAATCGAGTACGTGTCGGGATATATATTCCGACCTCCTTCGTCGGCCTTGAATTCTGAGACGACGATGGCGGTGACCGATCCGGCATTGGGCCTCAACGGCGCCGGGTTTCACATATTCCCCGCCATCAAGGTGAACTCGACACCACAGGAAGACGTATTCGCCTTCTCAGCTCCGCTGAAAATGATGCTTCATCCTGGGGCCAGTTTCTATTTCTCCTCGGTCGCCGCCGTCTCCGTGTCCGGATATTTAGTGAAGTTCACCGGCGAATAGTATTGGGACAGCGTAGAGAGCCACCGTCCACTTTGGGTGATTAGCTGCCGAAACAGCTTTAAACCCTGATGTCCGCTCTACCCCCGAAAGCTGCCGCGAAAATCGCTGTCCGCCATGGGCCATCAGCCGACATTTCGGCGCGCCGAGCGTTCACGGTTGTCTCACTAGGTTGCACACTTTCGACGATTTTTTGGAGCGATGCTACACTTAAGTCCCAGCAATTTGGATGGCGGAAGTCCGACAGGGCGTAGGAGCATGCGAAAGACGCTCGTCTCGTCACTAGTATTTTTGCTGATATCAATCGGCTGCACCGGCACGGCCGAAGCTCAGTTAGCGAGCCCACAATGTGACGCTTGCAGGAAAGCCTGCATAAACGCGCGTGAATCTTGCAAGGTGTACGCTTGCCTTACCAGCGGCGGTCAGCCCGGGCCTAGCTCATGTCAAGGCCCGAACGCGAGATACGTTGCGGACTTGCAGGCTTGCGAACAAACGGAAAGTGCTTGTTTGGATAGATGTGCAAATACAGCCCCAAACTGTAGGTGATTGCATCATCGCCGGGTGACCACGGCATGTCCGTCTTGTGCCAAGAGCCGGATCGGCGAAGGTTTTTTCAGTTGGTTTGCGACCAGTGCGTGCAGGCTGATTTTTGTCTCGGAAATCTTCTTGCGTCATGCCGCGATTGAAGCGCGGCCACGCTTGACACCGGCCGAGCACGCAAATTCAATCAGTTACATCAATGGGAGGGGACTCAATGTGTCGCAAAGTTGCCTTTGCCATAGGCGAAGCTTTTGATGCCGCCTGCAAAGAGCTTCACGATGGCCACCCTGACGACGTGCGCAATGTTATGGCGAAACGGGTCGTTGAAGCTGCACGCCTGGGTGAACGCGATGTTGTGCGCCTTCGCGGCGTGGCACTCGCGACTCTGGGTCGACGCCAGGGTGCAATGAGATAGACCGGCAAGAGATGATCTTTCCATTCACGACACGCGGCCGACCAACGCCATCGGTGACCGCTTTCAGGGCTAAAGCAGCCGCGCCTGCGGTCAGATCGCGTGTCCGCTCATGACCCAACGCGGACATTCTGCGCGATTGGATGGCGGATTGTTCCGTGCTCCAGCCACATCTATGCTGACCGTCGCCTATTTAGCGGAGCAGCACCATGAAACGCTTGATTCTGGCTCTCCTCACAGGTGCCGCTTTTGCGGCCTCATCCCCTGCGTACGCGGCCATCAAGACTATCGTTCTGGTCCATGGTGCCTTCGCCGATGGTTCCGGATGGAAGCCGGTAGCGGACATTCTTCAGGATCACGGCTATTCAGTTCGCGTTGTCCAGGAGCCCGAGACGGCCTTTGACGCCGACGTAGCCGCGACGCGGCGCGTTCTCGACAACGCCGGTCCTTGCGTCCTGGTTGGACACAGTTACGGCGGCATCATCATCACCGAGGCGGGAGAACATCCCGACGTCAAGGCGCTCGTTTACGTCGCGGCCTTCCAGCCCGACGTCGGCGAGAGCGTCGCCGACCTGGGTGACAAGATGCCGCCGGCCAACAAGAGCATCGGGCCGGTCGGCGACGGTTATTTGGCCGTCAACCCTGAAGCGTTTGCGGCCGACTTCGCCGCAGGCGTTCCCAAGTCGGTCGCGGACTTCATGGCTATTTCTCAAGTGCCGATTTTCGGCGAAGCCTTGCACGCGAAGGTCACAGTCGCGAGCTGGAAGGACAAGCCGAGCTATGCCGTGGTCGCGAAACAAGACCGGATGATCAACCCGGACCTCGAGCGTTTCATGGCGAAGCGGTCTCAATCCCAGACCATCGAACTCGCCGGCCCCCACGCTATTTTTCTTTTGCACCCGCGCGAGGTGGCGGCATTGATCGAAAAGGCGGCTACGGCGGCGAAGTCGCGAGAGGTGACTCTTTGAAGCAGAGACGTATTCCCGGCATCGTCAACCTATTTGAAGTGAGCGATCCGAGCCAAATCAAAGCTCTTGCCAACGACCCTATTGTGGATCGCGTCTTCGATACACGTACATGCCCCATAAATTGGGTTCTGCTAAAACGCTCCCTCACAGTACTTTCGTTCAAAGGTCGGCGTTTCCCGACGATGGAGCCACGGCTTTGCGAAAAGCGAGCTCGTGCGCAGGATGAGCTGTGGCGCAAACTAAACGAGCAGGTAACTACGGTAAGGGCTGGGCCAATTGGTTTGGCGCCCTTGGCGGAGTGGGTTAAAGGGGTCGGTTCGGAAGCAGAGCTCGGCATACTGGCGCAACAAGTGTTGGGACGGTTATTTCGAAACGATTTCACGGCAACGCCGGAGAGTTGGGCAGCAGCATTGGTTCTTGTAGCAGCTCCCCGTTCTTCGAATCTGGCGAAGATGTGCTGGTGGTTTATTACGGGAAAGGTCCGCCGCGCCAAGGGCGTTCTTGCGAAGATGGTTGGCGATAATCTTTCTGCGGTGAACGCGATCGGAATCGCTGTTCATAATCTTGCAAAAAGTCTTCGCCAGATGCGTTCGCTGTATGCCGACGTCGATTCAAGGAAGGCACTCTCAGCCGATTCAGCTGCAGGGAAGTGCTTACGAGCACCCGTTAGCGTCTATCGGCAGTCCACCGCAAAGGGCACTCTCAATGGGACTACTTTCCCCAAGAATTCCCTATTTATTCTCGAAATCGGCACGGCCAGCCAACTCGATCACGGACGGTCTCTCGTATTTATGGAGGAAAGTTGGAGCAGGTGCCCCGCGTCGACATGGATTCCCGCAATGCTCGAGGGCGTATGGCGGCGCTCTATCCAGTAGGTGTCCGAGCCGATTGCCGGGATTTAGCGGTGGCGGAAGGGGCCTACAGTCTACGCCCGTGACGCTGCCGAATGTCCGAGTTTGGCCCTTAGCGGACACGCCGTCGTCGAGTTTCGCGGCAGCTTTCGGGAGAAAAGCGGACGCCGCATAGCGACGCGGCAGTAATTGACCCAGAGCGGACATCGGTGGTTCGCCGCCGCAACTAATCTCTGGCCCAGATCAGAATGCCGCGCATCATCTTGCCGCCAAAATTGGCATAGGGCTGCGCCGCCGCCTCGACGTGTAGTTGGTCACGCTCGAGTCTGTAGTATCGAACTTGTTCTGTGCCGTTCCACGCTTCGTCTCCCGAAATGTCGACCTTGATAATAATCTTATTTCCCTCGGTTCTGTATTTCCCAGAATAGGCTAGCATCGACCTAAATGCGGCCACTCGATCTCCGTGCCAAAAAGTCGACTGAGATGGAGCCCTGTCACACCCACGCCGATCCGAGCCCGGAAAAATCTAGCCGATGGCGTATCGGTTCAAGGCGGGCAGCCGGGTGCGGCTTGAAATCGTCAACGGCGATTCCGTCGTCACCGATGTGCTGTGGTCGCATTATTATGCGCCCAACAAGATCGGGACGGATACGATCTATCATTCGGCGGAATATCCGTCGGCGCTGACGCTGCCGGTGATGGAGGGGGCGTAACGTTCGCAGCGCGCCGCGACGATCACAGCTTCTCGGCGAGAAAGCGCAGCAGCCGCGGCGCCAGGAACGCACCATAGCTCCCCGGCTCATCGATCGGATCGTTCATCCAGTAATGCGGCGCGCCGTGGACGATGCAGGGACGGACGAAGAAATTGGCCTGCTTGAGCGCGAGCGTGAACGGATCGGTCTGCACTTCGCGATCGACCAGATCGTCCTCGGTGCCGGTGACAAGGAGGACGCCGATGCCGTTATTGGAGAAGGTCGCATAGCTGATCGGCGAGGCGTCGAAATAGGCTTGCCGGTTCTCCATCGGCGGCACGCCCATGAATTTCTGGATGTTGTTCTCGCGGCCGCCTTGGATCTGATAGTTCGTCCACATCGCGGTGACGTCATAGATGCCGTAAACGCCGACCAGCGCCTTCGCCGCGGCATCTGTCGCGGCAAAGGGATCGCTCGGATAGGCGCCCAAAAATCTCTTGCCGCTCAATGCCGCAAGCGCCGCAAGATGAGCGCCGGCAGAGGCGCCGATGAGGCCGATGCGCTGCGGGTCAATGCCGAAACCGCCGGTGTTGCCGCGGAGGAATTGCACGCCAGCGAGCACGTCCTGCACGGCTTCAGGGAAAGTCTTGGTCTTTCCGGCAAGACGATAAGAGATAGAAAAAACCGCGATGCCGTGGGCGGCGAGATAGGGCCCCCAATATTGGAAAGCGCTGCGCGCGCCTTGCACCCAGCCGCCGCCATGCACCGCAACCAGCGCCGGCACTCCCTTTGGGTTTTTCGGCAGGTAAAGGTCGCCCTGCAGCTCGACGCCGTCATGATTGGCATAGGCGACGCCGCTGTGAATGGTCGTGCCGGCCGTTTGGGCGTCGCTCATTGCATGGCTCCGTTCTTTCCGTGCGATAGCAAATTGGATGTCACGTGGTAGAACAATGCGCCGGACTTGAGAAGGCCGCCGCAGGAGCATGATCCCGAAAAGTGGATGCCGGTTTTCGGAAATGATCATGCTCAAACGAGAAATCGGCCCGGTATCGGAAAAAGCGTTGCGCGAAAACGCGCAAGGAAATTGGGAGGCGGAATGTCGCTTGCGGCGGAGAGCGCACCGGATGGGCTCGCGGTTGATGGTGCGCGCATCGATCTGATTGAACGCGGCAGCGGGAAACCATTGCTATTCCTTCATGCCGAAAACGGCATCGAGCCGTCGCGCGCAGT
Organism: Xanthobacteraceae bacterium; assembly: GCA_049677525.1. GTDB lineage: Bacteria > Pseudomonadota > Alphaproteobacteria > Rhizobiales > Xanthobacteraceae > BOG-931. Next base: position 7,488 of record JBAUCK010000404.1, read on the forward strand.
CATTGGCGAATTGGCCAAGCACGCGCATGTCATCGCGCCGACGCATCCGGGCTTCGGCGGCTCGGATTTGCTCAAAGGCATGCGTTCGGTCGACGATCTGTCTTATTTCTATCTCGATCTCCTCGACCAGCTCGATCTTTCCGATCTCACTGTCGTCGGCATCGGTTTCGGCGCCTGGATCGCAGCCGAAATCGCGGTGAAATCGACGGCGCGCATGTCGCGCCTCGTCATGGCCAATGCGGTCGGCATCAAGGTCGGCGACCGCGAGGCGCGCGACATCGCCGATATTTTCGCGGTAACCGAGCCGGACTATCTGGCGATGGTCTATTGCGATCCCGCCGTCGGCCGCCGCGATTACAAGACGCTGCCGGATGCCGAAGTGCTCGCCGCGGCTCGCGCGCGCGAGGCGACCGCGCGCTTTGCCTGGAATCCTTATTTCCACAATCCGCGGCTCAAAAGCTGGCTGCATCGTATCCGCATCCCGACATTACTCTTGTGGGGCACGCATGACCGCATGCTCAGCGAGCCTTACGGCCGCGCCTATTGCGCGATGATCCCGGGCGCGCGGTTCGAGACGATCGAGCGCGCCGGGCATTTCCCGCACGAGGAACAGCCGCAAATATTCGCCGAAAAAGTTTTTGCCTTTGCCGGGAAATCTCAGGAGCGCGTGGCATGAGAGTCTATCAGTTCAGCGAACAGGCCTATTATCCGGCCTGGAACGATCATGAGGGCTCGCTGCGCATCATTCTGCCGAACCGCAAATGCGATCCGCGCGTCGCCGCCGATCTATTTCATCGCTATTACGACGAATATCAGGCCGCCGACGATCTCGGCCTCGATATCATGCTCAACGAGCATCATCAGACGGCGACCTGCATGTCCTCGACGGTCGCGGTCGGGCTTGCGATCCTGGCGCGGGCGACCAAACAGGCGCGGCTTCTGGTGCTCGGCTATCCGATCGGGCATCGGCCTGATCCGCTGCGCGTCGCCGAAGAGCTCTCGGCCATCGACGTGATCTCGCGCGGCCGGCTCGATATGGGCTTCATCAAGGGCATTCCTTACGAAGTCGCCGCGTCGAACCAGAATCCGGTTTATCTGATGGACCGCTTCTGGGAGGCGCATGACTTCATCATCAAGGCGATGACGTCGCATGACGGCACCTTCAACTGGGAAGGCGAGTATTTTCACTATCGTCAGGTGAATATCTGGCCGCGCGTCTGGCAGGAGCCGCATCCTCCGGTCTGGTCGACGACCGGCAGCCCAACGCAGGCGCGCGTGCTTGGCGAGCGCGGTTATGTCACGGCCACGCTCGGCACTGGTTTCGGCACGCGCAAGATCTACGACGCCTATCGCAAGAGCTATGTCGGCAAATACGGCAAGGCGCCCGGCGCCGACCGCTTCGCTTATCTCGGCCTGGTCGCGGTGGCGAACGATCGCGAGGAGGCGCGCAAGCGCGGCGAACTCATCGCCGGCTATCTGCGCACCAGCCCGATCGTCTATCCGCCGTTCCGCAATCCGCCAGGCTATATGCCGGCCGAGGACGATGCCCGCATATTGCGCGGCGAAAGCCCGCCGCGGACTTACACCAAAGCTGGCCGCGTCGTCTCGATGCAGACCGCGCCGATCGACGATCTGATCGATGCCGGCGTCCTGTTCTGCGGCACGCCGGACGATGTCTATGAGCAGCTCGCTGCTTTCTGCGAACATTGCGGCGGCATGGGCAACCTGTTGATGATGGGGCAGGCGGGCTTCCTCACCCACGAACAGACCATCGATAATTTTGAACTGTTCGCCCGCGAGGTTTATCCGCGTCTCAAAGCCTATCAGCAGCCCGACGCCGAAGCCGCCGCCGCGGCCGTCGTGGCGACTGTGGCCGCATAGAAAGACGATGCTTTTATCGTCCGTAAGCTATTGTCATTGCTCACTAATAGATCGATTTGTTCAATAATTGGGAATAATATTGATTCTGGTACACATCTCGTTCAATGATCGCGGCGGCGCGCGCACGGAGTCCGCTCGATGGTGGGTTATGAACGTCTTAACGGAGCGGCAATGCGCGCGTTTGTGCCGGTCATCGCCGCGCCAATATCGGGTAAGGTATTCATCTCATGACCACGCGTATCACCATTCGCAAGCCGGATGACTGGCATCTGCACGTTCGCGACGGCGAAATGCTCAAGGCGGTGATGCCGTTCACCGCGAAGAATTTCGGCCGCGCAATTTTGATGCCGAACCTCGTGCCGCCGGTGCGCACAACCGCCGACGGCGCGGCCTATCGCGAGCGCGTGATGGCGGCCGTGCCGGCCGGCACGAAGTTCAAGCCGCTGATCACCTGTTATCTCACCGACGACACCGATCCGGACGATGTCGAGCGCGGCTTTCGCGACGGGCTGTTCACCGGCGTGAAGCTTTATCCGGCGCACGCGACGACCAATTCGGCCTTCGGCGTCACCGACTATAACAAGGTCATGCCCGTGCTCGCTCGCATGGAAAAGATCGGCATGCCGTTTCTGATGCACGGCGAATATGTCGCGCCCGACGTCGATATTTTCGACCGCGAGAAAGTCTTCATCGATCGGCTGCTGTCGAAATGGACCAAGCAGTTCCCCGGACTGCGCATGATCCTCGAACATCTGTCATCGAAAGACGGGGTGGATTTCGTTAAAAGCGCGGCGCCACAGGTCGGCGGCACGATCACGCCCTACCACATGATGCTCAATCGCAACGATTGGCTCGGCCAGGGCCTCAAGCCTTATATGTATGTGATGCCGGTGATCAAAACCGAGCGCGATCGCTTGGCGCTGCGCAAAGCAGCGACGTCCGGTGAAGCCTGCTATTTCCTCGGCACCGATTCCGCGCCGCATCCCTATGCGAAGAAGGTTTCGACCAGCGGCATTCCCGGCATGTTCAATGCGCCGGTCGCGATCGAAACCTATGCGCAGGTCTTCGAGGAGGAGAACGCCCTCGACAAGCTCGAGGCCTTCGCTTCGCTCAATGGGCCGGCGCATTATCGCCTGCCGCCCAACGACGAGACGGTCACGCTGGAAAAAATCTCGTGGACTGCGCCCGAAGAGGTGAAGGTCGCCGGTCCGGACGAGCGCGCCTTGATCTATCGTGGCGGAGAGACCATCAGTTGGAAGGTGGTCAATTAGCCTTCGGAGACGATGATGAGCGGCTTTCCCAGCAAAGAGGTGATGGCGGAACTGACGGCAAAGATGCTGCTCGAGATCGACGCCGTCCGCTTCATGACCGACAAGCCGTTCATCTATACGTCGGGCTGGGCGAGCCCGGTCTATACCGATTGCCGGCGCTTGATCTCGTTTCCGCGCGTGCGTCAGACGCTGATTGATTTCGGCGCGGCGACAATCATGCGCGATGCTGGTTTCGAGCAATTCGATGCGGTCGCCGGCGGCGAAACCGCGGGCATTCCGTTCGCGGCCTGGATGGCCGACAAGCTCATGCTGCCGATGCAATATGTGCGCAAGAAGCCGAAGGGCTTCGGCCGCAACGCTCAGATCGAAGGCCACCTCAAGGCGGGCGATCGCGTGCTGTTGGTCGAGGACATGACTACCGACGGTCGCAGCAAGGTCAATTTCTGTCAGGCGCTGCGCGAGGCCGGCGCCGTGGTCGAGCATGTCTTCGTGTTCTTCTTCTACGACATCTTCCCCGAGGGCAAAAAGATCCTCGGCGATCTCGGCGTCACCCTGCATTCGCTCGCCACTTGGTGGGATGTTCTGGAAGTGGCCAAGAAGAGCGGCAAGTTCGACAAGGACAGGCTCAAGGAAGTCGAGAAGTTCATGAAAGATCCCGCTGGCTGGTCGAAAGCGCATGGCGGCGCCGCGCAGGCGGCGGAGTGACGAAAGGCGCGCGGGCTGAACATGGACGCCAAGCTCGATCGCCCTCTCAACGAATTGTCCGCGATTGAAATTGCCAAAGCGATCGCAACCGGCGAGACGACCTGCGAAGCGGTGACGCGCGATTGCATCGCCCGCATCGCGGCGCGCGATGGCGTCGTCAAGGCGTTCGTGAATTTCGATCCCGAGCTGGCGCTGGCGCAGGCCCGCGCGCTCGATCGAGGCCAGCGCCGCGGCCCGCTGCACGGCGTGCCAATCGGCTTGAAGGACACGATCGACACATTCGACATGCCGACCGAGCTGGGTTCGCCGATCTATCGCGGCAATCGGCCGCGCGCGGACGCATCCTGCGTTGCGCTGTTGCGCCGCGCCGGCGCGGTGATCCTCGGCAAGACTGCGACCTGCGAATTCGCCGGCAGCGCACCGCCGCAAACCACAAATCCCCATAATGTCGCGCATACGCCGGGCGGCTCGTCGAGCGGCTCGGCCGCGGCGGTCGGCGATCGCATGCTGCCGGCGGCGCTCGGCACGCAGACCGGTGGTTCGGTGCTGCGGCCGTCGTCGTTTTGCGGAATCTTCGGCTATAAGCCGACCTACAACATGATCAACAAAGAAGGCGTGTGGCCGGCCGCGGATTCGATCGATACCGTCGGCTGGCTTGCCGGATCGCTCGAAGATATCGATCTGCTCATGGCAGTGCTGCGCATGCAGGCGCCACAGGTGCCGCAAGCGTTCGACAGCGCGCCGCGGATCGGCGTGTGGCACACCGATTTGTGGGATACCGCGCAAGATGAAACCAAGGCCGCTATCGAGGATGCTGCCGCCCGCTTGAGCAAAGCCGGCGCCGAAGTGCGCGATGCTGCCATGCCGGACGCGTTCTTAGGCTTGCACGTCGTTGCACGCTCGACGATCAACTTCTATGAGCGCGCAGCGTGCATGGCGTATTTCTGGGATCATCAGCGCGAGCAGCTCTCGCCGCAAATGCAGCGCTATATCGAGAACGGTCATAAGATTCCGCGCGAAGATTACCTCGCAGGCCTGCGCCGGCTTGAAGAGTGCCGCGCATTGTTGGCGTCGGTCTTCGCGCAATTCGACGTGCTGCTCGTGCCCTGCGTTCAAGGCGAAGCGCCAAAGGGCCTCGCCGCGAAGGGCGACCCCAGCCTCCAGGCGATATGGACGGCGCTGCACACGCCGTCGCTGACGCTGCCGACTCATCGCGGGCCCAACAATCTGCCGGTCGGCGTTCAATTGGTCGGCCAGCGTTATGACGACGATCGTTTGCTCGCCTGTGCGCGCTGGATATGGGGAAAGATCGGCGCGCCCGAACTGGTCGGCGTGAACAGGGCGCACTGAGGGAATCTGCCCCATAGCGACCTGCGCCATCAGGTATCATTCTTGCATAGACGCCGGTGTGTACAGTGATTGACCAGCGAGGACGAGATGCGATCCCCCGCCATTATTTGTAGAGCCGCCGGTATTCTCGCGCTTGTGTTGAGCGCCGGCATGGCCGTCGCCGACAATGTCGAGGACTTTTACAAAGGCCTCAACATGCCGCTGATCATCGGCTACAGCGCCGGCGGTGGCTACGACATCTATGCGCGGATGCTGGCGCGTTATTTCGGCAGTCACATTCCGGGCACTCCGACCATGGTGCCGCAGCAGATGGAGGGTGCCGGCAGCCTGCGCTCGGCCAATTACATTTTTTCCGCCGCGCCCAAGAACGGATCGGTGATCGGGACTTTTTCCCGCAGCATGGGTATTTCGCCGCTGCTCGACAAAGCCGCATTTGACAGCCGCAAATTCACTTGGCTCGGCAGCGTCACCGACGACAATACGGTCTGCCTCACCTGGAACACGTCGCCGATCAAAACGTGGTCGGATTTCGTGAGCAAGCCGTCGAAGTTCGGCGGCGAAGGTCCGGGCGCCGATCCGGACATTTGGGCGCAAACCTATAAGAATGTGTTGGGCGCCAAGGATCAACTGGTCAGCGGCTATCCGGGGACGAACGACATCGTGCTCGCTATGCAGCGCGGCGAGGTCGATGGCTTGTGCGGCATATCCTGGAGCACGATCAATGCGGCGCATCCGGATTGGATGCCCAATCATCTGGTCAATATTCTTGTCCAGGCGCCCATCAGCAAGGCGGACGAGATTCCCGGCGTGCCGCGCTCGACCGATCTTACGACCGATGCCGAACAATCGCAGATCCTCAAAGTTCTGATGGCGAGCCAAGGCATGGCGCGGCCTTTTGTGGCGCCGCCGGATATTCCAGCAGACCGCAAGGCGACGCTGGTCGCCGCCTTCGATGCAACCATGGCCGATCCCGCCTTCCTCGCCGAAGCGCAGAAACTTGCCTTGGACGTGCGGCCGGTGAGCGGTGCGACTATCGATAAGATACTCGCAGACGTCTACACCACGCCGAAAGACGTGCTGGCGAAAACCGTCAAAGCGATCGCCAACGAGTGATCCGTCCGCTCGACCCGATCGGACCTCGCGGCGGCGGCCCCAAGCCGGCGCGGTACAAACGTTTTGACGCGCGGTTGCGCGCGGGCCACACTGCGGACGCCGCGGGCCGACAGAGGATGTGCGATATGACGGGTGTTAAGTCCAAGAACGGTGTCTTGAGAGGCATTTGGCGCCGGCGATCCTCCGCTGCTGCCTTGTTCACCGCCGTTCTCTTGGTGATCTTGTCTGCCTTTGCGACACCGTCACGGGCCGACGATTTTCCATCGCGGCCGATCCATCTGATCATCCCTTACGGGCCGGGGGGCATCGTCGATTTCACCGGCCGCCAGCTCGCGCAGAAGATGAGCGAGAATCTCGGCCAGCCTGTTGTGGCCGACAATCGGCCGGGCGCCGGCGGCATCGTCGGTATCGATGTCGTCGCGCATTCGGACCCCGACGGCTACAACGTGGTGCTGATGGATCCGGCGATCGTCATCAATCCGACATTGCAGAAATCGCTGCCCTACGACATTTTCAAGGATCTGGTCACGGTGTCGCGTGTCAGTTCGTCGCCGGAGGTCCTGGTCGTTGCGCCACAGCTTGGTCTGAAATCCTACGCGGATCTTGTCGCTTACGGCAAAGCCAATCCCGGCAAGCTCAATTATGCCTCGGCGGGCGTCGGCACCGCGCCGCATCTCGCCGCCGCGATGTGGGCTTCGGGGACCGGCATCCAAGCCGTGCATGTCCCCTATAAAGGAATTGGCGGCTCATTCACCGATATGATGGACAACAAGGTCCAGATGGCGTTTTCCAGTATTCCCGGCGCGCTGCCGTTCACTGGCGACAACCGCGTTCAGCCGCTGGCGACCACCGGCTCGAAGCGTTCTGCGGTGTATCCCAATTTGCCGACCGTGGCTGAATCCGGTCTGCCGGGATATGATGTCGACGTGTGGATGACGCTTTACGGCAAGGCCGGCATGCCGCCAGATGTACTCGCCAAGCTTAACGCCTCCGTCAAAAAAGCGCTGCAGGATCCTGAGCTCGTTGCGGCCTTCGCCAAGTTCGGTCTCACACCGGTGGCAACGAGCATTCCGGACAGCGCGGCTTTCACCAAGTCGGAATACGAAAAGTGGAAGAAGGTCATCCAGGACGACCACATCTCGCTTGATTGAGCGTCGTCACCGCGCTCTGGATGGCGGCTTCCCGCCCTTCTAGCCGCGGTCCTCCAAGCTCTCGTCCTCAAAGCGTAACGTGCCAAACATGACAAACCCTTGGCCGACGGAATTGCGCCTGCACAAGGATCGCAGGGCTCTTACGGTCACTTTCGACGGCGGCGAGAGCTTCGATCTGGCTGCGGAATATTTGCGCGTGCGCAGCCCGAGCGCCGAGGTCCAGGGCCACTCGCCGAGTGAGCGGCGCACCGTATCGGGCAAGCAAGATGTGCAAATTCTGGAATTGCTCCCGGTCGGCAATTACGCAGTGCGGCTGGTGTTCGACGACATGCATTCGACCGGGATTTTCAGCTGGGATTATCTGTTCGAGCTCGGCCGCAACCGCGAGAAGTATTGGAGCGATTATCTCAGTGAGCTTAAAGAGAAAAGCCTCTCGCGCGAGACCGCGCGCTAGCCTTCGCATTCGGCACAGTCGCGCGAGATTGTCGGCGTTATTGCCGAGAATCTTTCCGGCTTACTTAACATCTCACTGCATCTCCGCTCGTAGAGTGGCATCGGCACGTTGCCGATGG
>JBAUCK010000405.1:0-3566 GCA_049677525.1 Xanthobacteraceae bacterium
CGCGACAAGAACTTCACACGCGGGAAGGTGGAGCGACGCCGCGCCCAATTGGAGCAGAGCGTGGCGCGCTATCTTGCGCAGCTCGACACGGCCGACCGGCAAGAGCCATCGGAAGAGCTGGCGGCGAGACGGCGCATTTGAAGGAGAAGCTGGTCAAGCTGGAGAGCGAGATGCAACGCCTGGCGGCGATGGCCGAAAGCTGCCGCGCCAATTTCCGGCCGGGGCGGCAGCTTTGGGCCATGAGCAGACTCATTATTCGATCAGTTCGTCGGCACGCAGCATCAATCCTGTAGCGACATCAATTCCCAAAGCCTTCGCGACTTTAAGGTTTATCACGAGCTTGAACGTCGTGGGCATTTCGACCGGAAGATCGCCGGGCTTGGCACCCTTCAGAATACGGTCGACATAAACCGCCAATTGTTTGAACTGATTGTCGAATGAGATGCCATAATAATCAAGCCGCCGAAGCCAAACACGTCCTCCTCGGCATAGATCGCCGGGAGTCGGTAGCGTGCAGCCGCATCGACGACGGTCTTGGCCTGACTGGCCATGAAAGAATCTGTCGGCACCAATAGTCCGCCATTTGATTCCGCAAATCCTTGAATCACACTTTCAATGTCTGCATCGCTGTGAACCGGCATCCCGATCGCCGTCACACCAAATGACGACGCAGCCATCTCGATCGAACGCCGAAACATAATCGATTGCGGCGGGGTATCGGGATTCGACATTACCCCAACACGGCTCAGGTTCGGCACCATCTGCCTCAGTAGATCAAGCCATTTGCCGCCCATGGATAGTTCATAGGCGGCGAAGCCAGTGATATTGCCGCCTGGATGTGCCAGATTTGTAACTAAGCCTTGCGCAACCGGGTCGGACACTTCGATGAACACGATTGGAACGGTCTGCGTTGTCCGCATCAGGGCTTTCAAATTCGCGGTTGATGCCGTGACGATGACGTCGGGCGATGCCTTCGCTAATTCGCCAGCCAGCGAGTACATTTGATCGGTGTTATTATCGCTCCATCGGATATCGAGATGCAGGTTCTGGCCGTCTTTCCAGCCCAGCGTCTGCAAGGCTCGTGTAAATGTTGCCATGTAGGACTGATAGATTTGATTGCTTGGACTGTTATTCATGAGCACGCCGACACGGCGCATCTGCCCGACTTGCTGGGCACGCGCGGCGAGTGGCCACGCGACGACAGCGGCGCCGAGCAACGAGGCAAACTCTCGCCGTCTCATGAATGTGGTCATCCGGTTCCGAGGTCGATCAATGGACTGAATACTACCGGTCTTGGAGCGGGTTCTGTGCCGTGCATCATAGCAAAGACAGGCGCTCATGTGCGCTTCGGGTCAAAAGCGGACTCGTGGCCCGAGCAAAGGCGCGGCTCCTTTACCCCCGAAAGCGGACACGAAGGCGGAGCGTTGGCGCGGCAGCTTAGGGCCATAAGCCGCCGCCCGGTCAGATTGTCGCAACTTTTTGAAAGTGATCAATTCGGCACTGACGTTGGAGCCGGCCAAGCTTACACTTTTGAACAATTCCGCCTTGTCGCAGATTCGGCAAATGAGAAGTGGTTGCGGTCCGGGATCGCTGGGATTGCGCAACCATCAACTAACTCCAACGTCACAAGAGTAAAGAGCAGAGTAGCCGACTAAACTTCCAGCCGCGACGTTCACGCGACTACCATCGGCCATCAATCGATTTAATCACAAGCGTGGCGATATTGGATCGCGACGCTTCGCCCCTCGACGAATCCGACTTCGCTCAAACCGTTGCGGAATGCTTCGATGCGCAACACCTGTGAGTGTGAGCAACGCGTCTGCTCAGAACTTTCCATTACGTCAGATCACTTGTGAACTGGAATAAAAGAACGCATGCGGTGTTTTCACTAACCTATCCCTTAAAACGAGGCGCCAATGGATATCAGAACCGTGATCGTTTCAGTTTTTGCTGGAACCGCTCTTGTATCGGCTGCGGTTGCGTTCGCTGCACCCCCCGCCAAGCCAGCCGTCGATGCTGAGAACGCGCGCTACGCGCAGACGATGCTCGATGAGGGAAGAAAGACCTTCCGCTACGAGACATTCGGGAGCGAAGCCTTTTGGGGTGACACACTTCAGCTGCATAAAGCCATTACCGGTGAGAAGAACGGTGGTGTCGGTCCAGGCGTGTCGCCAAAGACCGCACTGTCCGTCGGCCTCAAGGTCGACGCAGACGCGTTGCCGGACGCATTGAAGCAACAGATCAAGGCTGGCAAAGTCGACCTCGACAACCCGGCTACAACCATCGCTTTGCTCAAGCTCAACGCCGTCGTCGGTGTCGCCGCGTTCACCAACCCCGATGGAAGTATCAAGTCCATGGGCATCGAGTGTGCGTTCTGCCACTCGACCGTGGATAACTCGTTCGCACCCGGAATCGGTAAGCGGCTCGACGGTTGGGCCAACCGTGATCTGAACGTTGGCGCAATCGTTTCTCTCGCACCAAACCTCAAGCCGTTCACCGATCTCCTCGGCGTCGATGTCGAGACCGTAAAGAAAGTCCTCGCCAGTTGGGGACCTGGCCGTTACGACGCGGAACTCGACAAGGACGGCAAGGCCCTTCGCCCCGATGGCAAGCAGGCGGGAACGCTCCTTCCGCCCGCATTTGGTTTGGCCGGCGTAAACTTGGCGACTTGGACCGGTTTCGGATCGGTTACCTACTGGAACGCCTTCGTCGCGGGCACCGAGATGCACGGCTCGGCGACGTTCTTCGACCCGCGGCTCAACAATCAGGATCAATATCCCGTCGCCGCAAAGAGTGGATCAGGAAACACACGCAACACGCCCGACAGAACCACGGCCAAATTGGCCGCGCTGCACTTCTATCAGCTCTCAATCCCGGCGCCGAAGGCGCCAGCCGGGTCGTACGACAAGGCTGCGTTTGAACGGGGCCAGACGGTTTTCAACGGTGCGGGAAAGTGCGCAACCTGTCACGTACCGCCCCTTTACACCGAGCCGGGGTATAACATGCACTCGCCCAGCGAGATCGGCATCGACGCATTCCAAGCCGACCGTTCGCCCACTCACATGTATCGCACCGCACCTCTCGCGGGACTGTGGACGCATCAAAAAGGCGGCTTCTTCCATGATGGGCGTTTCGCCACCTTGATCGACGTGGTGAACCACTACGATACACAATTTAACCTGAACCTCAGCGACGCGAACAAAAGAGATCTCGTCGAGTATCTAAAGGGGATTTAGGCACGTACCGGCAGCGCTTTTCGCGGACGCGCTCGCCAACGAGACTGCCGAACGAGAAATCTGCTTCGGGGTTGCTTGGGAGAAAGGGGGGGCACGTACACTTCAGTTCCACGAGCTTTAGTCCCACATGCACATCCGTCTCCGCTCATTCCATGCTCGCATAAACCAGTGATGATGCGGGTCGGCTAATATCGACCAAACGTCAAACGGAGTGAGAGCGTGGGACAAGAAGGGCCAAGGGGTGGCAGTTCAAAATGGACCATGGATCCGGGGTGATGAATGAGCACTTCGACTTCACGTGTGCGAACGTCCCGCGGTGAAAGGGCGGGG
>JBAUCK010000406.1:0-7085 GCA_049677525.1 Xanthobacteraceae bacterium
TGCAATGCGCCACGGCCGCTGGACTGAAATCTTTCGCCAGCGCCTGTTCAAGATCGCGCAACCGGAACACGCCGCCCGAGCCGGCGCCAGTCACCGCCGCGCGCGCCACCGAACCGAATTTTGCAACGAATACGGCGGCGACCGCATAGCGCGACGCGGCGCTGCGGAACTTGGCGTAGCCCGCCCGATCGGGAACGGGAAAACCGATGCGGGTGATGATCTCGCCCGGCTCGAGCGCGGTCTCATAGAACGCGACAAAGAAATCGTCGGCGGCGATGCTGCGGCGGTCGGTGAGGACAGTCGCGCCGAGACCGAGCAGGGCGGAGGGATAATCCGCAGCCGGATCGTTATTGGCGACCGAGCCGCCGATGGTGCCGCGATGGCGCACATGCCGGTCGCCGATGGTTCCGACCATTCCGGCGAGCGCGGGGATGGCCTTGCGCACGACGGGCGAAGCCGCGACTTCGGCATGTGTCGTCGTCGCGCCGATCGACAGCACATTCTTGTCGAGCTTGATGCCGCTCAGGCCCGGCAGCATAGCGAGATCAATGAGATCGGAGGGTTTTGCCAAACGCTGCTTGAGCGCCGGGATCAGCGTGTGGCCGCCGGACAGATAAGACGCCTCTCCACTCGCGGCATGAAGCTTGAGCGCCTCTTCGAGGCTTTTGGGCCGATGATAGCGCGTCGGATACATCACCATGGCAGCTACTCCACGCCGCTCAGCGCTGGCTTCTTATCAGCGCTCTTCGCCGCAGCGACGGCCAGGATCGCCTTGACGATATTGTGGTAGCCGGTGCAGCGGCAGAGATTACCTTCCATCTGTTCCCGCACGATTTCTTCGATCAGCGGCTCGGGATAAGCGTCGACCAGATTGACCGCCGCCATGATCATGCCCGGCGTGCAATAGCCGCACTGCAACGCATGCAAGCGATGGAACGCTTCCTGCATCGGATGCAACGCGCCGTCTTTTTGCGCGAGCCCTTCGATGGTAGTGACTTCGCCGCCCTGCGCCTGCGCCGCCAACACGGTGCAGGATTTCACCGACTTGCCGTTGAGATGAACCACGCAGCAGCCGCATTGCGTGGTGTCGCAGCCGACATGGGTGCCGGTGAGTTTTAGATATTCGCGCAAAAAAATCACAAGGAGCGTTTCGTCCTCGACGTCGCGCGATACCTTGGTGCCGTTCACAGTGAGCGTAATGTTTTGCATCGTTGCGCTACGCCGCTTTCTGACGTTTCTTGAACTCTTGAATGGCGTTCCAGATCTTGACCGGCGTTGCCGGCATTTCGATCTGCGGATTACCGTATTCGGCGAGCGCGTCATCGATCGCGCTCATGATCACGGCCGGCGCCGGCGTGGTGCCACCCTCGCCGCCGGCTTTGACACCGAACGGATTGGTCGGCGACAACACCTCGACGATTTCAGTCTTGAACGACGGCATATTGTCGAAGCGCGGCATGCCGTAATCCATGAACGAGCCCATCAGCGGCTGACCCGAGGCGGGGTCGATGGCGCATTGCTCCCATAGCGCCTGGCCGACACCCTGCGCGATGCCGCCATGGGTCTGGCCGGGCACGATCAAAGGATTGATGCAGCGGCCGACATCGTCGACGGTGGCGTAGCGCTTGATGTCGAGCGAACCCGTGTCCGGATCGATCTCGATCTCGCACAGGCAGGCGCCGTTCGGAAACACCGGCGTGTGCATTTCATTGTCGCGGCGGACGCGAAGCCCGCCTTGCAGTTCGACCGGCAAGCCATCCTGCTCGGCAAGCAGCGCCACCTCGTACCAGCTCAGCGCGCGATTGCTGGCGGCGACACGGAAGAAACCGTCCTCGAACGTCACCGCGTCGAGCGGCACGTCTTCGAGATGCGCCATCAGCGCCTTACCCTTGTTGATGAGATCGAACGAACCGAGCGCGATGACGGTCGAGGCATGGCGCATGGAGCGGCCGGAATGGGTGCCGCCCCCGGCGCTGACAATATCGGTATCGCCGAGCGTAATCTTGACCTGCTCGAACGGCACGGCGAGCAGATCGGCGGTGACCTGCGCGAAACTCGTCTCATGGCCTTGCCCTGCCGGCTGCGTGCCGATCACAACCTCGATGAGGTTTTTGCGTACGATTAGATCGGCGCGCTCCTTCGGCGAGCCGATCGAAGACTCGACGTAATTGGCAAAACCCAGTCCCAAGAGCTTGCTGCGCGATTTGGCTTCGGCGCGCCGCGTGGAAAAGCCGGCAAAGTCGCCGAGCTTAAGCACGCGGTCCATGTTCTTTTCATATTCGCCGCTGTCATAGATCGAGCCGACGCCGTTAGTGTAGGGCATCTGCTCCGGGTGCACGAGATTGCGCCGGCGCAATTCGAGACGATCGAAGCCGAGTTGGCGCGCCGCCTTGTCGATCAGCCGCTCGATGGCGAAAGTCACTTCGGGCCGGCCGGAGCTGCGATAGGCCTGCGTCGGCATGGTGTTGGAGAACACGGCGCGCGCGTGCAAGGTCGCGATCGGAATATCGTAGGAGCCGGTGATCAAGCCCGAGCCTTTGCTCAGTGGCGACAGCGAGACGCAGCGCGCCCCGACATTGCTGAGATTTGAGGCGCGCATGGCGAGGAAGCGGCCGTCTTTGTCGATGGCGAGCGACACTTCAGTGACGAGGTCGCGGCCCTGATAATCGGTGAGGAACGCTTCCGAGCGCTCGGCGCGGAATTTCACCGGACGGCCGAGCTTGCGCGATGCCCACAGCACCAGGCCAAACTCGACAAAGCTGCGGTTGCGCGTGCCGAAATTGCCGCCGACGTCGAATGACAGCACGCGGATGCTTTGCGGATCGACGCCAAGCGTGGTGGCGAGTTCCTGCTTCTGCCGCACCGCGCCGCCGGAACCGGCATAGATCGTATAGCGCTGCGTCGCCGGATCGAAATGGCCGAGCGCGGCGCGCGGCTCGAGCGGCACGCCGGTGACGCGGCCGATATGGGTCTTCATCGTCACGACATGCGCAGCCGACGCGAAGGCTGTGTCGGCCGCAGCAGCATCGCCGAAGAACGTGTCGACCAGAACGTTGTTCGGCAGTTCGTCCCACAGAATCGGCGCGCTTGGCTCCGCCGCTTCTTGCGAGTCCGCGACCCAGGGCAGAACCTCGTACTCGACTGCGACCTGTTCGGCGCCGCTTTGTGCCTGCTCCAAAGTCTCGGCGACAACCATCGCGACCGCTTCGCCGACATGGCGTGCCTTGTCGTAGGGCAGCAGCACATTGGGCCCGGCGAAGACCTCAGTGTCGCCCGGCCCGCGCAGCTTCATGTCGTATTTGGTCGAGGGCACCGGGCTATGCGGAATGGGTTTGAGTCCGTCGTTGCGGCAATCCTCGCCAGTATAGACCGCAAGCACGCCAGGCATTTTCAACGCTCCGGCCTTGTCGATCGAGACCATGCGCGCATGTGGATGCGGCGAGCGCACCATCGCCGCCCAGACTTGGTCGGGCAGACCGAAATCGTCGGAAAACCGGCCTTTGCCGGTGATCAGGCGCTGGTCCTCGTTCCGGGGGACCGACTTGCCCACGGCCTTAAATGCCTTTTCTAGCAGCATAAAAGCGCCCGCTCCCGTGGCTTCGTGAGTGAAATTTGTATTATGTATTACAAATTAGTAATGCCCGTCACCGAGGTCAATACGTGAAAACGGCCGCATGCGTGGCGATGCGGCCGCTACCAGTCAGACTTGCCCGATGGCGCATACGCGCCTGCCTATTCTCGCGCGAGCTTATTCACGCGCCATTGGCGCGACGACCTCGTCGTAGGGATAGGCCTGCGGCATGATCTTCATGTCGACCGAAATTTTCTGCGTCCGATCGACATTGGCGCGGGTGAATTTGCCGTTGGGCGAATACCATTTGCTCAAACGATCATAAGCGGCTGAGAGCACCGCCGGATCGGCATTGGCAAAGGTCTTCTTTGCGACGTCGAGCGTGCCTGAGGGGTTGGAACGAATGTAGGCCAGCGCTTCGGCGAGCGCGTCGAACACGCCCTGCGCGTCTTTACCGGATTTCTCGATGAAGGCCTTGCTGATCGAGAGCGGTGACGACGAGAACGCGTCGAGCTTTTGCGGCACATCGACTAGCATGGTGGCAAAGCCTTGCTGGATGCCGATGGTCACGAACGGCTCGAACAGCATGGCGGCATCGGCCTTGCCGCTCTTGAGCGCGCCGAGAATTTCGCCGCCGCCGCCGACCGAAACCAGGCTCACATCTTTATCTGGGTCGAGACCGGCCTGCTGGACGAAATAGCGTGCCAGGTTCGCCGTCAGCGAGCCGGGCGAAGTAACCGCAATGGTCTTGCCTTTGAGATCGGCGACCGATTTCAGATCCTCGTCCTTCCGCCCGATCATGGCGAAGGGCACGCGCGAGGTCTGCGCGAAGAACAATTCGACGTCGACATTGCGGGCGCGCATCAGGCCGACTTCAGGGAAGCCGGTGGCGACGATCTGCACATCGCCGGAAATATAAGCCTTCATCGCCTCGCCGCCGCCGCGGCTGGTAATGACCTCGACATCGACATTGTACTTTTTGAAGATGCCGTTCGTCTGCGCGATGTAGATCGGCATCGATTCAAGCGACGCCACCGGCAGCGCGATCTTTATGCTGTCGGCAAGAGCGGCCTGGGATATCAGCACCGGTTGGCATAGCAGTGCCGCCAGCACACCGCCTGCGATCGTTGTCAGCTTACGCATTGAACTGTCTCCCTATATGCCGGAAATTTTGATAGAACCGGATCAGATCATTTTTCGTCCGAAAAGCGGTAGTGCACCAGCACCGGGCCAAGCGCGTCGATGGCAAAGCTCAAGGCCGCGGCGAAGACGGCGAGCGTGATGATGCCGAGATAAAGCGTCGGCGTGTCGAGCGTGCCGGACGCGTAGAGGATCATGTGTCCGAGGCCGGAGCGCGACGCGACGAATTCGCCGATGACGGCGCCGATCAGCGCCAGTCCCGAGCCGATCTTGAGTCCGGTATAGACGCTCGGTAGCGACGACGGCACGATCACTTTCCAGAAGATCTGGCTGCGGCTCGCGCCCATGACATGCAAGGCATCGACGAAGGTGGTGTCGAGGCGGAGCGAAGCGGTATAGACCGGAATGAACATCGCGAAGAACACGATGTAGATACTGATGCCGATCTTGGACAGGATGCCAAGCCCGAGCCAGAGGATGAACAGCGGCGCGATCACGATGACCGGAATGCCGTTGAGCACCATCAGAAACGGCTCGAACACGTGCGAGACCAGACGCAGCTGCGGCAGCAGCAGGCCGACGGCCATGCCGAGCAGCGAGCCTGAGACAAGACCGAGCAAGGTTTCAAGAACGGTGATGCCGGCATCCTGCAGAAAGCTGCCGTTCTGCCATTGCGTCAGCAGCGCCTTGAAGATCAGGCTCGGGCTCGAGAAGAACAAGTCGCTGAGCGCGCCCGAGCGCACCCCGATTTCGGCGCCGGCCAGGATCACCGCCAGCACCGCGAGCCGGCCGAGAATGACGACAAGGCGATGGGTGAGCGTCATGCGGCAGAGCTCATATCAGCACTCATGCCGGTCACGCTGATATCGAGCGCATCCCAGATCAGCTTAAAGAAATGCGAGAATTCCGGCACGCTCTGTACGTCGGCGACGCTTGCAGCTTTGCGGCTCAGCGGGATCTCGAAAACTTGCTTCACCGTCGCCGGCCGGCGGCTCAGCACGACGACACGATCCGCCATCGAGATCGCTTCGGCGATGTCGTGGGTGACGAGGATCATGCTGCGCTTACCGGCGCGGCAGATTTTCACGACGTCGTTCTCGATGACGACGCGGGTCTGCGCATCGAGCGCGGCGAATGGCTCGTCGAGCAGAAGCACGGTCGGCTCGACGGCGAGCGTCTGCGCCAGCGCCGCGCGCTTCTGCATGCCGCCGGACAATGCGTGCGGATATTTGCGCTCGAAGCCGCCAAGACCATATTGATTCATCAAAGCGAGCGCGCACTTGCGGCGCTGCGCCTTGCGTTCGCCACGAATTTCGAGGCCGAGCTCGACGTTCTCCAGCACCGAGCGCCACGGCAATAATGTCGTCTGCTGAAACAGCATGCCGAGCCGCCGGTCGGCGCCTTTCACCGGCCGGCCGTCGACTAGCACTTCTCCGGCCGTCGGCTTGCGCAGGCCGATGGCGAGGCTGAGCAAAGTCGATTTGCCGCAGCCGCTCGGCCCGACCACGGCAACGGTCTCGTCGGCCTCGCAGGA
Source organism: Xanthobacteraceae bacterium (assembly GCA_049677525.1). Lineage (GTDB taxonomy): Bacteria > Pseudomonadota > Alphaproteobacteria > Rhizobiales > Xanthobacteraceae > BOG-931. Next base: position 6,246 of record JBAUCK010000406.1, read on the forward strand.
GAACGACACGTCGCGCAGCACCTCGACCGGGCCGCGGCGGCCCGGAAACGAGAAACTGATATTGCGAAATTCGAGCATCTCAGAGTTTTCGTTTGAGCACGATCTTTTCCGACTTTGCTACGCCCGCCGAAGCAGGCTTCGCGAAGGCGGGAAACCGGTTTCCACTTTTCGGGATCATGCTCTGAGCTTTTAGCGCGCGTTCGCGGTGCCGATCACCGGCTTGCCGATGCCGAGCGGCTCGGCGTCGATCAAGACGAAAGCGACGCGGGCGCGCGCATTGCTGCGATTGGCCCAGGCGTGATTGGTGCCGCGCTGCACCATGACGTCACCGGCTTTCAGCTTCACCGTGGAATCGTCCATGTCCATCTCGATCTCGCCTTCGAGCACGAGCACATAATCGACGGTTTCGGTGCGATGCATATGCGGTTTATTGCCCGGCGGGAAGTCGATCACCGCGAAGCGGGTGCCGTGCGCCGGCGGCGCCGTGCCGAGAATGCGCGCGCCCATGTCCTCGAAGTTCTTGCCGGCGGGCATCGCCGCGGGCGACTTGTCGGTGCACCAGATCATGGTGGATACGTTGCCGGTGCCGGGATATTTGGCGTTGGTCGCCGGCGCATCAATCATGACCTTGGCGACTTCGCCTTCGTGGCCGGTGATGACGCGGCGGATCGGCGGATAGTTCGGCTTGGTGTCACTCACGCATGCACTCCTGAATTTTGATTGAGCATGATCTTTTCTGAAAACCGGATTCCACATTTCCGGATCATGCTCTAAGCGGCAATGGTCTGGAAATTCATCGGATAGGAATGCAGCCGCTTGGCGCCGGCGTCGGTGATCACC
>JBAUCK010000407.1:0-2953 GCA_049677525.1 Xanthobacteraceae bacterium
GTCGTTGCAGGGATCGGGAGAACCCGTTTGGGTCATCACACTTTAAAGTGCGTGCTGCCGATTGGGACCCGATCCGCGCACTCCACCTTGGATCGCAGTCTGCCTAGATCAGCTCTTGACGGAGACGCCATCGGCGAGGCCGAACACATGGCTGCACCGACCAATGCTGCACTCGTGAAATAAACCTTGCCAACTCGGAGCCGTCCACACATGGCGCTTAACATGACAGCCGTTCTCACAGATGTCGGCCCTTTGGAGTGAATCGGACCTGACGCCGCGCGGGATAATAAATGTCGCCCAATGACCCAACGGGGACCTCGCGGACGGCATTTCACCGCCGGCATGTGTTCAGGAGCTCCATTGCGAGGGCCTGATTTCGTTTCGCAAAATGAATTGATTCAATTATAAATTGCTTCAGTATAGACCCTAGGAACCGACATACATCTTCGATTGAGATCGTGATAAAACCGAAATTCTCATCGCGAGACCGCGGCGAGCTAACGCGTGACGCCATTCAAAGCGCAAGCTTGGCGCTACGCGCGGAACGCGCTGAAGAAGCGGAGCGGATCGCGCGAGCGTTGTTACAGGCTGACGCCTTCAATATCCCAGCGCTGCGCGTCCTCGGCTATGCCATGCTGATGCAAGACCGCTTTGAGGATACTATCAAGTTGCTGGGGGACGCCGCCCGCAGGTGCCGCGATTCCGAGCTTGACACTCAGATTGCCATTGCGCTGCGTCGGACCGGGAAGCTTGCAGATGCGCTGTCGAAGCTTAAACGTGCAACAAAGCGGCAACCGCCATTTCCTGCCGCCTTTCATGAATTAGGTCTTCTCCTCGGCGCAATGAATCGAGATAACGAGGCGATTATCGCATTTTCGGGTGGACTGAAGATCGCGCCGTTGATGCCGGAGCTTTCGCTCGAGCTCGGTTTTGCGCTTCTTCGACAGAAGCGCCTGGCCGAAGCCAAATCCGCCTTTTCGCAAGCGCTTGCGATATCACCTCGTTCATTCTACGGCTTCTCGGGCTTAGCCGGCGCCCATCAGCAGGCAGGCGAATATCAGGCAGCAGTGCGGTGTTTGCGGCAAGCTCTTCTAATTGAGCCGAGCGATCAGAACACGTGGATCAGCCTGGGCCACTGTCTGCTAAGGACCGGGCAACGCGACGCCGGCTTTGACTGTTTTCGCACGGCTGCTCGAAGCGATTCGAAGTGGTATGGTAAGGCACTATCATCATTGGCATCGTCGGGACGTGGCCGCGCTTGGCTTAAGCCCAGCGGAGCGGCGCGGTTCATGCGTGAGCTTAAGACTTAGCGCTTGAGGGCACGAAAACGGCGGCGATAGACATCGGCCTCGCTGGCGATCGCGTTACGCGTCTCGATCATACGAGTCGTATCCTCTGAGGACAGGAGTTCGAATTCAGCATCCCATGCTTCGCGTTTTACCGGCAAGCACTGGGCAATCGGAGTGCCCTTCGGCAATAAACCATTGAAATCCGGATCATTCCAGCGGGCCGGAAAATTCAAGGGGCTGTCATAGAAATTGTCGCAATCAACGAGGCCGGTAAGCGTCGTAAACGGCAAGTCGTCCCGATGAATGGGGTGCGTGAACAACAACGAATAACCCTTTGGGGCGTGTATTGTCCAAAAATTATTGAATTTGATGATGAACCGATCCTCGTCGAAGAACGGCGTACCAGCAGCCTGACTTGGATCGTGGAAGCCGACCGGCGACTGAGGGTAGTTGCCGACCACGCCGGGGGGCATATCAAAATCCCAGGTAAACTCGCCGTCACGAACTTCCAGATCCATCGCCAGCGGGATCATAAACCCGAACGTCATTGCATCGATAAAAGGGGGGCATTTCTTTACCGTGAAGGTCTTTTCGCCCATCGTTTGATTGAATGCTGTTGTTGGCAGGGCCTTGAACCAATCTGGCAGCGCTCGCACCGCCGGGACGGGCCGTGGTAAGATTGTCTCAAGCCCCGCCGGACAGCGGAATTTCAAGATCATCTCAGCGGGCAGGCTTTTCGTTTCCGTCGAAACGTTGTCTGATGCCATCGTATTCATTCCACGGTAAGCAATCATATTCGGCGCGGCCCGACGATGCTCTTTCCGCTGGGCTAGCCGGTCGGTCTTGCGAATAAACCCCTATTAGCCGCGGCGCAACGTTGCCGCCTGCGAGGTCAATAAGGTGGGGGCGATTTCCACTTCTGGCCCTTAGCGGTCACGCCACTCATCTTGGCGAATGTCTGCATTCGGGGGCAAAAGCGGAAACGAGCGCCTGATTGCGTCGTGGCCGCTAATGATGCTGTGGACGGCGCCCACTCTACGGCATCGATGTGCCAAAGGGTGGTTGCGTTGAAGCACCAATCTCCTCGCGGAGCACGCACTTGTCTGTTCATTCGCCGCCGATATGCGCGCCTTTCTCGGCCACCGAGCGTTTCATGAAGAAAACGACAAGGATCAGCGTCAGCATCACGACGGCGAATAGCCAAAAGGTATCGAAATAGGCAAGTGCCGACGCCTGCTGTTGCCGCAGATTTTCCAGCGCCTGCCAGGCCAGTTGCTGCGCGGCAGCCGGGTCGCCGGTCTGCTGGAGAAAACGCGCCTGCGCCTGCTCAAGGAAGGACTGTACCGCTGGATTGAAATAATCGAGGCTTTCGCCGAGCCGCAGCGCATGAAATTGATCACGCCGTTCCTGCACGGTCTGAGCCATGGACGTTCCGACGCTGCCGCCCTCGTTGCGCAGAAGACTCAACAAGCCCACAGCCGCCCCACGCATTGCGGCCGGCGGGTAGAGATAGGCGGCCACGTTTGCTGGTGCGAAACATATCGATAGTCCCACGACCAAAACGACCCGCGGCCAGATGACTTGGTCCGGACTGATCAAGAGATTCATCTGCGACATCCAATAGCTGCTTGCGGCCATCAGCAGCAGTCCCGTACCGATCAGCC
>JBAUCK010000408.1:0-1526 GCA_049677525.1 Xanthobacteraceae bacterium
CAATGCCTGCGGATTTGCCGGTACAGCGGCCCACCAAATTGCAGTTTGTGCTCAACCTGACCACCGCCAAGGCGCTTGGCCTCTCCGTGCCGCCATCCTTGCTCGCGAGCGCCGACGAGGTGATCGAGTGAACCTTTCGCAGTGCGTCAATTGATGGCAGCAAATGTTCGCTCCGGGCCAACAGCAGGCATTATCGAGTTGGCAGAGAAATCTTGACGCAATCCAGCCTCATGGCCGCAGCAGCAGCTTGCCCAGCACCGCGCCGCTTTCGAGCATCTCATGCGCCCGCGCCGCGTCGGCAAGCGGCAGGTGGTCATGGATGCGTGGACGAAGCTTGCCGGCCGCCAGCATCTCGATGAGCGCGCGCATTCCAGCGCGACGTTCGTGGACGAGATCGTCCCACGTGTGGATGGTGAACTGTCGCACCGCCGGAGAGTTCTTGCGCACCTTTGGTGTCGGCAGCAGATCGAGCGGCGCCTTCCCGCCAAGCGCGCCGTAAATGACGAGCGTCCCGCAAGGTGCGAGCATGGCGATATTGTCGGGGAACCCCGGTCCAGCGACTGGATCGATGATGGCCTCAACGCCGCGACCATGCGTGAACTCCTTGACCCGCTCGCCGATCCCCTCACTCTTGCGGTTGATGAGATAATCGGCGCCAAGATCGCGGGCGAAGCGCGCTTTGTTGTCGCTGCTGACCACCCCTATGACGGTCAAGCCCGCTGCCTTCGCTAGGTCGATCAGCGCATTGCCCATGCCGCCAGCAGCGGCATAGATAAGTACTGCGTGGCCCCGGCGCAGTTGCAAGGCATCGTAGAAGATGTGATAGGCGACCTGATAATTGGCGAGCGCCGCCGCGGCATCGAAATCAACATTGTCTGGCAGGAGAAAAGTCGCTTCCGCAGGCGCCGTAACATATTCCGCATAATGGCCGCCACGATGGGGCCGCTCGCGCGCGGTGGCGTAAACCCGCTGACCGGACTGGCGGGTTGTGACGCCCGATCCGATCTTCTCGATTGTGCCAGCGAGTTCGGTGCCCGGCGTCGCCGGCAGCGGCGGCATATGGCTGTAAGTTCCGGCGCGGATCAAGCAATCGGGAATGCCGACGCCGATTGCATGTGCCCTGATCAATACTTCGCCCGGCTTCGGCTCTGGGATGGGCATGTCGAGGCATCGCAGTACGCTAGGCGGACCCGGCTCGCGGAACTGGATGAGCTTCAACTGTCGTCTCCCGAACGTCAGCAGCGCCAAGGATCTGAACCTAACACATTTCGGATCGAAGACTCTGCTTTCGCATCACAGCAAAATGGGCCGCTCGTGTCCGCGATGGATCTTGGCCGTGTCAAAACGTATTGCCGCAAAGGCGCGAGTTGCTGTTTGCGGCTTTGACTATGCTCGGATTGCGGCCATGAGCGGCTGGGTGCCCATGATGTTCATCACCCAGGTGAGATTGTAGGCGAGCACGTGGAGTGCCATCTCGGTGGCAACCTTTGGCAGACGCTTCATTAGGAAGTGCGTCGCCCCCATCC
>JBAUCK010000409.1:0-9886 GCA_049677525.1 Xanthobacteraceae bacterium
CGCGGGGGAGGCGGCTCGGCACCCCAGATCCGAAGGGCGCAGTGAAGCGCATGCACATCGCCCTAAAGGCTAAGACGAGTCGCTTTGCTTCAAACGTGCTGCCGATCATCCGGGAAATTCAGGGCGCGGGGCACAAGAGCCGTAATGCCATTGCCGGGCAGCTCAATGCCCGCAAGGTCGCCACGGCTAGAGGCGGCCGTTGGACGCATGTCCAGGTGGAGAAGATCTTGGCCCGGGCAGCTTCACCGACCTCTTAGGCTAGGCCCGTGATCCTCGCGCAGCTCGCCTGCGATGCTTGTCGGTGACAGCTTCGAGCCGTCACCATCGGCTGGTGCCGCGCACGCGCTGGCCGGAACATTCGATCGCCGATTGAATTAAAGAAATGGACGGGCGACGCCGCAAAGTGGTCTGCTCCCCCGTATCCCCAGATCGCGCCAGTGGACCTCTCGTGCCGGCGGTGTCGTCCGTTATCGTCCGTCAACCGGAAACGACATAAAGCCGACGCGGCTGCCGCCCCATGTTGGATGCTTGAGGATTGCGCCACGGTTGCCGCAGCCGGTGCACCGCGCGCATTTCGCTCGGCGCGTCAGCGCCCCACAGGAGACCGGCGCCGCAAAAACCTCCTAAACGCGAACGAATGGCTCAATAGGCCGCCTCCGTTGGCGGCTCTTTAATTTCAAACCAAGCGTAACGTCGATTATCGAGCGGTGCCCATGCGACATTGGAATCTAAGTAGCCTTTTAAAATCTCGACTGGCCACTTTTCATATAATAGAATTTTCTCGGGGATCAGCTCGAGTAGCGGAACTCTCATGGGGGTGAGTCGTAATCGATACTGGCGTACCCCAAAGCCCCGGCGCCGTATGTGCCTACCGCAGTCGACGCACTCGCAATGCCGGGGCTTTTTTCAGAAAAGCATACCCCCCAATCGCATTGCGCGAAGGATGCTTGAGCCCAGCGTTTGTCGAGAACGCGCGCCACTCGCGTGCACCGAAGTTTGCTTTTCACCTGAATTAGGAAGTGGGGTAGCGAATAAGATTGAAAGTATTGCGACAGCGCAAACTGGGGCCGTTTGCCGGCAGGAGGAGCGGCGCAGCGTCCTGGACGACCAGAATACGTTTTACAATTGGCCGGTTTGATCCGGCTTCGTTCACGCGAATCCGGGAAAGCCTTGTAAAACGCTTATCATTGATCTTGCTTGGCAAATGTTCAGAGCAAGAAAATGTCGCAATTGAGCAACATTGTTGTATAAAAGCATCACCTAGGCATCGGCCTGGGGTGGGACCTTGGGACGGGTGGTTTCCGTTCCTCCGCAATTTCGATTGCAATTCAAACGTCGTTACGTCTCCGGGAAGTTTGAATGTCGACTGCTGAACAGCTCGCCCCGCTTGAACCGGTGGCTACAGCGCCGGCGCCACTCGGCTCGCGGCTGATTGGTCCGATCGCAGACAGCATGGCACTTTTCTCGGCAGCACTCACTCTTCTGGTGCTCTCGGGGATAACTCCGATCGAGCCGATCCACGCATTGGCGACTGCGCTCAATCTATTGAACGCGCTCATTCACGGCAGCCCCGCCGCCACCGCGACGCCGACCGCGCTGATACAGGCCTCGATCGTGGTTTTGCTGCTCGTCGGCAATATCGTGACGGACGCTCTGTTGCTCATGGCCCCGACGCCGATGTCATCACGGCTGATAGGGGCCATCGCGCTCGGACTTGCGCTGTTGTGGGCCACCGTCACATTCCTGGTGCTCGGCGGTCTGACCTGGATCGCGCCCGTCGATGAGGTGGTCAAGCAGCTCCTGCTTGGCAACGCCGTCACCGGGATTCTCCTGCTCGCCATTATCGGGCGCGAAGTCTGGGTCGTCATCCAGGCACGGCGGCGCGGGCGCGCCGGCTCGCGCCTGCACATTCAGATCGTCAGCCTGTTCGCGGTGATCGCCGCGGTGCCGACAATTCTTATCGCCTTGGTCGCGTCGACGACGCTCGATCGTGGCCTCGACCGTTTCTTCTCGACGCGCACGCGCGCCATGATCGAACAGTCGCTGATCGTCGCGAACGCTTATGTGAACGAGCACGCCGAAGCGATCCGCGGCGAGGTTCTGGCCATGGCCTACGACCTTGGCCGCGCCAAACCGGTCTTCGATCAGGACCGCGATCAGTTCCGCAAATTCCTCACCGCGCAGGCCACCGGCCGCAATCTCGCCGCCGCCATCATCATCAAACCCGACGGTTCGACGGTCGAGCGCGCCGACGTCATGATGGCGCCGAAAATCGTGCTGCCCTCGGCGCAGCTTCTCAGCGAGACCACAGAAACGGATCCGCAGGTCGCGCTCATCCCCGAGGGCGATCACGTCGCCGCAGTCGTCAAGCTGCGCGGCTACGACGATATGTATCTCTACGTCGCCCGCCTGCTCGACCCGCGCGTGGTGCAGCAATTGCGTGCGACGCAGGAGAACGTCGGCGAATATGCCAATCTTGAAGCGCGGCGGCTGGGCATTCAAGTCGCGTTCGCCTTGATGTTCGCGGTTATCGCGCTGATCGTGCTCTTGTCCGCTGCCTGGATCGGACTCGATTTCGCCAACCGACTGGTTGCGCCGATCCGGCGCTTGATCGGCGCAGCGAACGTGGTCTCGACCGGCAATCTGAACATTCAAGTGCCGGTGCACCCGTCGGAGGGGGATCTCGCGCGATTGGGCGAGACCTTCAACAACATGACCCAGGAGCTGCGCACGCAGCACGACGACATCGTGCGCGCGCGCGACCTCATCGACAGTCGGCGCCGATTTACCGAAGCCGTGCTTTCGGGCGCCAGCGCCGGCGTCATCGGCGTTAATGGCGACGGGCGGATTTCCATCCTCAACCGCTCGGCGGAGCGGCTGGTCGGACGAGTAGAAAGCGAAGTGCTCGGCCTGCCGCTCGCCGAAGTCGCCCCTGAACTCGCCGACATTTTCCTCGCCGCGCGCAACGGCAATCAGCGTCTTGTCCAGCGTCAGGTCGCGGTGTCGCGCAACGGCCAGGAACGAAATTATTCGGTGCGCGTCACCAGCGAGCAGACTACCGAAGCCGAGCACGGCTATGTGACGACCATCGACGACATTACCGAACTCGTTTTGGCGCAGCGTACGTCGGCCTGGGCCGACATCGCACGCCGCATCGCGCATGAGATCAAGAATCCGCTCACCCCGATTCAATTGTCGGCCGAGCGGCTGCGCCGCAAATACGGCAAGTCGATCACCGAAGACCCCGCCGTGTTTGATCAATGCACCGAGACCATTGTGCGCCAGGTCGATGACATCAGGCGCATGGTCGACGAATTTTCGCGCTTCGCCCGCATGCCGAAAGCGGTGATCGCCGACGAGGATGTCGCCGAGACCGTGCGGCAGGTGGTGTTCCTGTTGCGGGTCGCACACCCGGATATCGACTTCCACGTCGAACTGCCCGCGGAGGCCATGTCGGCGCGCTTCGACCGGCGGCTCATCTCGCAGGCTCTCACCAATATCGTGAAGAACGCGACTGAGGCGATTGCGGCGGTACCGCCGGCTGAGCTTGGCCGCGGCCGTATCGTCGTGAGCACGGCGCGGGACGGCAAGGACATCGTCATCGATGTCATCGACAACGGCATCGGCTTGCCGAAGGAAAACCGCGCCCGGCTGTTGGAACCTTATGTGACGACGCGCGAAAAGGGTACCGGCCTCGGTCTCGCCATCGTCAATCGCGCTTTAGAAGAACACGGCGGCAAGCTTGAACTGCGCGACGCGTCTGACAAAGCGCCGGGCGCGCGCGGCGCGTGGATGCAGTTGCGCTTTGTCGCCGAGCCAGTGAAAGGGGCGGACGAGACCGCCGAACCACGCGTGGCGGCTGAATAACCAATGTCACGACACTGATCGAAACCAAGTGCCGGGTGAAAGAGACTTGCTGAACGAAACGAGCGAGAGACCGAATAATCGGCAAAACTATTACAGGGCGGCGGTTTGACTATGGCATCCGATATCCTAATCGTCGACGATGAAACGGACATCCGCGAACTGGTCGCGGGTATCCTGCAGGACGAGGGTCACGGAACCCGCACGGCACGCGACAGCGATGAGGCGCTGGCGGCCGTCGTTGCGCGGCGGCCCAATCTCGTTTTCCTCGACATCTGGCTGCAGGGCAGCCGCCTCGACGGGTTGCAATTGCTGGACGGGCTCAAGCAGGACCATCCGGAACTGCCGGTGGTGATGATTTCCGGTCACGGCAATATCGAAACGGCGGTTTCCGCGATCAAGCGTGGCGCTTACGATTTCATCGAGAAGCCGTTCAAGGCCGACCGTCTGTTGCTGGTCGCCGAGCGGGCGCTGGAGAATTCGCGGTTGCGGCGCGAGGTGCGCGAGCTCAAACAATTCGCGCCGCTCGCCGCCACGTTGGTCGGGCACTCGCCCGCCGCTAATCAGCTCCGGCAGACGGTCGAAAAGGTGGCGCCAACCAATAGCCGGATATTGATTGTCGGGCCCTCCGGCAGCGGCAAGGAGCTTGCCGCGCGCACCATTCACGGCCATTCGGCGCGCGCCGATGGGCCGTTCGTCGTCATCAACGCCGCCGCGATTACGCCGGAGCACATGGAGGTCGAGCTGTTCGGCGTCGACGGCGGCAATGGCACGACGAGCCGCAAGGTGGGTGCGCTCGAAGAGGCCCATGGCGGCACTTTGTTCATCGACGAAATCGCCGACATGCCGCGCGAAACGCAAAACAAGATATTGCGCGTGCTGGTCGACCAGACCTTCCAGCGCGTCGGCGGCAGCACCAAGGTCACGGTCGACGTGCGCATCGTGTCGTCGACCAGCCGCAATATCGAAGCCGATATCGCCGCCGGAAAGTTCCGCGAAGACCTCTATCACCGTCTCTCCGTGGTGCCGATCCGCGTGCCCGGGCTCTCGGAGCGGCGCGAGGACATTCCCGAGCTCGTCGAATATTTCATGTCGCAGATTTCGCAGACCACCGGCCTGCCGAAACGCAATGTCGGCGCCGATGCGCTCGCCGTCCTGCAATCGCACGATTGGCCCGGCAACGTCCGGCAGCTGCGCAACAATGTCGAACGGCTGATGATCCTTGCCGGCGGCGAGCCCGAAGCGGTGATCACGGCATCAATGCTGCCGCAGGACGTCGGCTCGATGATCCCGAACATGCCGAACGGCAATGGCGGCGAGCATCTGATGAGTCTTGCTTTGCGTGAAGCGCGCGAAGTGTTCGAGCGCGAATATCTTCTGGCGCAAATCAACCGCTTCGGCGGCAACATCTCGCGCACTGCCGAATTTGTCGGCATGGAGCGCTCCGCGCTGCACCGCAAGCTCAAAGCGCTGGGGATCGACTGACTTCGATGTCCCGGATCGCTTATGTCAACGGCCGTTACCTGCCGCTGCGCGACGCCAAGATCCATGTCGAGGATCGCGGTTATCAGTTCAGCGACGGCGTCTATGAAGTCTGCGAGGTGAGGGACGGCCGTCTCATCGACGAGCGGCGTCATCTCGAACGGCTGCAGCGGTCGCTGTCCGAATTGCGCATTCGCATACCGATATCGTTACGCGCGCTCGATGTTGTCCTGCACGAAACCGTCAGGCGCAACCGCATCGGTTACGGCATCGTCTATCTGCAAATCACGCGCGGTGTCGCGCGCCGCAATCATGCCTTTCCGACGGTGCCGGTCGAACCCAGCATCGTCGTGACGGCGCGCTCACTGAACGGAGCGCGCAATGAGGCGCTCGCCGAAAAGGGCATTGCCGTCGTCAGTGTCCTAGACAATCGCTGGGGCCGGGTCGATATCAAAACCATCGGGCTTCTGCCCAACGTGCTGGCGCGGCAGGCGGCCGTAGAGCAGGGCGCCCGCGACGCCTGGTTCGTCGATCAGGACGGTGCCGTGACCGAAGCAGCCTCTGCCAATGCCTGGATCGTCACCGCAGCGGGCACCGTGGTGACGCGGCCGGCCGATCACGCGATTCTTCGCGGCATCACCCGAACTGTGTTGCTCGACGTAATCAAGGCGCAGGGCTTAACGCTTGAGGAACGCGCTTTTACCTTGAAAGAGGCCTATGCGGCGCGCGAGGCTTTCATCACCTCGGCAAGCCAGATCGTCCTTCCGGTGGTGCGCATCGACGATCATCCGATCGGCAACGGCGCGCCGGGCCTGCTTGCGACTGCGCTCCGTCGGGAATTTCACCGCTTCGCTGAGGCCAGCTAGGTCCGGGTTTGGCCAGCCCAGGTTGTTTTCCAGCCGTATTGCCGCCAAGTTGGGCTTGCATCGGTCCCCGGGGCGATTTCTAATGGTCGGTCCTTCGGGTCCAAACGGCCCGACTTGAAATGTGAGGCCGAAAAACGAGAGGACTGACGAAGGCAGAAGAAACGACCCGCGGCAAAGGGGACCGCGGTACAAAAGAACGGAACAAACGGCAATGGCAGCCGAGCGCGCACAAAACTTACAAGACACCTTCCTCAATCACGTCCGCAAAGCCAAGATTCCGCTCACGATCTTTCTGGTGAACGGTGTGAAGCTCCAAGGCGTCGTCACCTGGTTCGATAATTTCTGCGTGCTGTTGCGTCGGGACGGGCATTCGCAGCTCGTCTATAAGCACGCGATCTCGACCATCATGCCGGGTCATCCGGTGCAGCTCTTCGAGGGCGCCGAGGAAGCACCCTCCGGGGAATAGGTCTGTTTGGAGCCACGACGTCGCGACACGCGCACTGATCGGCTGAGCCCCAAGGACTCGGCAGACGGTCGCTCGACTGGCCGCGCGCTCGTGATCGAGCCGATGCTGCGCCGCGTCGAAGCGCGCGCCAAATCTAGTGGGTCTGCCGATCGTACGTCCACGGCAAAACTTGACGAGGCGGTCGGGCTTGCCCGCGCCATCGATCTCGACGTCGCGCATTCCGGCATCGTCATGCTCGGGACGCTGCGGCCGGCGACCTATCTCGGAAAGGGTAAGGTCGAGGAGATCGCCGGCCTCGTCAAAAGCTTCGACGTCGGCATCGTGGTGATGGATTGCGCACTCACTCCGGTGCAGCAGCGCAATCTTGAAAAGGAATGGAACGCCAAGGTTCTCGATCGCACGAGCCTCATTCTCGAGATTTTCGGCCGGCGCGCCCGCACTCGCGAGGGCGCGCTGCAAGTCGAACATGCGCATCTGACCTATCAGAAAAGCCGGCTGGTGCGGACCTGGACCCATCTCGAGCGGCAGCGCGGTGGCTTCGGCTTTCTCGGCGGTCCCGGCGAAACACAGCTTGAAGCCGACCGGCGCATGATCGAGGAACGGCTTGCCAAGATCGAAAACGAGCTGACCAAGGTCAAGCGCACCCGCGAACTGCATCGCGAAAGCCGCCGCCGCGTGCCGTATCCGATCGTCGCCCTGGTCGGCTACACCAATGCCGGCAAGTCGACGCTGTTCAACCGCATGACGCGCGCGAGCGTGCTCTCGGCCGACATGCTGTTCGCAACGCTCGATCCAACGCTGCGCGCGGCCGACCTGCCGCACGGCGCGCGCATTATTCTCTCCGACACCGTTGGTTTTATTTCCGACTTGCCGACCGTGCTGATCGCGGCGTTTCGCGCCACGCTCGAGGAGGTGATCGAAGCCGACGTCATCTTGCATGTCCGCGACGTCTCGCACGATGACGCTGAAGCGCAATTGGCCGACGTCCAAAATATTCTACGCCAGCTCGGCATCGATCCACTGAATACGAGCGACAAGCGGTCTTTGATCGAAGTCTGGAACAAGATCGACCGGCTCGATTCGGCCGAGCGGCTGCGGCTGCAGAACATCGCCGAGCGCCGGCCGCTGGCGGAGCGGCCGACCCTGGTTTCGGCGATCACCGGGGAGGGGATCGATACACTCGACGCGGCGATCGAGGCGAGGTTGAGCGCCGGGCGAGTGCTAATCGAGCTCAACCTCGATCCAGCTGACGGCGCCGGCGTCAGCTGGCTGCATCGCCATACCGAAGTGCTCCACAAAGGGCTCGACAATAATGGGCGCATCGCCATGACGGTGCGGGCCGATCCGGATCGGGTGGCAGCCGTGCGGGCGAAATTCGCCAACGGCCGACGTACCGCTGCAATCATTCGCTTCTTTTAGCCTCGTCCCAGAGTGCGTCCATCTCGGCCAGCGTCGAGTCCTGCGGCGCCTTGCCTTGCGCGGCCAGCGCCTTCTCGATCGAGGCAAAGCGGCGCTCGAACTTGCGATTGGTCTCGCGCAGCACCGCCTCCGGATGGGCGCGCAAATGGCGCGCCAGATTGACCGCAGCAAACAACAAATCGCCGACCTCGGCCGCAGCGTCGTCCGGCTTGCCGTCGAGTTCGGCTTCGATCTCATCGGCTTCCTCCCGAATCTTGCACAGCACCGCGCGCGGATCGTTCCAGTCGAAGCCGACCTTGCTGGCTTTGGCCTGAAGTTTTAATGCACGCGTCAGGGCAGGGAGCGTCACCGGCACGCCGGCGAGCGCGCCGCTTGCAGCGCCGGCATTGTTGCCCACCGCCTTATCCCGCTTCTCCTGCATCTTGATCCGGTCCCACAAGCCTTCGACCGCCTGCGGCCCGTGTGCCTGCAGGTCACCCGCCATATCGCCGAACACATGCGGATGGCGCCGGATCATCTTCTCGGTGATCGCTTGCACGACATCGCCGAACGAAAATGCGCCGCGTTCCTCCGCCATGCGGGCGTGATAGACGACCTGGAGCAGGAGGTCGCCCAACTCCTCCTTGAGATTGGCCATATCGTCGCGCGTAATCGCGTCGGCGACCTCGTAAGCCTCTTCGAGCGTGTAGGGCGCAATCGTCGCAAAATTCTGCGCCAGATCCCACGGACAGCCGGTTCCGGGTGTGCGCAGTGCCGCCATGATTTCGAGGAGGCGGCCGATATCGCGCGAAGGGGTCATGACGGGTCCTGCAAGGGTCTGCGGTGGCGAATGGTCTGCTCTGACGAATGTCGGCGGCGGACTTGCCGGCCAGCGCCGGCAGCACGACTTTGATTTGGTTGTCCGTTCTGTCGATTCAAAACGGGAATTGGTCAATGCCCATCTCAGCCTATGTTCAATCGGCCGTGTTCATGGTTCTTGCCGTCGCCGCGCTGTTCGGCGGAGCGGGAACATTCGCCATCCCGGCCTTCTGGATCTATCTGTCTATATTGGCCGCGGTCTTTGTGGCTTCGCTCATCGCCCTCGATCCGGATCTGGCCCGAGAGCGGATGCGGCCGGGCGGTCAAAAGCCGCCGATGGCGCTCCGGCTATTTGCTTTCGTCCTTGTTGCCCACTGGCTGATTGCCGGGCTCGACCGCGGCCGCTTCCACTGGAGCGATGATGTTCCGCTGTGGCTGCGCGTGATCGGCTTCATCGCGGTCGCGGGCGGCTACGCGCTCTGCCTATGGGCCATGCGCGAGAACCGCTTCTTCTCGTCGGTCATCCGTATCCAGTCTGACCGCGGTCAATACGTGATCGACAGCGGACCTTATGCCGTCGTCCGTCACCCGGGTTATGCCGCCGGCATCCTCGTCATGCTCGCAAGCGGCCTCGCGCTTTGCTCGTGGATCGCCTGGGCATTCCTCGTGGTCTTGAGCGTACCGTTCCTGATGTACAGGGTCGTCACGGAAGACCGCGTTCTGCAGGCCGAATTGCCGGGCTACCGCGACTATGCCGCGCAAGTGCGCTGGCGGCTGCTGCCTGGCGTTTGGTGAGGCCGGGTACAGACCCAGCCCGGCACCCCGATCGGCATTAGCCTGATTCGCATAACACATATTATGGAACTTTATCCATATATGCCTGATTAGCTAGTATCTGCAACAGTGATCATCATGCCGTCGAATGCCGGCACCACGTTCGGCGGCAATTTGCCGCGTAGAACCTCGTAATCGAGATCGGCGTGCAGATTGG
>JBAUCK010000410.1:0-1642 GCA_049677525.1 Xanthobacteraceae bacterium
CGGGAGCGGCGAATATCGCTAACTGCCAGGTCGCGACGGCCGCGCGGTACTCCACTTCGGAGCGGGATGCGCAAATCGGTTTACAGATTTTCCAATTCGATGATGTAATGCATCACCAGCCGCTAACAGGAATATTGTGGCCAAACGAAACTTGACCGCATTTGACTTTCTGAAACAGACGTAGACACCCGAACCCTCCCGAGGAACGAATGACGGATACATCGATCACCGGGCGCTATAACATTAAAGCGGCAATTGTCCGCACCAAGGGAGGCCCGTTCGCGATCGAAGCGCTGACCGTCGAAGAGCCGCGCGCCGACGAAGTACTGGTGCGGATCGTCGCCACCGGCATGTGCCACACCGATATCGTCATCCGCGATCAAGTCTATCCGGTGCCGCTGCCGATCGTGCTCGGTCACGAAGGCGCGGGCGTTGTCGAGCGCGTCGGCGCGGCGGTGCGCAAAGTCGCGGCGGGCGATCATGTAGTGCTGAGCTATATGTCGTGCGGACATTGTGCCCGCTGCGCGGCCGGCGAGCCGGCTTATTGCGCCAAAGGTCATCCGCTCTGCTTCGGCGGCGCACGCGAGGACGGCTCGACGGCGATGTGCGATAGTCACGCGGCGCCGGTGCACGACCACTTTTTTGGCCAATCTTCGTTCGGCACTTATGCGCTCGCCAATGAACGCACCGTCGTCAAGGTGACGAAGGATGTGCCGCTCGAACGTCTCGGGCCGCTCGGCTGCGGCATCCAGACCGGCGCGGGCGCGGTGATGAACTCGCTCAAGGTCGGACCCGGCGCAAGCTTCGTCGCGTTCGGCGCCGGCAGCGTGGGCTTGAGCGCCGTGATGGCGGCGCGGGTCGTCGGCGCTGTCGCCATCATCGCGGTCGACGTCATCCCGGCGCGGCTGGCGCTCGCCAAGGAGCTTGGCACCACGCATGTGGTGAATGCCGCCAAGGACGATCCGGTCGCGGCGATCCGCGAGATCACCAGCGGTGGCGCCGATTTCGCGCTGGAATCGACCGGCCGTCCGGACGTGGTTCGTCAGGCGGTCGATGCGCTCGGCACACGCGGCGCCTGCGGCATTGTCGGCGCCGCTCCCATCGGCACCAGCGCGAGCTTCGACATGGGCGGCCTGATGTCGCCCGGCAAAAGCATTCGCGGCATCATTCAAGGTGACAGCATTCCGGAGCTTTTCATCCCGCAACTTATCGAACTGCATCGCCAAGGCCGGTTTCCCTTCGACCGGCTAATCAAGTTCTACGCGCTCGACGAGATCAACCAGGCGGCGGCCGACAGCGAGAGCGGCGTGACTATCAAGCCGGTTTTACGCATGGCTTAGCTAGAATCGGATGGCTTTTCCAAATCTATTAAGTGCCATTGCCCAGGCTGCCCGATCCACTAAAAATCCCACCCCGACCTGAACCGCGCCCCGCCAACCTATCCCCACGACTGGGGCGTCATACCCTCCACAAAAGCCGATGACGGTGACCCGCTCGATATCATGGTCATCCACGATGCGGCGACCTATCCCGGTCTCGTTTTGGCATGCCGTATCATCGGCATCCTGCAAATCAATCAAAAGAAAAAGGGCAACATCGTCCGCAATGACCGCCTATTTGGCGTGCCGCGATACTCGCACGA
>JBAUCK010000411.1:0-7550 GCA_049677525.1 Xanthobacteraceae bacterium
GCGCGTGCAATCCGGGCCTCGGTTCGCACCGGTTGTTGGGTGCATATTCCGGATTACAGGCAAACTCTTCGCAAGCTCTTTGACGCTACGAGCGGTTCGCTGCGGTCGCGGCTTTGCTTTGATGCGCGACTCTGGCTTGCGTGTTGGCGGACTTCACGTGCCGCACCTGATGCACCTTGCCGGACTTGAGGTGCGACCGGCTCGCGACGTGCTTGACGGTATTTTTGTGCAGCTTCGCGTGCTTGATCGTTTTGCTCGGATTTGCCGTCTGCTTGGTTTTGGTCACGGCCGGCGCCGCCATGGTGCTAGCGGGCGCGGTCGTCACTTTCGCCGGAGCAGCCTGATTCTGGCTGGCTGGCGCGGCGGCGTTCGGCGCAGTGCCGGACGGCATGGACGAGGTCGACGTCTGGGCGAAGGCCGGCCCCGCGATCAGAGCGGTTGCGAGCAAGCCGGCGGCGAATTTCCTCAACATTTTTCTTCTCCTTGTTGTCCCGCGGCAGCGGTTTAAGAGCGCGTCTCTCAAAGCCGTGCCTTTGTTGGCATGAAGATTTACGCCCCGCCCGCTGAATGCCTCCTGAAGTCGCCCAGCAGACTTCGTTCACCTACGTGAAATCTTTGTAATGCAACGGGTTTTCCGCCTCCCCCAGTCGCCGTGAATGCGCGGGAATATTGTGCCGGCGAAGTGATTCGATACCGGGATGAAGTGCTAGGATGCCGGTGTTCTTAGTGCTGCACCGCACCGCAACCGGAGAGACGTCATGCGCAAAACGCCGTTGCTTGCTGCCGCCGCCATTCTCGTCAGTTCCATGGCCACCTTCACAATCGCCGTGCCGAAACTGGCTCTCGCCATGGAGAGCAACAGTCCTTCCCCGCCGTCGTCGACAACGACGCAACAGCCGGGCAGTCAGGGAACGACGAAATCCACCAAGAAGAAGCAGAAATCGAGCTCGACCGAAGACTTCCTCAAGGGCTGGCACAAGGCCTATGCACTGGTTTACGACAAGCACGACTATGAAGACGGCATCGCCGCGCTGCGGTCGATGGGCTACGACAACAATGCCGACGTCGCGACGCTGATCGGTTATGCGAGCCGCAAGCTCGGCCGCTATGACGACGCGAAAGTCTGGTACGACCGCGCGCTCGCCGCCGATCCCAATCACGCGCTGACCTGGTCCTATTACGGCATGTGGCACGCCGAACAGGGCAACATCCTCAAGGCCAAGGACGATCTCGAAAAGGTCGCCAGCATCTGTGGCACGACGTGCCGCGAATATACCGCGCTCAAGGCGGCGATCGACGGCACGGTCACGTACTAATAATCACGTCCTGATATTCCGACGCTGGCCGCTCGTTCCTGCTCCGGCGGGAATGAGCGGCAGTTGATTCGTCCCCTCACCCGACCGCTATTGCGCCGCCCCTTGCGTCTCCGCCACGATCCAGGCGTGGTAGTCCGGATCGACGCTCTCGACCGGCATCACTAGAAACGCCGGCGTCGTATAGGAATGCAGTTTCCGCAGCGCCGCGCGCACCGGCTCGGTCAGCGTGGCGCGGGTCTTGATGATCATCACCGCTTCGTCGCCGCGCTCGA
Source organism: Xanthobacteraceae bacterium (assembly GCA_049677525.1). Classification (GTDB taxonomy): domain Bacteria; phylum Pseudomonadota; class Alphaproteobacteria; order Rhizobiales; family Xanthobacteraceae; genus BOG-931. The sequence goes on from JBAUCK010000411.1 coordinate 1,589, forward strand.
TCGCGCCCTGCCACCAGTAGAGCGACACCATTCCCGGCAGGATATTGACGCAGGCGCACAACCTCCGCTCGACCAGCGCCCTTCCGGCCCGCTCCGCTTCGCCAATCGACGGAAACGTCGTATAGACGAGCACTGCGCGTTCCAAACCGCGGTTCATTCCAACCTCCCGCTCGGCCCTGCCCGCGATGCCTGCCATGCCCAAGCGCCCCGCAAAACCCGGCTATCAGCACATCGCTTTCGTCGCGAGCGAGGTGCCGGAAGCGCAGCGCGCACGGCAACGGCTGGTCCGCCGCTACGGCGACGCCACGCCCGAGGACGCCGATGTGGTCGTGGCGCTCGGCGGCGACGGGCTCATGCTTGCGACCCTGCAACGGTTCATGAATTCCGGCAAGCCGATCTACGGCATGCATCGCGGCACCGTCGGCTTTCTCATGAACGAATATGCCGAAGCGGATTTGCTCGAACGGCTCACGGCGGCGCAGGACACGATCATTCACCCGCTGATGATGCGCGCCCGCGACGAAGTCGGCCGCATCCATCGCCATCGCGCCATCAACGAAGTCTCGTTGTTCCGGCAGACCTATCAGGCGGCGCGTCTGCGTGTGCTCATCGACGGCAAGGAGCGGCTCCAAGAGCTCGTCGCCGACGGCATCATGCTGGCGACGCCGGCCGGTTCGACGGCTTATAATTTTTCCGCGCAGGGCCCGATCATTCCGATCGGCGCGCCGCTTCTGGCCTTGACCCCGATCAGTCCGTTCCGGCCGCGGCGCTGGCGTGGCGCGCTGTTGCCGGATGGCGCCGACGTGACTGTCGAGGTGCTCGAAGCCGAGAAGCGGCCCGTTGCCGCAGTCGCCGATCACGACGAGGTGCGATCCGTCCGCTCCGTCGATATCAGCATGGACCACAGCCTCTCGATGCACATGCTGTTTGATCCAAGCCACAGTCTCGACGAACGGATCCTCGGCGAGCAATTCGGATACTGAAATATCCAAATTTGGCGGACGGAATATCGGATTCCTGCAGCGCCGCCGCGAGCAAAGCTTAACCGCTGCTTAACGACGTTTCTTTACGTTTGCGCCGGCCCGGGCTTACGCATATAGCGTCGGCCATACGGTGGATTCTATGTTCCGTATCGACTTCAACCGCTTGCGCTTTTTGGTCATCGAAGACAGCGCGCATATGCGGCGGATCCTGCGCACTTTGCTGCACGGATTCGGCGCGCGGGAAGTCTATGAAGCCGATGACGGTGCGTCCGGCCTCGAAACCTTCACCCATTTCATGCCCGACATCGTCATCGCCGATTGGGTGATGCCGATCTTTGACGGCCTGGAATTGGCACAGATGATCCGCCAGCCCGCCAACGCCAATCCTTATGTGCCGATCATCATGCTCACCGGCCATTCCGACAAAAAACGCGTCATGATCGCGCGCGACGCCGGCGTCACCGAATTCATCGCCAAACCGATCTCGGCGAAGTCGCTCTACGTGCGCATTCTCAATGTCGTCGCCAAGCCGCGCCCGTGGTCGATCGAGAACGGCGCGATATCGGCATCGAAATTTTCGACCAGGATCAAGCAAGATTCGGCGGTATCGACTTCGGCGATCGCGGCGCCGACCGAACGTGGCAAGGCGGCGCGGCTTGAGATCGCGGCCTGAATCGCGGCCCCGCCGGTTGCCACCGCATCCACCAGATCGGCATCGACGAAGAGTGGCGACAGCGCGTAGACCGGCGCCGCGATCTGCGGCTCGTCGGCGAGCGAGCGGCGCACCAGCGGCGATGGATCGTCGAGCAGCATCAGCATGGCGCCTTCGGCGGCAGCGAGATCGTCGGGCGACAGATCGGAGTAGAGATAGGATCGCGCCAGCGCGCTGGTCGCTTCCGCCCGGTCGCTTGCAGGCGCGGTACGAATCCATTGCAGGAAATCGCGGACGATCATTGGGCGCTCAGATCACGCGGGGGAAGGACTGATTCCGATGCTGGACCCAATGCTAGATTTGGTGGCTTAACAAAGCGTTCACCATAAACACCCGCGTGTTTCTTATTGTTTCTCATGCCGTCCCCGCGCATGGCCTAGCCGCTCTTGCCGTCGTCCTTGAACAGATCGCCCATCATGTTCGCGCTCGGGCCGTCACCCGAAACGCCCCAAAGCTGGCTGACGAAAGCGGCGACCGGCGTGGAGCGGCCAGGGTCGGAAAACAGGCTGTGGAACACCTCGGTATTTGCGGCGGCGCGTTGCGGTGTCGCCGCCGCGAAAGCGCTGGTCATGCCGGCCGTGTCGGGCACCGCGGCGGCCGCAGTCTTGGCTGGGTCGGGCATCGGCATTCCCCGCGGAATCGCGATCGGAACTGTGGTGGAAACCGCGATTGGCATCACCATACTTGGCGTCGCGAGACTAGACGTTGCCGCTTTTGAGAGCGCCACGTTGGGCGCAGTGGTTGCTTGCGCGACGCTGGTGCCGCTGACCGGCCGCTCCCGCGCCGCGACGTCGTAACGCGCGGTGAGCACCTCGCGCACCTGTGCAAGGCTCGCGCCCGCCGGTTGTATGATCGTAGAAGATCGACGGATTGGCGTGGGCAGCGCTCGGAAACAAGCTTGCGGCGGAGCCGCTCGGATTATCGGATGACGCCGAGATGAGCTTCGCCGCACCGCCGACTTCGAGAAAATGGGCGATATAAAGCTCACCCTCGCTCGGCGTACGGCCAAGCTTCTGCGACAGCAGTGTCGCATTCTCCTTGGTGAAGGCGCCCGCCATGGCGGCATTCGCCGCCGGATCGTTGCGCAGCTTAAGGATATCGCTGCGCACCGCCGGATCCCGCACCTCGTATTTGCCGGACGCCGTCTTGGTGATGGCGTCGGCATATTGGCCATAGCCGAGCGAGGTGCCCGACTGCTTCATGGTCGCGAGCCAAGTCTGCTCGATGAACTGGAACAGGCCGCGCGCCGATGACGTTGAAGCACCAGCCTGCGGATTGAGCCCGGATTCGACCTGTGCCGTCGCCAATAGATATTGGAAGCTCGTGCCGGTGGCCTGAGCTGCCTGACGAATAGCGCCTATGTCCGCCGAACCAGAGGTCGGATTGCTGGAATCGACCAGCATGCTTTTGCTCCCTTGCCGGCCCCCACCGCCTTCCCGAGCGTTAGCGATCATTAACGATTATGGTAAATGGGAACTTAACGTGGACTTGTTTGCGCATGATCTTTTTCGGAAAACCGGTTCCCACTTTTCCGAATCATGCGCCAAGGAGAGAAAAATGAGCCAGCAGACGGCGATAAGGCACAAGCGCGGCGGCCTTTATTTCGAGGATTTCGTCGTCGGCGAGACGACCGAGCACCGCTATACGCGGACTGTCACCCAGATGGACAACATGCTGTTCTCCAACATGACCCTCAATCCGCAGCCGCTCCATATCGACCGGCACTTCTGCGAGCAGGAGACCGAATGGGGCCAGCCCTTGATGAACTCGCTGTTCACGCTCGGGCTGATGATCGGCATCCAGGTCTCCGACATGACGGTCGGCACCACCATCGCTAATCTCGGCATGACCGACGTTAAATTCCCCCACCCGCTGTTCGAGGGCGACACCGTGCATTGCGCGACCGACGTGGTCGGCAAGCGCGAATCGAAATCGCGGCCCGGCGCCGGCATCGTCGAATTCCACCACCGCGCCTTCAACCAGGACAACAAGCTGGTCGCCGAATGCCGCCGGCAAGTCTTCATTCGCATGCGGCCGAAGTGATCATCACGCACGAGTAGATTTTCCCGATGCGATCCCTGCTTTTCGTTCCCGCCGACAGCCCGAAGAAGCTCGACAAGGCGATGACCAGCGGCGCCGACGCGCTGATCGTCGACCTTGAAGATTCGATCGCGCTCGAAGGCAAAGCGCGCGCGCGCGACAGTGCCGCGGCGTTTCTGAAAGAGGCCATGAAAGAGAGCGGACCGAGCGTATCGCGGCCTTGCATGATGGTGCGCGTCAACGGCTTGCAGACCGGCCTCACCGATGCCGATCTCGACGCCATAGCCCCGGCGAAACCAGACGCCATCATGCTGCCGAAGGCGGAAGGCGGTGCCGCCGTCGTTCACGCCGACGCCAAGCTTGCCGTGCGCGAGGCAACGGGCGGCCTGCCCGATGGCCATATCAAGATTCTGCCGATCGCAACCGAAACCGCCGCGGCGATGTTCCTCGTCGGCACTTTCGCCGGCTCGAGCGCGCGCCTGATCGGCCTGACCTGGGGTGCGGAGGATCTGTCCGCCGAGCTTGGCGCGCAGGCCAATCGGGACAAGGACGGCCGCTTCCTCGATCCCTATCGGCTCGCTCGCGCGCTCTGCATCGCCGGCGCCGCGGCGGCGTCAATCCCCGCGATCGATACGGTCTACGTGGATTTCCGCAACGCTGACGGCTTTCGTCGCGAATGCGAGGACGCCTGCCGCGACGGCTTCACCGGAAAAATGGCAATCCATCCCGCGCAGGTGCCGATCATCAACGACGTGTTCACGCCCTCGCCGAACGCGGTCGCGCATGCACGCGCCGTGATCGACGCTTTTGCCGCCAGTCCCGGCGCCGGCGTGGTCGGCATTGGTGGCGTTATGTACGACCGACCGCATCTCGTGCGCGCCAAGCAATTGCTGGCGCGCGCGGAGCGGCAGAAATAGAGCTTACCATGCGCCTCGATGGACAGAGCGGTGCGCGCTGCGTCGTGCGACGCCGGCGACACTTCCCGGAGTAGCGGGCCTGCCGACGACGGCTTGAGCCTTGTCCTGGGATACCGACACGCCTGTGTCGGCCGACCAGCGCAACGAAACAGGCGCTGCGCTCAGGGTCGCGGCTCCAAGGAGGAGTGCTCCAACTATAGTGAGCTTTCTCATGATCGCTCTCCACTGATTACTCGCCTCTCACATATGAGTTCTACGACTTCTGATTGATCGAATACGCGCCGGGATAGAATCACGGTTCAGATTCATGGAAGCCGGCCGACCCCCTTTGTCGACAAACAGGTTCAATTGCGTTCGCTGCGGTGCATATGGCTGAACGCAAGGCACATGCAGCGCGCGTTTTCTGATTCTCAATGTCAAACAGCAGTACGCTTTCTCGTCACCACCGGGCTTGACCCGGTGGTCCATGTTGACTTGCAGATTGCGAGTGGCGACCCGAAAGTTTTGATCGCGCGTCGCTTCCGCATGGATTGCCGGGTCAAGCCCGGCAATGACGAAGAAGAAAGAACGAAACGAAAGAAAAAGAAGGAAGCGGAACGCCGACAGACGCAGTGTTTTATGTCCGCACCAGCGGGTGCGGGGCGCGCCACGGAGAGATCGGCTTGCGCCGACCCGCCGCTGCGGGCGCGCTCGCCTGGCGGCGTTCCACTGACGGTGTTTCCTTGGGACTATCCATCGCCAAGGTGCGGCTTCAGGCCATGCTTCCTGGGACGTGGGTTTTAGTGCCGCTCCTGTATTCATTCCCATTCCTGGGGCAGCAGCGACGCAGTTTTTGCGGGCGTTATCCGCCTTCACCTGTCCCAGTCCAGCGAGCACCTCGCGGCCCAGTCTGTAGTGCTGGGAGGCTGATGCCCGAAACCGCCCGGGGCTAGGAACACTTTGAACGCAACGAAAATAGTATCACACCCCTGCCGGGGCTTTTTCTTTTGGGTAGTGCTATAGAGTAGGTTGTGCCGGGCGCGTTTGGCAGGTTTGCCCCTTCTGGGCGCGTGCGCACGCGAAGCCCTGACCGGTGGGTCGGGGCTTCTGCTTTTTAAGGTCGCCTCAGTTGGCGGGTCTCGTGTTCGACCCCCCGAAAAACCTTTTTCAACGGTATCGGCCAGGAGCCGCCTCCCGCCCCGCAATAGTTTCGTGTAGCATTAGTGGAAAGCTGCCAAGGGGACGTACCGAACTCCCGATTATTGGAATGAGCAGCACAGGTGCTGTCGGCGAGCGTCCCGGGTTCACGTCATATGTGGAAAGCGTCCACG
>JBAUCK010000412.1:0-3157 GCA_049677525.1 Xanthobacteraceae bacterium
TAGCATCAACCATTTTTACGAGATCGCCGGACATGTAGGCATCAAGAATTTCAGGGTGGACGTAGCATTTGCGACAGATTGCCCGTGTATTGCCAAGCTGCTTCGCGACCTTATCGATCGCCGCGACCACGTTTCGTTTGGCTTCAGCCTGAGAATCGTATTTTTTAAACTCCGCTAGCGCTAAAGCGGCGAATACTGTCCCGGCCCAGGTGCGGAAGTCTTTCGCAGTGAAGTCTCGCTGCGTGATTTCTTTGATGTAGGCGTTAACGTCGCCCGAATCGATCGTGTGAGCCTGACCCTCATCGTCTAGATATTTGAATAACTCATGCCCGGGAATATCGGCACAGCGCTTAACGATGGCAACGATACGCTTGTCTTGAACTTGCAACTTCCATTGCTTGCCGGACTTGCCTGTGAACTCAAAGCGCAAGGTGCTTCCCTTAATTTCAACGTGCTTGCGGCGCATCGTCGTAAGCCCATAAGACTTGTTCGTCGCGGCATACTCGTTGTTGCCGACACGTATCAGCGTTTTTTCAAGAAGGCTCACGATGGTTGCGAGTACCTTCTCGCGCGGCAACCTATCGCGCCTCAAGTCAGCGGAAACGTGACGGCGCAAATCTGGTAGCGCCGCCGCAAACTCCATGATGTGCTCGTATTTATCTTGATCGCGAATCTCCCGCCACTTTGGATGATATCGGTACTGTTTGCGACCGCGCGCATCGAGACCAGTCGCTTGAACATGTCCATTGGGGGAAGGGCATATCCACACAGCTTCGTATGCGGGAGGGATTCCTATCGATTTAATACGGCGGAGGACATCGGCGTTTGTGACTCGCTTGTTATCTTTATCGAAATACGAGAATGACTTGCCAACACGCTTGCGGCGATATCCCGGCGAGGTATCGTTTACATAACGCAGCCCTTCTTCGGCGATGACCGCAGCGACTTCCGAAGCCTTATCGGAATCCGGATCATCGATTTTTGTTTGTCTGAACATCTCGATCATTATCAGTCGCAAATAAAAGCGAACGCGGCAAAAGTGCCCGTGCACGTAAAGACATCAGCGGTGACAAAAGTTCCACGCGACCTCGCAACTCTAAGATGCCGATGACGTGACCGAGCAGCGATAGCAGGCGGGTTGGCCAGCCCATCGAAAAAATCATGGTGATATTCACGAGGGAAGAGCGAATGCGCGGAGCGATAGCACCGAGCTGAACGTGCGAGCGGTCGAAAAATGTTGGACTAAGATGCCTTTCGCTTACCCGCACTCGCTTGAGGGTCGTACTCCCATCCAAAAACCGAACGTCCACCAAGTTCGGGGGAGGCGGCGAGCTCGTCACTGATGAATGTATCGAGGGACGGCCCTTTTGCCATGCCCTCCAGCCGGCGCGCTTGCACATCGAGGCGTTTGAGTGCGCCGATTTCTTCCTCGCGGCCGAGCTTGGCACCCTGGACCGCCGATTTCAGGACACGGATGGTCTCATCATAGACCTTGAGAGGCACCGGATAAGGATGTCTGTCCTTGCCGCCATGCGCGAGCGAAAAGCGAGCAGGGTCTTTAAAGCGGTAAGGCGTGCCATGAACGACTTCGGCCACCATCGCTAGCGACCGAACCGTGCGTGCGCCAACCCCGGGCGTCAGCAAAAGATCGGGATAATCAACCGGCCCAAGTTCAGCGGCGGCCACAAGAGTGCCATGGAGGCGGCGCGCAAACACGTCTTTCGGCCGCACATCGTGGTGGGACGGCATGATTAGATGCGGCAGCTCAGCCTGAAGCACGGGGGTTTTATCAAGCGCTTCGAATTCACGAAGGATGCGATCGGGCCCAAGCCGGCCAAGAAGCGTGAGCTGGGCGTCGCGAGCCTCGACAGCCCGATGGTCGGTCAAATTGATGATCTCGCCCTGATATGGTCCGTCGATCGCACTGTGGGGTTCATCAACAAAATCTTTCGCAGCCGCGGAATGCCAGTGATAACGACGCGCCTGCTTCGTGTCGCCATTCATGCCCTGCTGGACGACCGTCCACTTGCCGTCAGCCGTGACGAAGAAGCCGTGCAGATATAAGTCAAAACCATCCTGTACGGCCGCGCTATCGACTTTTGCTACCAACCGGCTCGCACGCGTCAGGCCGTCCGCGTCCAGGCCTATCCGATCGCCCAGACTTTGCAACTCATCGGGTGTTTTGCGCGAGTGTTTGCCACGTCCTCCACACACATAGATGCCAAGCTCGTCTTTGTGGGGAGCAAGTCCCCGCTTGAGGGCGCCGATAACACTGGTTGTGATGCCTGACGAATGCCAGTCCATGCCCATCACGGCGCCAAAGGATTGAAACCAGAATGGATGTGCGAGGCGTTCTAGAAAGGCATCGCGCCCATAATGATGGACAATCGCTTCTGTAATGATCCCGCCAAGGGTCGACATGCGCTGTCCCAGCCACGCAGGCACATGGCCGCCGTGAAGGGGTAAATCAGCGCTGCCGGTACGGTTCGCCATGAGGTCCTGTCGTTAAAGCCAACCACTACAAGCGACAAGATGCGAAGATTTCCGCGCAAAAAACGGAGTGCTTTTTGATATCTCGGCGGCGAATCTTGGCAGACGAGGAACTATGCCTCTGGTCGCTTGGTTTACCAAGCTCACCCCTCAAGAAGGAGCAAAACATGGAACTTTCCGGAAAGAAAATTGCGATTCTTGCCACCAACGGGTTCGAGCAGTCTGAGCTCGAGGTGCCGTGTGACACGCTTAAGAAAGCCGGGGCCACCGTTGAAATCGTCTCTCTTGCGGCAAAAGGCTGGGATAAGAAGGATTGGGGACGTCCCGTAAAGGTCGATAAGACTCTGGATCACGTTTCAGCGAACGACTATGACGCAATTGTTCTCCCAGGCGGTCAGATCAATCCTGATCTTCTGCGCGTCGAGGAAAAAGCATTGAAGTTCATCAAAGCGATCTTCGATGCCAAAAAGGTTGTCGCCGCGATCTGCCATGCTCCCTGGCTCCTGGTCGAAACCGGCATCGCCAAAGGCCGCAAGATGACCTCCTACAAGTCGATCAAGACCGATATCGCAAATGCCGGTGCAAAATGGGAGGATTCCGAAGTCGTCGTCGATCAGGGAGTCATTACATCACGCAATCCTGGTGACCTAAAGGCTTTCAGCGCGAA
>JBAUCK010000413.1:0-3826 GCA_049677525.1 Xanthobacteraceae bacterium
TCGTCGCCATGGCCGGCGACGGCGTCAACGACGCGCCGGCGCTTGCCGCGGCCGATGTGGGCATCGCCATGGGCAACGGCACCGACGTCGCTATGGCCAGCGCCGGCATGACGCTGGTCAAAGGCGATCTCAACGGCATCGTGCGCGCGCGCGAGCTCTCGGCCGCGACCATGCGCAATATCCGGCAAAATCTCCTGTTCGCCTTTCTCTATAACGCGCTCGGCGTGCCGGTCGCGGCCGGCGCGCTCTATCCGGTGTTCGGCATCCTGCTGTCGCCCGTGATCGGGGCGGCGGCGATGGCGCTGTCCTCGGTGAGCGTCGTCGGCAATGCGTTGCGGCTGCGGCGGGTAAAGCTATAAGCCGGCAAAACTATCGTTCGGCCTATTCGCATCCCGCGATGCGGCCCGTATAATTGGCGGCATGATCACGACGCCGTCACCCGCCCACGTCGCTTTGCTCCTGAGCTTGAGCTTCTTCCTCGGCCTCGCCTTCGAGGAATATTTCGCCCATACCGATGAGCGGCGACCGGGCGGCATCCGCACCTTTCCAATGCTCGCGCTTGCCGGCGGCGTGCTTTATCTGTTCGATCCGGTGCATTTCCTGCCTTTTACCGGTGGGCTTTTGATCCTGGGCGCCTGGCTCCTCGTCTATTACCTCGCCCATGTCGGCGAGCATAAGACCCAAGAGGACGAGCCGAATGTCGGGCTCGTCGTGCCGCTCCTCAATGTGCTCGCTTATCTGCTGGGTGCGGTGTCGCTGGCGCTCGATCCATGGGTCGCGGTGGCGATGACGGTGGCTTCGGTGCTTCTCCTCACCGGCCGCGAGCAACTGCACGGCCTGGCGCGGCGGATCGAGATCAAGGAAATCGTCACCGCCGGCGAATTTCTGATTCTTGCCGGCATAGTTCTGCCGCTGCTCCCGGACCATCCGGTGACGACGCTGACGGCGATCACGCCCCGTCAGGTGTGGCTCGCGCTGGTCGTGGTCTGTTCGTTTTCCTATGCCAGCTATCTGGCGCAGCGCTATTGGAAGCCCGCCGCGAGCGGGCTGTGGATGGCGGCGCTCGGCGGCATGTATTCGTCAACGGCGACCACTGTCGTTCTGGCGCGGCAAGCCAAAGCCGATCCGGCCCTCAAGCGGCAGGCCCAGGCCGGCATCACGCTCGCCACCGCGATCATGTATCTGCGCCTGTTGGCGGTGGTGCTGATTTTCAATCTGGCGCTAGGACGGATTTTGGCGCTGCCGCTGTGCGGCCTTTCGCTTGCCGGTTTCATCATCTGCGCGCTGCAATATTGGCACGGCAAACCTTCAGACACGACGCCGCAGGCCGCGATGCCGGCGGCGCAGAGCGGCAATCCGCTCGAACTTGGGGCTGCGGCGATCTTCGCCGCGCTGTTCGTCGCGGTCTCCGTCGTCTCGGCCGTCGCCAAATCGCAGTTCGGGATTTCCGGCATCTATGGGCTCGCTGCCGTGGTCGGCGTTACCGATATCGATCCCTTCGTCCTCAACCTGGCGCAGGGTGGAATTTTCGGCGTGCAGAATGCCGATCTTGCCGCGGCGGTCCTGATCGCCGCCTCCTCGAACAATGTTCTCAAGGCGCTCTATGCCGCGTTCTTCGCCGGCGGACGGGCAACCGTTCCCAGCGCCATAGCGCTTGTCGCACTGGCCGCCGCGGGCCTCGTCGCGGCCTACGCGACGGCGATGCTGCCGCACTAGACCTTTAGTTGGAGCATGATCTTGTCCGAAAACCGGTACCCACTTTTCGGGATCATGCTCTCAATTCAGCGAATGCCCTGGTCGCTCTGGTATTGCGGGCTCGGCGGCAGCGCTGCGGCCGGCGGCTGAGCGCCTTGCGCTTGCAAAGGTTGCGCCTGAATGTTCGGGGTCTGGAACGGCAGCCCGCAATTCTTCTCGGCCGCGGTCCGCTGTAGCAGGCGTTCGTCGCTGATCACGGCGTCGTAGTCGACGCGATAGGTTAGCGAGCCGACCACGGCGCCGCCGATGGTCTGCGCCGCGCGGTCCATCAGCCCGCGCAATTCCTTTTCGCGGGCGCTGACGATTTTCCATCGCGTGGCGAGATCGTCGCATTTGTAGACGGCGTAACGGCCGGGATCGATCAAAAGCTCGCCGCTGTCGTTCGAGGTGCAGCCGAAGAGCGCGCAGGCAACGCCAAAAACCGCGAACGATCCAAGGCCACGCGACATGTCAGGCCATGCGCGAAAGCGCGCATGCGCTCGGCCGTCCCGCGACCTCGCCGGCGGCTCTACGATGTCGCGGCAAATCCCCATCAAACACGCCCACCATACCAGTTCCCCAATCCACTTGGTTCGCAGGCTCTTGAGCCGCAAATATGGCAGACGCCAAGCTGCCGCCCAACGGGCTCGTTGTTAATCGCGGCCGGCGCGCCGACCGTTATTCCCGCAACATCAATTGCTTAGGCTGCTCGCCAGGCGGGCTCGCGAAAGGCTGAGCAGATCCCTCGCCGCTTCGCATTCGCAACATTGTCGCGACCCTCGCGCCATCAAAATCTAGCCACATGTGTCACTATTGTTTCAGTATCATGAGCGCTTAGTGACGAGGGGCGCTGTGACAGCTTCGGTGAAACGAGACTCTTTGACGACACAAGACTCGGTGACACAGACTTGGTGCCACAAGACTTGGTGACATAAGATTCGGCGACAGGCCTCGCAAAAATCCACGCTGGCAGAGAATGGCAATGAGCTTCGGTTGGCTGACCTGGTCCAATCCCGTCGCGATATGGTGGTGCTGTCTGGTCGTCGTCAGCGCGCTGAACATCACGCTGTGGTTCAAGCTTCACCTCCATTCCAGCCGAACCGCGATCCGCACCTCGACCGGCATGTTGGCGATCGAACCGCTGGTCCTGCTCGCTGCGGCTTATGTGTTCGGCTGCGCCTTCCGTTCGATCCTGCCGCGCGCCGACGTGCAGCGCATCTGTCTGTTCGACTCCTGGCTGTCGAGCGTGATGATCGGCCGCTCGGTGGCGACGGTCGCCGAATTGTGCTTTGCCGCGCAATGGGCGATCGTGCTGCGCGAGCTCGGCAAGATCAGCCATTCCGACACGACGAAGAACATCGCCACCCTGATCGTGCCGCTGATCGCGCTCGCCGAATGCTGCTCGTGGTACGCGGTGATCTCAACGAATTTCCTCGGCAATGTTCTGGAAAATTCGATTTGGACCACGGCCTTCGTGCTGATCGGCGTGGCGTTGCTGCGGCTCATGTTGAGCTTCCATGGTCCGGCGCGCCTGGCGATCGCGGCGGCCGCGGCCGGTATCGCCTGCTACGTCCTGTTCATGTCGACTGTCGACGTGCCGATGTATTTCGAGCGCTGGCAGGCGGACCTGGCGCACGGCAAGCCGCTGCTTGGTCTGTTCTCCGGGCTTTACGATCTCGCGACCCGGTGGGTCGTGACGCACCGTTTCATGCCGTGGCAGAGCGAGATCGCCTGGATGTCGCTCTATTTCAGCGTCGCGGTGTGGACGAGCCTGATGCTCGGCGGCTTCGTCCTGGTGCGGCATATCGTGCCGCGCTATCGGATACGCCGACCGTTGGTACGGCGTCAAGTCCCGTCACCAGCTACCGTTATAAAGCATTCAAATAACAAGCTTTTTTAGATTGTATCGCTCCTTGTAGCGGCCTTTTCTATGTCGCGTATGTTGCAAGATATTCCCCTTTTGTTTCAATGGCTCCCTCTTGCTCCCGGCGACTCCATGCAACATAGTCGCGACATATGGGGACATGATTCATGGGCGACAAACGGAATAAAGAGTGGGCGCATTGGTATCACTTTGCGGACGCGCTTCGTC
>JBAUCK010000414.1:0-4639 GCA_049677525.1 Xanthobacteraceae bacterium
GGCATCTACATGGACACCAAGCTGCTGGGCGCGGCGCCGGATAAGGATCTGCGGTACCTCCGTTACGAGGATTACGGCATGGATCTTTATTCAAACACGATCATGGTGTCGCAGTCCTTGCTGAAGAATAACCCCGACGCTGTGGAGGGGCTACTTCGCGCCATCAATCGCGGCATTAAGGATGCTCATGACGATCGCAACGCTGCAATCGATGCGGTACTCAAGCGCGAGCCGCTTCTCAACCGGGACATCGAGCGCGAACGGCTCGATCTCATGTTCAGCTTCGACATGAGCGGACCGGAAGTGAAGCAGATCGGCGTCGGCGACGCGCTCGACGACCGCATCGAGCGCAACATCAAGATCATCGTCGATGCCCAGGGTTTGTCACGGACGCCGACTGCCAGCGAGGTCTTCAATCGCAGCTTCCTGCCGCCGTTGTCCGCACGCCTGAAGAACCCGTAAACCGATACGGGGCTGACGAGGGCAACGTTATGGTCCGTGCTGAGCAGGTGAAGGACTCTAGCCGCACCGTCGTGACGGCTGCGGCGACGCCTGCGCAGCAGTGCCACATCAGCCTCAACGACGTGACCTTGCAATATGGCAAAGCCGACAAAGCCGTCGTTGCACTTCGGTCGGCCAATCTGGAGGTCGGCTGCGGCGAATTTGTCGCCCTGATCGGACCCAGTGGTTGCGGCAAGTCCACCCTGTTGCGGCTTGTTTGCGGGTTGTTGCAGCCTACCGTCGGCACCGTGCGTGTCGGCAGTACCGCGGGGGCGCCCCGCATCGGCATGGCCTTTCAAAATGCCACGCTGCTGCCGTGGCTGACGATCCTTCAGAACGTGATGTTGCCCCTGAAGATCGTCGAGCCGATGCGCCGGGAATTTCGGGCAAAGCGCAAAACCGAATTCCGCGATCGCGCCGTAGACTTGTTGCGTCAGGTCCGCCTCGCGGAGTTCGTCGACAAGCATCCTTGGCAGCTTTCCGGCGGCATGCTGCAGCGGGCGTCGCTGTGCAGGGCGCTCATCCATAATCCGAGCCTGGTTCTTCTCGACGAGCCGTTTGCCGCGCTCGACCAGTTCACCCGCGAGGAGCTGTGGGGCATCCTGCAACAGCTCTGGATGACGCACCGGCCCACCATTCTCATGGTGACGCACGACTTCCGGGAGGCGGTTTATCTCGCGACGCGGCTCTGCGTCATGCAGGCGCGCCCCGGCCGTATCGTCCAGCAGATGAAAGTGCCGTTTGCGCGGCCGCGGACGCTGGAGATGACATACGAGCCGGGATTCACCGAACTCGTGCGTCGGGCGCGCATGCAGATCGACGAAACGCGCGCCAAAGACCGGGCGTCCTGATGAGCCTGCCCATCCAAAAACTCGGCTCGTTGATGTTCGTCATCCTGTTTTTCGCCATCTGGGAAGCAGGATGCCGCGCCTTCCATGTCAGCCCGCTCGTTTTGCCGCCGCCGAGCAGCATCGTGCATACGCTGATTATGAAGTGGCCGGCGATCTGGCCGCACGCGCTGGCGACGCTGACGACAACGTCGATCGGCTTCGTCGCCGCGGTCATTACCGGCGTCCTGTTGGGCGCTTTGATCGGCTCGTCGCGCCTCGCTTACGACGCGCTTTACCCGACCCTTGTCGGCTTTTCGACGGTTCCCAAGGTCGCGCTAGTGCCGATCCTGGTGCTGTGGTTCGGCGCCGGAGCGTGGCCGGCGATCCTCACCGCCATGTCGATGGGCGTGTTCCCGGTGGTCGTCAACGTTGCCGCCGGGCTAGCGACGATCGAGCCCGAGCTCAAGGAATTTATGACGGTGCTCAAGGCCAAGCAGCTCGACATCCTCTGGAACATAGGTTTGCCGCGATCGCTGCCGTATCTGTTCGCGTCATTGAAGGTGGCGATAACGCTCGCCTTTGTCGGCGCGGTCATTTCCGAAACCGTCGCCTCGAATAAGGGCATCGGCAATATGATGTTGATCGCGAGTTCGAATTACGACGTGCCACTCACGTTTGCCGGCTTGTTCGTGCTCGCCGCGATGGGCATCGTGTTTTATGTGTTCTTTTCGCTGCTGGAGCTGCGTTTCACCGGCTGGGCGCATCGTGGGTCTGGTCATTGAATGAAGTGGACTGGAACCGTCGTGAGCGATATCTACGACCGCTCGCTCGTATCGTCCGAAAAATTCCCTGTTCGGGTGCATAGCCAAAATAGGGGGAAGTACCGCATTCACCGGCACTTCTCCATGCGCGGCCAGTCTTGTGGTCGCCGATTGTTACGAATTTCCCTGTAAATTTCCCTGATATCTGGGAAATGAGTTTTGAATGCCGCAACGGACGCCTACAGCACGGCCCTATCTGCCGCGGCGACACTTGCTTTGGCGGGCGGCGTACTTGGATCCGCGCCACCCGGATCGTCCGTTCACGGAAAACAGGAGCAGAACAATGGCGAATTGCGGAAAGCGTGGTATTGCGCCATATCCGCTTGGAGCTTTCGCGCCTCGGCAACAATCTCAACCAAATGGTGCGGCGACTAAATGAGTACCGCAAACCTTTACCGGTCGATCTTGAGCCCTTGCTCGCAGATATTCGCGCGTTGATTGGGCGTACGAGAAATCGCCGATTCGGGCGCTCCACCAGAAGCGACTTCACCAAGCGGAAAGTCCGCCCGAACCCGACAAATGTTGGCGTTTTCTCAAATTCTTGACAAATCACGGGCACGTGAACAAAGATAGAACATGCCCTCCGCTGATCCACTGCCGACCTGCGCCAACGTAGCCCGGATGAAAGCCTGGAAAGGCAAGTACGGATGAAATTCCCCGTCCTGCCGATCTATTACTATCTCGATCACTTCACCGAGATGCTGTCATCCGTGCGAAGCACCTACGGTGCGGTGCTAGGCGACGAGCACCACGCATTCATTGCCCGCTTCGAGGGTTTGTCGAAGGACGCACAATGCCTTTTGATCCGGATGGTCAATCGGCGCGGCACCGTCTTCAACCGGCACCTTTTTAAATACGCCGAAATTAGCGACGTCGAGGCTGCCGCCGGCGATCTCATGGCATGCAGCCATGTGCGGAACCTCCGACGGGAAGATTACGCGGCGTTTCTCGCCTGCTTACCGAAAACCATTTTGGTACAGGGCGCCAAGGCAGCAGGACGCAGTGATGTACGAACATCCTGGTCAAAACCGAAGCTCATCGAATTCTTCATCGAGCAAATCGAGTTTACCGCGGCCCACGCGCATTGTGGCGGCGAGCGCTTTATCGCGCTCGACAATACGCGGTCGATCGAATTCCTGCTCTATCTCTATTTTGGCAAGACTGAGGACGATCTCAAGAATTTTGCCCTCCGCGACCTCGGCATTATTCGAACGAACGAACAGGCCTCATTTGGCGCCCGTTTCACCGATGCCGATGAAGCGCGCGCCTGCTTCCATTACAGTCAGGTTCTTGATCGCCTTGAGATTCCAGCGCTCGCGGTTTACCAGGCGGCGGCGGCCGATGACATCCTCAGCGGGCCACCTTGCCCCACAGATTACGCCGCCGACATCGCGAGCAGGGCAGCGTGTCAGACCGGGCTGTTCTTCGAGAAAGCGGGCAACACCGCTTTAGCCGAGAAGCTGTTCCGCGCGGGATCTTCGCCGGAATGTCACGAGCGGCTTGTCCGGCTCATTTACAAGAACGGCGATAAAGCCGGAGCAGAAGTGCTTATCCGCCAGATGATTGACGACCCGGCGAGCGATGATGAGTTCGTATTCGCGACCGACTTTTACGCCCGCAAGTTCGGCGGACGCCGCACCGCACTTTGCACCGAGCTTTTGCGCGCAGGGCGCAGGATTACCGTTGACGATACGCACCGTGGCAATCCCGAAGCCGGTGTGGCCGGTGTCATGCGCCGTGACGGCTGCACCGTGTTTTTCGCGGAAAACACGCTATGGCTCAATCTCTTCGGCTTGCTTTTCTGGGATGAGTTGTTCGAGTCCGGCCAGCTGCACAGCGGCTTCGACCGGCTTCCGCATTGCCTCAAAGATCGCAGCTTCGTTCGCCTCTTCGCCAACCAGGTCGATACCAAGCTCGCGGCGGTAAAGGCCGGGACGGCACTCCCGATCGCAATGCGCACCGTAGCAAGCAAGTTCGGGCGGCCCAACGGCGTTTTCGCATGGGATTACGTTCGCGTTGAGGCTCTCAAGGCTTTACTGGTCGGCCCCGTGCAAGAAGGCGTCGCTCAAATCCTGCGACTAATGTGCGAAGATTTTCGCGGCGTGAGCGACGGCTTTCCCGACCTCATGCTGGTACGTGACGGAGCGCCGTCTTTTCTTGAGATAAAAGCAGAAGGCGATGTTATCCGCCGCAATCAACTCACTCGACTGCGGCAGCTCCAGACCGCCGGGATTACAGCCGAGATCGGCAGGGTCGATTACCGGTTCGACCCCGAGCAGGACTATGTTGTCGTTGACATTGAGACCACTGGCGGTTGGGCGTCCGGCGACCGCATTACGGAGATCGGCGCCGTAAAGATTCGCAATCATGATGTAATCGACGAGTGGCATTCGCTCATTAATCCGCAACGATCCATACCGCTGCACATCACCCGGCTGACCGGCATCACCAACGATATGGTGCGCGAAGCACCCGTCTTCGCTGAGG
>JBAUCK010000415.1:0-4584 GCA_049677525.1 Xanthobacteraceae bacterium
TAGATCGCGCCGTTTACGACGTGCGTACTCCAGTGTCCGATGCTGAGCGTGTAGCCGTCAGGGGAAGAATGCGCGACGCGGCCGACGCCAACACTGCCAGCGGCGCCGGTGACATCTTCGACCACGATTGACCCCGAGTGATCGTCCCATAGGTCCCGCGATAAGCCTGGCGACCGTGTCAGTCGGGCCACCAGCGGCGAAGGGGCTTCCCATCGGCGCCTCCCGTCGCAGATTCAATTTGTCTAAGGCCCAAGAGTTCCCCGCCAAGTGCGCCGCCGACTATCCTAGCGTCAAAGGAACTGGTCGCCGTCGATCAAGTTATGGATTCGGACGGGCGGCACCCTCTCATTTCGGGCCCCCAGCTCCATCTCGCTCGTTCGCAGACGGCCGATAAACCTGCTATAGTAGAGCATGTGCATCCTTTGAGGAGGTCTCGTCATGCCGCATTCGAAGCCTGCTTCGAAGCGAAGGAGTCGGACGAAAGCTGTAACGATATTGGGAGTAGCTGGATTGTTGTCGGCGGCGGGCGGCGCCTCAGCGGGAATCGTTGGTCCGGCAGAGAATATACCGATGCAAAACACGGCATCGACAATTGTTCTCGGAGAGGAAGAAATCTCGGACGTGAGCCTCTCGACTTTCTACATCTACGACAAAGAAAACATGGGAACACCTGATCGCGGCATGCAGCTTGCCAGAGGAGGGTGCGGCCACGGAGGGTGCGGCCACGGAGGCTGCAGGGGCTGTGCGGCACGCGGTTGCCGAGGTTGCGGCGGATGCCACGGTTGCAGGGGCTGTGCGCGCGGTTGCGGAGGCTGCGGTTGCGGAGGCTGCGGAGGTTGCGGCCCGGGATTCTGTGTGTCGGTTGGAGGCTTCGGCTTTTGTGGCTGAACAAAAGGGCGGCCCTAGTGGCTGCCCTTCATTTTGCCCATCGCGGCAGATCGGCGGCATCCGCTTGCCCGCGCGATCACACATTAGTGTACGGTGACCGTTAGCCTATGTCGGAACGTGGTGGCCCTTCTCCGGTTCTCGACTTGGACGGATGGCGCCCCAGCCGACTGTCCCCCCAGTCCCTCACCCCCTCACGCGGCGTCGTCCGTTTGCGTTTTTGCGGCGCGAGCGATGAGTGATATTTCAGACGCAAAACGAGAGGCTGCTGAGTGCCGGCGTGCGGCCGCGGCCGAGACAAATCCGAACATTGCGAGGCAGCTATTTTTGATCGCCGACGCTTGGGACAGGGTTATTCGTGCGCATGAGGAGAACATGCTGCGCCTAACTTGCGAGAAATTGTTGGGCGTGGCTGCCGGGTGGGATCGCCTAGCGGAGCAAGCGCGCAAGGAAGCGAAACACACCCAAGATAGCGGTCGTTAGCATTGGCCTGAAAGCTCGGTTGGCGGCCTCTTTCATTTGATATTCGACGTTCTCTAATTGGAGCACCATCTGCAGCGCGATCGACACCTGCGCCACGTTTCTTCAGCCAGCTAGGCGCAGGTTCACCGCGTCCGGAGCGACGACGTCGGAGCGGGAAGGCAAAACTTGGCCGCGATAGCGTTCGCCCAGTTGTGGGCGGATGAGAATGGACAAGCACTTTTACACTTTTCCGGGATTAACCTTTCTCATCAGGCTCGCGGTTATCTTCTGCCAGGTTCTTATATCTAAATCGTTCGGTAACACGCGAGCGGACCCCGCCGTGATAGTGGGACAAGGAAAGCCAATCACCAGCAAGCTTCTTGACGAATCCGAGCGGCAAAACATTGTTCAGCACACCCGGCCGACATTCGAGACGCAGGCGTTCAGAATTAACGAAAGCGACAAGGTCAATAGTATCGTTGGCTGTTTGAATAATCAGGAACGGCAGCGAGCCTTCTTCGCGCCATTTTGGCTCCCGTTGAACGCTGAACAAAGGGACGAACACATTTCCCGCTGCCGGAGAATCGTATCGCGAGTTGTCCGTGCACGGGTGCTTGGGCCAATCGAAGCCCAGCTTGTCAAAAAATACGCGGCTTCCATATTCGTTTTGATAGAAGAACACCGACGCGCCGCACACAGGGCATCGGGCGTTTGGGATTGTAAGGCTCTCAGGCCTGTGGCGTGAGCCCGGGCGGACGAATGAACGTGCCTCAACGGGCGAGCCGAGTTCATCCAACTTCGTGTTTCCATCATTAAAAACACGGTTGGCTGGCGCATTCCCGTACCATATGCCCCCCCAGCCGCATTCGCATGTCCGTGAATGGTTATGTCCGTTGCAAGGCACGATATGACTCCCAAACGGATAACTATGTGCTGCGCACGGGCTGAGGGCAGGGGAGGTCAGCGCTCTTCAACCTATTGAATTCAGCCGCCGCGCTCGCGGGCTTGTGGAGCACCTCGCTTGTCCTGCCGCCGGAATTGCCGTCTCGGCTGGCGGCGGAAGCCGTCGGCGCGACACTCGGTTCTTGGCTCGGCGTGAAACATCTCCCGTCCGGCACACTGTGGTTCATCTTATCGGCGCTTTTGCTGGTTGGCGGCGTCTGGATGCTCCTGAGCTGACTTGTAGAACGTCGGCAACCTGAGCAGACAAGCGTAGCTGCGCTGTCGTTATTGGACCAGCAGCCGACGAGCCGCGCTAAAAGCCATGATTAACCGAGACGCGGATCCGCTAAAATTGCCACTCGGATTCCACTGCGCTGTCGCGCATTGCTCCACGCTGCGCCAAATATATACTGCATCGTTGTTTTTCCGGACGGGGAACGAAAGTTGATTTCTTCCAATCGCATCATTCTTCTAGTCGGCACAACCAAGGGCGCGTTTTTGATTTCTGGCGGCGATGACCGTGACGGTTGGGAAGCGGCGAAAAAAGAAAATTGGCCGCCCGCCCTGAAGCCAAGTGACAATGCAGCGTGATGATCAAACAAACAACGCGGCGTGCTGAGAGCGGCCGACTATTTAGCCCAGCATCGTTCCGAGCCAATCGCTGACGCAAGGCGATCGTTGAATGCTGGTACGCTGAGGGTTGACCGCGAGGCGGCATCCGAAATCCTCTCCGCACGGCGAGCCAAAAGTCGCGAGGGATCCCGCCTCGCACGATCTACGTCATTCTCGTCTGGCTGCTGTTGGGCTTCTTCACGACAATGGGTTGGGTGCTCGGCACTTGGATCATGAAACAAATACCAGGCGGCATCTGGCGATTCGCAGCCCGACTCTTCTCGTGTACGCCGGGCACAACCCTGATGAACCCGTTCGACGAGAGGCGGCAATTTGCGTCGCTCATTCCCCGAGCGCGCTTTGTCCCGCTTAAAAGCCGCAATCATACTTTACTGAATACCGAGCCGGCCGTGGCAGGAGTTCACAGAAGCCATAGCGGGCTTCCGTCCAGTTACGCCGGTTCAACCGATCGTACTTCATGACGATTTGACGTCGCGAGAGCGAGAAATCCTGGAGTTTGTAGCGCGAGGCTCGAAGAACACAAAAATCGCGAGCGAATTGAAGATCAGCGAAAAAACCGTTCGCAACCATGTTTCCCTTATCTTTGGCAAGAGTCACCAGTCGCGCCGAGACGGTTGCACGGGCCGCCGGTTTCGGTCGGCGCCGCTCTTGCAACCGTGAGCGGCACAGTGGTCCACAAAATTGTGGGCCAAAATCTCACCTCGCACGGAGCAACTATGCGACGACAATTAATGCCACAAGCGCGGACGACGGAAATTGCTTCGCCGCGAATTCAAATAACGATCACAAACTTCTGCGAAGCGCCATGTACCCCGGGCGCTGAGGACTGAGCAATGACATTCAATAGAGAACCAATTCTCGTCGATCTTGCGCTGCAGGGTGGCGGATCTCACGGGGCCTTCACGTGGGGAGTGCTCGATCGTCTGCTCGAGGAGCCGTGGCTCGGAATCGACGACATTTCCGGCACGTCGGCGGGCGCGATGAATGCCGCGGTGCTTGTCGATGGTCATGCCAAAGGGGGCGCCGCGGGTGCCCGAACCGCTCTGGAGAGTTTCTGGAAATGTGTCTCTGAGGCGGCTCGCTTCAGTCCCCTTTCGGCGCGGACCCCTTGATGTGATGCTCGGCCGTTGGACACTGGATTCTTCGCCTATCTATGTCGCCATGGATCTCATGTCTCGCATATTGTCGCCCTATGACTTGAACCCGATGGGGAACAATCCACTGCGTGCAATTCTGGCCGAAACAATAAATTTCGAGCGGCTGGCGCGAGCACCTACGAAACTATTCATCACCGCTACCAACGTTCGGACCGGTCGCGGTCACGTGTTCAAGAATGACTCTGTCACGCCAGACGTTCTGCTCGCTTCGGCCTGCCTTCCTACCATGTTCCAAGCCGTCGAGATTGACGGCGAGCCCTATTGGGACGGAGGCTATTCTGGCAATCCCACGATCACGCCCCTCATTCGGGAGTGCAAATCACAGGATACCATTCTCGTTCAGATCAATCCGGTTGAACGCGAAAGATCGCCGCGCTCCGCCTCAGAAATCCTCAATCGGTTGAACGAGGTGTCCTTCAACGCGGTTCTACTGAAGGAGCTGCGCATGATCGCCTTACTTCGGCAAGTAGCCGATGCCGGTGACAGCGAGGGCGCGCAATGGGCC
>JBAUCK010000416.1:0-7829 GCA_049677525.1 Xanthobacteraceae bacterium
GGCGAGTATCCGTTCGTCACCGCCGACGAGATAAAGAAGGCTCTTAAAGTGAAGGCATCTTTGTCCTCAATGCTCGATCAGATGCAATAGCGGGGGCTTAACGACGACTCTGCCTAGCGGCCCCTTCCTACTGCACATGCCAGCAAGGTCTCACCGATCCGCTGAGAGTATGGGAAGCGTTGATGCTTGAGCTAGACGACATCCAATACATCCTGCTTACGCGCGTGCCAGCACTGACTGGACGATATGAATTTCTTTCGTTTCAGCAACCCGCGCAGGGGCGCGCCTGGCTTAAGGCCCTACGGGAGAAGGTGCCGTCGGCGAAGACCGTCGCTGGTACCGTCGACCTGGAAAAACGATGGGTGTCCGTGGCGTTCACCTGGAATGGATTGCGCGCACTCGGGGTGGATGAGGCCTCACTCGCGACATTTCCAGAGGAATTCCGGCAAGGCATGGCGGCTCGGTCGCAGGTTCTCGGCGACACCGGCACGAACCATCCTGACAATTGGGTCGGCGGCCTTGTAGGGCCACGGCTACATGCGATCGCCATTTTGTTTGCTCGCGATGCCGCTGAGAGAGACCGGAGTGTTCGCGAGCATAAGGCGCTTTTAGGGCGCACTCCCGGCGTAGAGGTGCTGTCGTCGTTGAACTTAGAGGCGATACCGCCATTCGACCATGTTCGCGAGCATTTCGGCTACCGGGACCGGCTCACGACCCCGGAAATTGAAGGAACCGGAATTGAACCGACCCCAGGTTCCGGGCCGCCTATCAAAGCCGGCGAATTCATCCTTGGCTATCCCGACGAAGATGGTCCTGCGCCGAAGCTGCCGCAGCCGGAAGTTCTGTCTCGAAACGGCAGCTACATGGCATATCGGCGGCTACACCAGCATGTCGGCGCCTTTCGCGACTTTTTACGCGAGCAAGGCGGCCCAACCGCAGATGACCAGGAGCTACTCGCAGCAAAACTGATGGGCCGCTGGCGAAGCGGTGCTCCCCTTGTGCTCGCGCCCGAGAAAGACGATCCGTCGCTTGCTGACGACCCTCAGCGCAATAACAATTTCAACTATGCGAAGATGGACCCCCAAGGTTACGCTGTGCCGCTGGGCTCGCATATCCGCCGAATGAATCCACGTGACACGGCCGTGAATATGAATCGGCGCAAGGTGCTTCGTCGTGGCGCGACATACGGGCCACCTTTGGCTGAAGGCGCTTCGGAGGATGGAGCCGATCGCGGTATTGCGGCGTTCGTAATCTGCGCCAGTCTCGTCCGTCAATTCGAATTCGTGCAGAATGTTTGGGTGAACGACCCGAATTTCCACGAGCTAGGCAATGAGCGTGATCCGATGATCGGCGCCCAAGACGGCACCTACGATATGACGATCCCGAAGCGACCAATCCGACGAAAGATAAAGGGCCTGCCCGCTTTCACGACTGTAAAAGGCGGAGCCTATTTCTTCATTCCCGGTATTAGGGCGCTCCACCATCTAGCCGCTCTCGGTGGCTAGCTAGATCCAAGATACTCGCAAACATATCTTGCCGCCGGATATACGCCGTTAAAATATCTCCAGACTTCGCTGATAATACGGTACAAAATAGAATCGGAGGGAGCGCATCGGTTACACCCACTCCCGCCGAGATCTTGGGCGACCCTGCAGCGAGTGAAGCAGCTCATCAATTAAGCCTAAGTGTAAGTCCGCCGATATTTTCCTTCGCGCCCCAAAAATTCACGCATTGG
This sequence comes from Xanthobacteraceae bacterium, assembly GCA_049677525.1. Classification (GTDB taxonomy): domain Bacteria; phylum Pseudomonadota; class Alphaproteobacteria; order Rhizobiales; family Xanthobacteraceae; genus BOG-931. The sequence continues at coordinate 1,736 of JBAUCK010000416.1, forward strand.
CGCGTCCCGCAGCGCTCGCTGCAGAAGAAGGCTTTTGTGCAAGATCGCCTCGCATCGCCACTGAGGCTATAGTAAGAAATTTACTCGCCGGTTAAGCGTCATCTTGCGAAAGACTTCGACGCGAGCTTGGCGCCGACGCGGGCGGATATCGGGGGAACCACTCGCGAGCGCGCCTGACGTGGAGTCCTGCCGGTCCAACGCTTAAATGCGTGGGTCAAGGAACTGACCTCCCGATAGCCAAGCAACCAGGCGACTTGCGAGATCGACAAATCTTTATCAGCCAGGTAGCGTTGGGCGAGATCAAGCTTCAGGTTTTCAAGAACATCCGAAAAATTTAAACTTTCTGCGGCGAGCCTCCTCGCGAGGGTGCGTTGACTAAGGCCGAGTCGCCGGGCGATTGTTGCGAGTTTGGCGTCGCCATGCGGTAGCAGGGGGACAATGGTATTCTCGATGCTGGCCCGGAATGGACCGCGCTGGGTTGACCGCCGAGCGAGAGCTTCTTCGCAATAGGCAGTCAGAAATTCGTTCAGATAGTTGTCGGAAGTTACGACCGGCATATTTTTTACCACCGGCGCGAACGAAACTTCATCGACGGCCGCACCAAATTCAACCCTACTGCCGAAAAATTTTGTAAATTCCAAATATTGACCGCCACGATGATGCGCGAGCCTGATGCGGATTGGCGTAAGACGAATGCCCGATAACTGCCGGCATAAACGCACCAGAAACACCATAAAAAATTCAATCTGGTGCCGATCCAGATGTCGGCTCACCCCTACATAATGAAATGTAAGGCTGACATTTCTACCTTCAACGTATGTCAGCGATAAGCCTTCATTGGCAATCGCGCTATAGCGCGCGAGCTTCTGTAGCGCTTCACCTAACGTCTCTGACGAGGCAGAGATATAATATACAAAGCCGAACTCGCGAAGATCATGCGGTTGGGCACAATGAAATCCGAACCGGTCATCGTTGAGCGCGCCGGCGACAAGATTTAGGAATTTAATTTGATCGCGGACCCTCAGCCTAAGGTTCGTGTTGTTGATTTGCTGCAATGTTAGGCCAGCCTTCGTCAACAAGGCTTGCATATCAACTCCACTCGCTTTTGCATTGGCGTAAGCGAGCCGCGTTACTGCTCCTGCAGCACTCGGAAGGCCGAGACGCGAAGTAGAAGAACGGCCCATAATTTAGTTCCTTCTGCCTGCAGGGCCCTATCGATCGTCAATCGTCGTCTGCCGAGTTGGCGTGCGCGGACAAAGCTTTGGCGGACAATAACAAGACCCCGGCATAAAGTCGCGCCTATTCAACACGGGCGCAGCTCGAACCCTCGCACGTCCAGCGGTCGACGCACAGCGCACAGTGTTAGCCACACGTTTATTTGGTAATGATCGATGTCAAAACTGCAAAATACTATCGCCGTGATAGATGACGACCGGGAGCTCTGTGAGGCGATGCGGAGGCTTTTGTCAGCAAACGGATATAACACGGAAACTTTCGGTTCCGCCGAGGCCTTTCTTCTTTGCGCTTCGACATGTCGAGCGATCTGCCTCCTCGTGGATATTCAATTGGGTGACGTTTCCGGTGTGGAATTGGTGCGCCAATTGGCGGCGGACGGCTTCAAGTTTCCCGTCATTTTTATGACGGGAAACGCCGATACGTCGGTGGAACGCCAAGCCTTTGCCGCAGGCTGCGTCGCGTTTTTATCCAAGCCATTTCCAACAACGACGTTGATTGAGGCCATCGAGAGGGCGATCGGATAGCTATCGCTTGGTTTCGCTTCGCTATCAAATTATTTCATGATCAGTGATCCCGGCGGCTCGGGCAGTCAGTGAAAGACGAGAGTCCAAGGCGATCTTAATATCTCGTGGATCTGTCGACCAAACGGCAGTGGCGCGGCAATACATTTGCTTTGGGAAAGAGCGCAGATGCCTCATTCGAATGAACTCGAGTTGTACCGAGTCTACGCTGCAAAGTGCTTCGATCTGGCTTGCGAAACCGAGAATTCTGAAAGCAGGCTTGCGCTCCTCGAGATGGCAAAGGCGTGGCGCATACTCGCCGACCAAGCTGACAAAACAGGTCAGGAAAGGCACAATACTTGTCATTGATCTCGTGCCGCCATCGGCATCATATCGCGGCAAATTGGCTCATTGATCCGCTCATGATCAACCTGATGGGGCGGTGCCGCAAGGCCCCATGAACCTCTGCCGAACTATCGGGCCGGGGGTGTCCGTAAACACGCAATAAGGTTTCTAAGCTTCGCAAGGAACTGTGCCGACTTCCACGGGTCGGCACCTTCTTGCATCAGCCGTGTCGCCACGCCTGTGTCGCCATATGTGCGGCGTGATATCTTTGCCAAGTTTGGCGGCCTTGACGGCGGCGTTATGCGCCTTCGAGATGCGTTTGACCGGTTCGCCGTTCCACTCGACGACATATCGGTGACCGAGCCGCCGCCAGCGACGCAGATGCGGCAACAAGGGCGGCGGTATTTGAACGACCTGAGCCGCTTCTTGTTTTGCCGCTGGCCGCGCGGAAGCCCGTAAAACACGCCTGGCGTAAGTCGCACCACGGCCGGCCGACTGGCCGCACCGGCTCAATGGAGGAATTGCAGATGACGCTCGCGACCGCCGCCACATAACCGGCGCAGGCAGACGACTATCCGAGCAAACCCGTGAGGGTCATTGGCTCCGAGTTCAGTCGCGTTCGTTTCTAGCGCAGAAATGCCGGTTCATACCTAATGGAACATCCGGAGTTTATCGTATTTCTCGGCCAGTAGGTAATGGAACACCACTCGCGACTTGTCGCGGTCGGCATGCATTTTTTGACACACGTCCGTGACGGCCTTGTCCAATTCGGCATCAGACCCGCTCAATGCAAGCTTCTTTTTCAAGAAACTGTCGCGCACGCGATCGCGCTCAGCTTTGTCGGTGCAAGCGACTAACGACGCATCTTTACTTTGCAACGCGATCCCGCAATGCCTGACGATGCCCTCGATGGCCGCCTCGTCAGGACCGGCAACGTATTTCTTGACCTCCATGACCCAATCATGTGCCATTGATCTGTCTCCCATCCTTCGTTTGTATCCAAGTATACAGGACGGCAACCGCTGTCCACCTAGTTCAGTTCTCGGTTGATCCGCTGCATTGTTCCGACGCCTACGCCGAAACTTGCAGCCAGCCTGCGGAGACCGGTCGCTTCTCTTTTTGCAAGGCGGCCCGCAGAGCGCGTTCAGTTTCTTTGGCAATCTTGGGGCGCCCAAGAATCTTGCCGTCAGCGCGGGCACGGGCAAGTCCAGCGCGCACACGTTCTTGTGTCATCGCCCGTTCGAACTCTGCAAAGACACCAAGCATCTGAAACATGGCTTTGCCGCTGGGCGTCGTCGTATCGAGGCCCTGTTGATGCAGGAATAGATCGATATGGAGTGCATGGAGTTCGGATAGGAAGCCAATTAGGTCCTGCAAGCTTCGCCCGAGACGGTCCACCGACCACGCCAAGACTATGTCGAATTGACGCTGAGTGGCGTCTCGGCAAAGCGCATCAAAGGCAGGTCGCTTGTCGCGGCCCTTTGCGCCGCTGATACCGTGGTCCTTGTACACTTTGACAATCTTGCAGCCGATACCAGATGCAACCTCGCGAAGCTCACGCTCCTGATTGACGGTGGTTTGGTCGAGGGTTGATACGCGGACGTAGATGACTGCGCGCCTCATCGCCAGTTTCTCCAGCGCTTAAGATGACCGCAGAGTAGCACGCCGATGTACGAAAATCAGATATTTCTTGTACACCAAGGCCAGACTTCAGAACTCGTTGAATTTGCTGATCCGGCAATTGCTAAATTCGGGCTGGTTTTCTGTACACCCCCGATCAGCCACTGGGGTGCGCACTTCCCACACTGGCACCGCGTTTGCGTCGATGCACTTCGATGCCGTAGGGTGGCGCCGTCGAAGTACGCCAAGAGCAACATTACCGTTCGACTGGAAACAGCGCCGGCCGTCGGTCACTCCCTTTCGGTATTGGATGACGGGCCCGCACTGCCGACCGGACACGATCCCACCGAAGTTCACTGGTGAAGCAGATTGGCGGAAACCTGCAAATTGGGCGCGGTAAAAACGACCGAGGAGTGAGATTTACGGTCACCTTCTGCTCTCCCAGGCTCACGATTAACGGAACTTAATTCATCAGGAAGAGGTGTATCAAATGATCAAAAAGAAGAAGCTAAAGAAGATTATCGAGAAGGCCGAGAAAAAGGCAGCCAAGAAGATCGCGAAGAAGGGGAAGGGCTCCAATACTAAAGTCGATAGGTCCGACGTTTCTCTGATCTGACCGTCCTTCTTGCGATGACTTCGCGGAACGCTTCGGCCAATACGTTGGAGCATCTTATTTGTTGGCTGCGGCGGCTGGATCATCCCGCTTTGGCCATAAGCTGACACGGTGCCGTCGCATCGCGACGTGCGCGTTCTGGACGCACGTGTCGATATTTTATTCGCTTGCGGTGATGCCCCAGCAGCTTCGCGAGGGCGGGATCGAATATGGCGACCTACGGGCAAGAATTAGACGGGGTACCGCCGGCGGAAGAACTAGAGGATATGCCTCTGCCTTCGTATCCGAAAATCATATTCCTGGGTGGTCTGTTCTTCCTCGCGCTGCTGACAGCGGCCTATGTCGCGAGAGAGGTCGTATTGCCCCTGATCTTTGCTCTCGTTCTCAAGCTTTTGTTGCAGCCAGCCTTGCGCCTACTTCAACGCTTGCACATACCGCGACTGTTCGCGGTACTGCTTCTGATCCTGGCACTATTCGGAACCATCGTCGGCTTGGGCACGGTCATTTCCGGACCCGCTGGCGCCTGAGCGGCAAAGCTTCCAGAAGGCATTCCTCGTCTTCAGGAGCGGTTGAGTTTCATGCGGGCACCAATCAACACGCTCCAGTCGTTCCTGCAGCAGGTAGAAGACCATTGCCGAACGCGGCCGCCTCAACGCAAAGCTCAACTCTTTTCGTGGCCTTATTTAACGGAACCCGGAACTTCGCGAGTGGGTTTTTCACAACGGTGTTGTTTCTCTTTTTTCTTCTCCTGACTGGCGATGTCTTTCTGCATCGGCTCGTCGAAATACTGCCGCGCTTCAAGAGCAAGCGCCAAGTGGTCGAAATCTCCCAGCAAATCGAACGTGACATCTCCGCGTACCTAGTCACGATCACTATCATGAACGCGGCAGTGGGTGTCGCTATGGCACTCGCGATGTGGCTTACCGGAGTAGGTGAGCCGATCCTTTGGGGGACAGTGGCCTTTCTGCTGAACTATGTGCCGATCCTCGGCACGGCGTTAGGTGTGGTGGTCTTTCTTCTTGCTGGTTTGTTGACCAATGACGCGCTCTTGCAAGCGCTGCTTCCTGCCGGGGTGTACATTGTATTGCACTTGATCGAAGGCGAGACTCTTACGCCGATGCTTTTGGCCAAACGGTTCACCCTCAATCCCGTCCTCGTCATCATCTCGCTTGTCTTCTGGCTCTGGATGTGGGGCATCCCAGGCGCGATCCTATCCGTGCCAATGCTCGCGATTACTAAGATTATTTGCGACCGCGTTTGGCCACTAACTGCATTCGGGCACTTTCTCGAGGGTTGAAACTGCCAATGACTAGCTGCTTTTAAGGCAGTAGCATGGAAACGAAAGGCAACGCGAACAACCGAGAATGTCCGTTCCGGGTCGTTAGCTGTCGCGACGCTGTCAATTTGGAATGTCCATTTTCCACCCGAAAGCTGCCGCGAAAGTCGCCGACCAGCGAGGCAGCTAAGCGCCAATTGGAGACATCATGCCGTGTCCCGGGTCACGGGCTTCACGGCCGCAATTGCATCGCTGTCGCAGCGGACAGCGCCGCCAAAATAAAGAACACTAAGCCGGGCCCATTGGCCATCACCGTAACAATGATGAGCCCTAAGCCGTACCCCACCGGACGCAGCAGACCGGGCTCATCTGGCCTGAGCGACCTTACCGTTGCGCTGCGGGCGAGTTTTGTGAGCTGCCTGCCGAACTCGCTGGTCGGTTCGAGACGCGAATAGCGCCGATGCTGACTTTTGGAACCGGTGACACCGGTCCGGTCGTTTGCGT
>JBAUCK010000417.1:0-12790 GCA_049677525.1 Xanthobacteraceae bacterium
TGGGTGCGCTTCACGCTGGTGCCGGGATGGACCGACGACCCGGACAATGTCGAGGGCATCGCACGCTTCGTCGCGCCGATGAAGAATGTCCAATGGGTCGAGGTGCAGCCATTCCATCAGATGGGCGAGTTCAAATGGAAGGCGATGAACCTCGAATACAAGTGTGCGAATACGCCGGCGTCGACGCCCGAGTTGACAGAGCGTGTCATCGGGCAATTCCGCGCCGCCGGCTGTAACGTCCGCTGACCGGCTGCACAAAAACGGACCGATAAACTGGAGGATGGGGCAATGCTGGATTTCACACGGGACATTATCGGCACGCAGCCTATCCTCACCGCCTTTCTTGCGATCGGCCTCGGCTATCTGGTCGGTCAGATCAATATTTTCGGATTTTCGCTCGGTGTCGGCGCCGTTCTGTTCGTCGGTCTCGCCCTCGGCGCCTTCGCGCCGAAAGCCCAGATCGTCGGACCGATCGGGCTCATCGGCCTGATCATGTTTCTTTATGGCGTTGGCATTCTCTACGGCCGGCAATTTTTTGAAGGCATGACGGGCGTGGCCGGCCGCAAATATAATCTGCTCGCGTTCGTAGCCGTCATGGCCGGCCTGGCCGTCGCCCTTGGCCTTGGGCATGTTTTTGGTATCAAGCTGGGACACACATTGGGTCTCTTTGCCGGCTCGATGACCAGCACCGCCACGCTGCAAGCGGCTCTCGACACCATGCGCAACAGCGAGCCCTCGATCGGATATTCTGTGTCCTATCCGTTTGGCGTGATCGGGCCGATTTTATGCATCTATTTCATGACGCGAACGGTGCGGCCGAAATTTCCGCCGAAGGAACCGCAATTGCACATGGCGGAAATCACGCTCGGGGCGGATTGTTCGGGCCGGACCCTCGATGATCTCAGACAAAAGATCCCGAGCGGCGTGCAAATTGAGATGGTGCGCAAGGGCGGCCGGAATTTTCTGCCGACCACCGATGTGTCGCTCGATGCCGGCGACGCGCTTCTGGTCATCGCCGAACGACAAAGTGACATCAGCGATGCGGCGGCGCATGTCGGCAAATTGGAGCCCGGCCGCGTCGTCAAGGATCGGTCGGCGCTCGACTATATCCGTGTCTTCGTCGGCAAGGCCAATCTGGTCGGAGTGCCACTTGCCAAACTGCCGCTGCCGACCGGGTTTCCGGTCCAGTTGCTCCATGTCAGGCGCTACGACGTCGATATCGTGCCGTCGCCCGATCTGGCGCTGGAATTCGGCGACCGTGTCGGCATCCTGATGCCGCCGGATCGCAAGGACGAAGTGCGGAAATATTTCGGCGATACGGTTAAATCGACGGCCGAGTTCAGCTACGTGTCATTGGGCGTCGGTATGGTGCTCGGCGTCCTGCTCGGGCTTATTCCGATCCCGATTCCTGGCGTCGGCACTGTGACGCTCGGTATCGGCGGCGGGCCGCTGATTGTCGCGCTCATTGTCGGCAAGCTGCGGCGGACGGGTCCACTGCTCTGGGTAATGCCCTTGCCGGCGAATATCGTGCTGCGAAATTTCGGCCTTGCTTTGTTTTTGGCAACAGTCGGCGTCAATGCCGGCCAGCCGTTCTTGAAGACGGTGTCCCAAACCGGGCCGACGCTCTTGCTGATCGGTGCGTTGGTTCTCCTTGCGACCGTCCTAATTGTGCTCTTGGTTGGCTATTATATGCTGAAAATTCCGTTCGACGATTTGATGGGGGTCGCGTCCGGCGCCACCGGCAATCCGGCCATCCTTGTCTACTCGACCCGGATGGCTCCGACTGAGCGGCCCGACATAGGCTATGCTATGATTTTTCCTTCGATGACGATCGTCAAAGTCATTGCCGTTCAGATCGTCGGGCTATTGCTGGGGACAGGTGCGGCCTGATCCGGCCGCGTAAGGAGCAACCATGCCGAACGAGACAAAAAGCGACTTAGGCGTGCGGGGTTCGAAATACGACCATCTCATCGCCAAAGCGAAGGAAGTGCCGCCTGCAAAGACCGTCGTGGTTCATCCCTGCGACGAGACGTCGCTGCGCGGCGCCGTCGAGGCGGCCGAGCTTGGCATCATCATTCCGATTCTTGTCGGGCCACTCGCCAAGTTCAGAGACGTTGCCCGCGAGCATCGTCTCGCCATCGACAAATACGATCTCGTCGATGTGCCGCACAGCGATGCCGCCGCCGCACGGGGCGTCGAGCTCGTGCGCGAGGGCAAAGGCGAAATGCTGATGAAAGGCAGCCTGCATACCGACGAGCTGATGCGGGCCGTGACCGCATCGGCCACCGGCCTGCGCACGGCGCGTCGCATCAGCCATGTCTTCATCATGGATGTGCCGTCGCATGCTGAAACATTGTTCATCACCGACGCGGCGATCAACATTTTCCCCGATCTCGACGTCAAGCGCGACATCATTCAAAACGCCATCGATCTGTTTACTCAGGTCGGCCTTGGCACGCCGCGGGTCGCAATTCTTTCCGCTGTCGAGACGGTCACGTCCAAGATTCCTTCGACCATCGACGCGGCCGCGCTGTGCAAGATGGCAGACCGCGGGCAGATCACCGGCGGCATCCTCGACGGGCCGCTGGCATTCGACAACGCCATCGATGTGGAAGCGGCGAAAATCAAAGGGATCCATTCGCCGGTCGCCGGACGCGCCCAAATCCTGGTCGTGCCCGATCTCGAAGCCGGCAATATGCTCGCCAAGAATCTCATCTTCCTGTCGAAGGCCGATTCCGCAGGTCTGGTTCTCGGGGCTCGCGTACCGATCGTGCTGACATCACGCGCGGACTCGGTGCGCAGCCGCATGGCATCCTGTGCAGCGGGCGTGTTGTACGCCGCGGCGCGCCGGGCTGGCGCAAACCTCGTCGCGGCCTGATCGTCATGGACACCGTCCTTGTCGTGAATGCCGGATCATCCAGCGTCAAATTCGAAATTTTCGAAGTCACGACGTCTGGCGACCCGCACCGGCGCCTCAAGGGTCAGGTGGATGGGATCGGGACACGGCCGCGCCTGCGTGCCAATGCGCGCGACGGGTCGTCACTGATCGACAAATCATACGAGCCCAGCAAGCTGGCCGATGTCCCTGCGGCAATCGCAGCGGCGGCAGATTGGCTGCGCGAAACGCAGCCCTTCGACCTGGTCGCTGTCGGCCATCGCGTGGTGCACGGCGGTCCCGATTATGATCGGCCTGTTGTCGTCGACCAGGGAGTGCTGACGCGTCTTGAGAAATACAGCTCGCTTGCACCGCTGCACCAGCCCAACAATCTCGCGCCCATCCGCTTGCTCCTCGTGCGCCGCCCGGAATTGCCGCAAGTGGCGTGCTTTGACACCGGGTTTCATCGCACGCATAGCGCTGTCGCCGATCATTTCGGCATTCCTGAGCATTATTATGCCGAGGGAGTCCGCCGCTATGGATTTCACGGGCTCTCTTACGCGTATATCGCCGAACGTTTACGCGAAATCGCGCCGGACATCGCCAAGGGCCGCGTGATCGTAGCGCATCTCGGCAGCGGCGCCTCGATGTGCGCTCTGGCCGACGGAAAGAGCGTCGAGAGCACGATGGGATTCACCGCGCTCGACGGCTTGCCGATGGGCACGCGGCCGGGGCAAATCGATCCGGGCGTGTTGCTGTATCTCATGAATGAAAAGGGCATGACGCCCGACGCGGTGCAGAATTTGCTCTATCGCGAGAGCGGGCTCAAAGGCTTATCCGGCATCAGTAACGATATGAGAGAACTCGAATCGAGTGCCGCCCCAAGCGCCGCGCTCGCCGTCGACTATTTCGTCTACAGGATAAGCCTGAGTGCGGGCATGCTCGCGGCCGCGCTCGGCGGACTCGATGCATTCGTCTTTACGGCCGGGATCGGCGAGAACTCGGCGACGATCCGCGCACGCGTGGCGGAAAAAATTAGCTGGCTCGGAATTGCGTTCGATGCGGAAGCAAATGCTACCGGCAGACCACTGATTTCACGGCCGGAGAGCAAGATTCAGCTCCGAGTTGTGCCCACGGATGAGGAACTGATGATCGCTAAACATACCCTCTCGCTCTTGTCGAAGACGAGTTCGGCACGGAAGACTGGTTAGATCTGATCATTTTATTATTTTCTTGCGACCTATATTGCGGGCGACAGGAAGCTTGGACGTCGATACACTTGGCCGCGGAGCACTTTGTGTTGCGGCCGGTTCTGAGACACGGGAGCATAGCATGCGGACTCTCGGAAAAATTGGAGAGACAGCTCGATGTCTCATCCGCATTCGGACACGACCGGTTTTTCTGACAGCATTCGTCTTGATTTTGTCAGCTGCGAACGTTAGCGCGCAGCAACAAGCGGCGGCTGTCGGCACGATCTACGCCCAACGACAGCCGATTGCGCAAACGCGAGCGTTTGTCGGCCGTATCGAGGCGACTGATCGGGTCGAAATTCGCGCCAGGGTCAAAGGCTATCTGGATGCGGTGCTGTTCAAGGAAGGTGAGATCGTCAAAAAGGGCGACCCGCTTTACCGCATAGAAAAAGGCCTGTTTCAAGCCAACGTCGTCAATGCGCAGGGCGCCTTGGAGCGCACCAAGGCCGCAAAAACTCTGACGGCCATCCAATTGCAACGTGCGCAGGCTTTGCTTGAGAAAAATGCCGGCACGGCGGTGGCGCGCGATCAGGCGCTGGCAGCCGACCAGCAGGCCGAAGGTGCCATAATGGCCGACCAAGCCAGTTTGGACACCGCGAACATCAATCTCGGTTATACCGACATCGTGTCGCCGATCACGGGAAAGATCAGCAAAACAAATATTACCGTAGGAAATGTCGTTGGGCCTGACAGTGGGGTTCTCACGACTATCGTAAGTCAGGACCCGATGTATGTGACCTTTCCAGTCAGCCAGCGTGAGCTACTGCAAGCGCAGCTCAGGAACAGCCCGGCAGATCTCACCAAGATTAAGATCAAGATACGCTTCGCTGACGGCTCAACCTACAAGCACGACGGAACGGTCAACTTCCTCGATGTTTCGGTGGACCGCGCCACCGACACGGTGCTGGCACGCGCCACGATACCGAATCCGGACGGTCAGCTGATTGATGGTCAACTGGTCAGCGTCGCGGTCGAAGCGGGTGAGCCTCAGGAAAAGGTGGTGATCCCGCAGGCGGCGCTGATCGCAGATCAGGAAGGTGTCTACGTCTTTGTGGTCGAAGACGGCAAGGCAGCGGTCAAACGAGTCAAGACAGGCGGTGAAAGCGGGGCGAATGTTGTCGTCGATCAAGGTTTGAACGGCGGCGAGCAAGTCATCGTGGAAGGAATTCAAAGCACCCGCCCCGGCCAGCCGGTCCAAGCTGCGCCGGTGCCGGCAAGCCTCAAAGGGACTTAGTCCCATGTTCTCGTCCATTTTCATCGATCGTCCGAGACTCGCGATCGTCATCGCCATCGTTACGACGATCGCTGGTCTGCTAGCGCTCGCCAAGATTCCGCTCGCCCAATATCCGGATATCGTGCCGCCCCAGGTGTCGGCCACAACGATCTACCCGGGCGCGAATTCCGCCGTTGTCGAAGCAACTGTCGCGCAGGTCATCGAAGCGCAGGTCGTCGGCGTCGACAAGATGATCTACATGAAAAGTACGAGCGGCGATGACGGCAGCTATACGCTGACCGCCTCATTCGAACTCGGCACGGATCCCGACATCGACGCGGTCAACGTCAACAACCGTGTTCAAATCGCGTTCCCGCAGCTCCCGCCTGAGGTCCAGCGCCAAGGTGTCACGGTCAAGAAGAAATCATCGGCGCTGCTCGGCGTGATCGCAGTTTATTCGCCGAAGCATACGCACGACCCTCTGTACCTTTCCAACTACGTCACCATCAATCTTCTCGATCGAATCAAAAGCACGCCTGGCGTCGGCGACGCCACGCTGTGGGGCCCGCAGGACTACGCCATGCGCGCGTGGGTGCGCACCGACCGGCTGACAGGTCTTGGTCTCACGACCGCGGACATCATCAACGCCATTCAATCTCAAAATGTCCAAGCGGCGGTCGGTCGCGTCGGTGCACGCCCGATCTCGGACGATCAGCAGCTGCAGCTCAACTTGCAAACCAAAGGCCGCCTCAGCTCGGTCGACGATTTCGAAAACATCGTGATCCGGACCAATCCCGATGGTTCGGTACTGCGGCTTCGCGACGTGGCGAGAATCGAGCTGGGCGCAGCAAATCTCGATCGCGAGACCCGTCTTAACGGCGGCCCGGCCGCGGCAATTGCGATTTATCAGACCCCCGGCGCCAATGCGATCTCCACACTCAAGGCCGTGAAAGAACGCATCGCCGAAGCGGAACAGAGATTCCCGGAAGATCTGGCTTGGAAGATCACCTACGATCCGACGACCTTTGTCACCGATACGATCCACGAGGTTCAGAAGACGTTGTTCGAGGCGTTCATTCTTGTCGTGATTGTCGTCTATCTTTTCCTCGGCAGCGTGCGCGCGACGTTGATACCGACCCTTGCCGTTCCTGTCAGCCTCATCGGCACGTTCGTCGCGCTACTGGCTGTCGGTTACTCGGCCAATACGGTGTCCCTGTTGGCGATCGTGCTCGCGATCGGGATTGTCGTCGACGACGCCATCGTGGTGGTGGAAAACGTCGAACGCGTGATGGAAGAGCATCCCGAGCTGACGCCCGGCGATGCCACCAAGCGGGCGATGGCTGAAATCACGGCGCCGATCATCGCGATTACCTTGGTGCTGCTGTCGGTGTTCGTGCCCGTGGCCTTCATTCCCGGAATTTCCGGTGAGTTGTTCCGGCAATTTGCGGTCACGGTCGCCGTGGCGATGTTCTTGTCGGCAATCAATGCGCTGACGCTGTCGCCGGCGCTCTGCGCAGTTCTGTTGCGCCCGCACCATGGCCCGCGCCGCGGGATCATGGGCTATGTCATGCGCTCCATCGACTATGTTCGCGACACCTACGGCACGGCGGTCGCGCGCCTAGTCCGCATTTCAATCATTGGGCTCGCGATGGTCGTCGTGGCGGCGGGAGGCATCTTCGGGCTCGCCAAGTTTACGCCCACCGGCTTCCTGCCCGAGGACGATCAGGGCGCTTTGTTCGTCGTTGCACAGTTGCCCGGCGGATCGTCCGTTGCCCGGACAACTGCCGTCGTGGAGCGCACGGAAGCGATTCTGAAAGAGGAGGAATCTGTCGAGAACGTCACGTCCGTGATCGGGCTGAATTTCATCGACAACTACTCGCAATCGAATTCCGCCTTCCTGGTCGTCACGCTTAAACCTTTCGAGGAACGCAAAGACAAATCAATGAGCGCTTCGGCGCTGATTGGGCGGCTGAGCGAGAAGTTCCGGTTGATTCCCGGCGCCACTGTCTTGCCCTTGGCGCCACCGCCTATTCTTGGCCTCGGCACCGGCGGCGGCTTTACCTATGTGCTCGAGGATTTGCGCGGCGGCGATCCGAAGGCCATGGCGCAGGCGTTACGCGGGCTGACCGTGGCGGCAAACCAGAACCCGAAGCTGAGCCGCGTCTTCAGTACATTCTCGGCGACCAATCCGTCGATTTATCTCGATATCGATCGCGACAAAGCGCAAATTATCGGCGTGCCTTTGAGCTCGGTCTTTCAGGCCCTCCAGGCGTCATTGGGCGGATATTTCGTTAACAACATGAATTTGTTTGGTCGTACCTGGCAGGTCCAGGTGCAGGCGGAGGCCGTAGACCGTTCAAGCATCGACGACATTTACCGCATCAACGTGCGGAGCAGCGAAGGCAAGATGATTCCGTTGCGTAGTCTTGCCGAGGTTCGCATCGTCGTTGGGCCGGCGGCTCTCATTCGCTACAACAATCTTCGGGCGCTGACCGTTCAGGGCAGTCCGGCGCCGGGCGTTTCGTCGGGCCAGGCCTTGCAGGCGATGGAGGCTGTTGCCGCAAGCACGCTGCCGCTAGGCTATGCCGGGGAATGGACCGATACTGCGTTCCAGGAAAAGCGCGCCGAAGGCAAGACAGCGATCATTTTGGGGTTTGCGGTATTGTTCGCTTACCTGTTCCTGGTCGGACTTTATGAGAGTTGGACCATTCCGGTCCCGGTTCTGCTTTCGGTGGCGGTTGGCGTGTTAGGCTCGTTCCTAGCGATTGTCGCTGGTGGCCTGACGCTAGACCTTTACGGTCAGATCGGCATGGTGGTGCTGATTGGACTTGCCGCCAAGAACGGCATCCTGATCGTCGAGTTTGCCAAAGAGCAGCGCGAAAAAGGCATCGCGTTGCTCGAAGCTGCGACCGAAGGTGCGCGATTGCGGTTCCGGCCGGTGATGATGACCTCGTTTGCGTTCATCCTGGGTCTTTTTCCTTTGGTCGTCGCCACCGGGGCCTCTCAGCTGGCACGGCGCAACGTCGGCACGCCCGTATTTGGCGGGATGATCCTGGCCTCATTTATCGGGATCTTTGCGATTCCACCTCTCTACGTGACATTCCAGGCGATCCGCGAACGCCTTCGACCTTCATCGCGACCGAAACCTAAAGCGCGCGACGACGAGATAATCGACCAGCACGGAGTAAAGACTGCGGAGGGCGATGCGCAGCGCTCGTCGGTGCCGCATCAAGATCACGCAGCGGCGAAATAGGCGGCTCAACTCCACATTCGGCCTAGGGATCAGAAATGCTTGACTGGTTCAGCGAGTGGATCCTATCGGTGCTCCACAGCGTGCCGCCAATATTTGGCGCCGATGCTCCTCATTTTGAGGCTGCCAGAGCACTCGCAGCGCTCCTGCTCATCACCATTGTCGTTTATGTAATAGCGATGCGGCCATTCAGCCCGCTGATAAAGTATTTGGGTAGCTTGCTGCGAAGTTCGCATTCCGAAAAAGAGTGACTGCACAAGCGTGGTATCCTCCTGAATGCCGCAAAGATTTGAGCTCCTAATCGTCGAAGACACCGATGGATGCAGCTAACTATTCCGCTGTTGAGACACTGCCCAACGGTGGCAAGATAATGATCCGCGCGCTACATCCCGAGGATGAGGACGATTTCACGACTGCAGCACGACAAACCAGTGCTCAGTCGCTTTACCGTCGCTTTTTTGCGCCGCGCAGAGAATTTTCCGAAAACGAGGTCTCATTTTTCGTAAATGTCGACTTCATCAAGCACGTAGCGTTGATTGCTGTCGACGAAGCGGGCAAGCACCACACAATTGCGGGCGGCGGGCGTTATGTTGTTGGAGAGCCCGGCCGCGCCGAATTAGCCTTTATGGTTGTGGACCGATATCAAGCCAGAGGTATCGGCTCTGCGCTTCTCCGGCATTTGGTCGCGATCGCGAGAGAAAGCGGCCTTCACGAGCTTACCGCAGACGTTCTATCGGACAATCTGCCTATGCTGAAGATTTTAGAGCGAGGCGGCTTCCGCCCTGCCGCAGCTCGCGAACGCGGCACGAAACGACTCACACTTCACCTCAGATAAATTGGATGAGTGTTCGCGAGGGCCAAGCGACGTCGTATGTGGGAATTTGCCGGTGTCGCCTACGCCGGAAAAAAATTCCGGAGCAAGAGGGTATCCAGTTGGGTCACAAGTTTTTTCACTCAGTATCCGAGCCGCCCGCGCAACCTGATTACCGTAGTGGCGTGCCACCGGCCGCCGGCCGGCGTTGGGACCTGACGTCGATTGAGCACAGCGGCTGCTTCATTCGCCGCCGACATCCACGATAGTTGGGCAAGGACCGGACGCAAACTTTGTGCACGGTTGGTCGCCTCCGCCGCTGTCTTGTCCGACTGCGCATTGCGACCGCCCAACCTTATGCCTCGACGTTTTGCAGCCGCCAGGCCCGCCTTGGTGCGCTCGCTGATTAGCCGGCGCTCCTTTTCTGCGAGTGCTGCGAAAATATGAAGCATGAACGGGTCGGTCTCCGCCCCGAGCTCGGCCACGATCAGGTGGCGCGTCCAGGGCATTTTGTGCAACTGATCCTCAGTCATTGTTGCCTCCATTGCTTGCGCGGTGCCGCCGCGCTCGGTTTCAACAGCATTCGCTCCGCCCGATGCCGTCATCCTGTTTCTCGTCCTTTAGGAGCAGCCCCGCCGTTCTTCGGCAGCATGGGAGATGGTGAACTAGTTATGTCCCTGGTTTCGGGGACAGGGGGTGCCGGCTATATGTCCCCGGTTTCGGGGACAGTGTGCGGCCGCACTGTCCCTGGTTTCGGGGTCGGGATTCTGTTTTTTGACTTGCTGAAATGGCCGCCCGTTCCAGAGCAGGAAATCGCGCGTCGGCGGCCGGCCGAGATAATCCTCTTCAGTAAGCCGCCAATGCGGCGCCTTGCCTCGGCCCTCGGTGCCAAGGCCGCCGCGTGACCATGACGATGAACCCGTAGTGCTCGAGTTCCCGAAACCAGCGAGCGATGCGGTCCTTGTGCGACCCGATCTCGGCGGCGCGCAGAAATCCCGCCGCGTATGTCGCGTTCAGTTCGCGCGGAGTCGCCGGGAGCCAACGGGGGCCATTGAAAATACAGCGAAATATTTTGCAACATGACGCGACACGGGAGGGCAAAAAACGGTCGCGTAATCGTCAAATTAATCAACAAAATCAAGTTGGTGGGAGAGGTAGGACTCGAACCTACGAAGGCGTAAGCCAGCGGATTTACAGTCCGCCCCCTTTGCCACTCGGGACACTCTCCCGGAACCGGGCGAAAACCGCAGGCTCCGGCCACCCAGCCGAGGGCGCTATATGGTTGGCGCATCAAAACTAGTCAATCGAAAAGGGCGGCCGAATTGCTTTGCGCCGCGACGCATGACAGAAGCCGCGATGGGCGAAAGGGCCGCACCAACACATGCGCGAACGCAAATGGCAGGGCAAACGGCCGGCAAAGCCCGGGGATAGGCCCTACCGCAAGCCGGGCAGATCCCCCCAAGGCAGCAAGGGCCGAAGCGGAGCATCGACGTGGCGCGATCGGGGCGACGCGCCGACCGACGTGATCCTTTACGGCTGGCACTCGGTGACGGCGGCGCTCGCCAATCCGGCCCGTCATATCCGGCGTCTATTGGTGACGGAAAATGCGCTGCGGCGTCTCACCGAAGAAGGCGTCACGCTGCCCCTTGCTCCGGACGTGGTGCGGCCGGACGCGATTGCGGCACGGCTGACGCCGGATGCTGTGCATCAGGGGCTTCTTGCCGAGGCCGATCCGCTCCCCTCGCCCAGCGTCGAAACCCTGGACCCTTCGGGCATCGTGCTTGTGCTCGATCAGATCACCGATCCGCATAATGTCGGAGCCATCATGCGCACGGCGGCAGCTTTCGCCGTCGCCGCCATTGTCACGACGGCGCGGCATAGCCCGGATGCGACCGGCGTTCTTGCCAAGTCCGCCTCCGGCGCGCTCGAACTCGTGCCGATCGTCATCGTGCAGAATCTTGCGCGCGCGCTGGCCGGCCTCAAAGAACGTGGCTTCCTTACCGTGGGGCTCGACTCGAGCGCGCAGGACGATCTCGCCGCCGTTCCGCTGCGGGCGCCGCTGGCGCTGGTGCTCGGCGCTGAAGGCAAAGGGCTTCGCCAATTGACCGGAGAGACCTGCGATCGCCTGGCGCGGCTCAAGCTGCCGGGCGAAATCAAGAGCCTCAACGTGTCCAACGCCGCAGCGCTTGCGCTCTACATCGCTTCGCGCGCGACGGCTTGATCGAAAGCGATCGTTGAAAAAACAAAGGCCCGCATTACGCGGGCCTTCGTAGAATCTTTGATCGATCGCTGGCGCGCAATCAGCCGTGCCAACCGACCGGACGATGCCAATAGCCGCGATAGGGCCCGCCGTAATAGCGCGGATGCGCATACATCGGCGCACGATAAGCATAGTGCGGACGATAGTAGAGAGGCGAGTAATACTGCGGCGGAACCGGCGCCGGGCCGTGGCCATATCCCGGAACGTAGGGATAATTGGCGGCAGGCGCTTAGGCCGTGTCCGGCGAATAAGTCGCGTAAGGCTGCATCAGACCAGGACCGGTATAGACCGGACCCTGATTGACCACATAAAGCGGCGAAACACCGCAATTGTTGCAGCGCCCGGGTGTCCAGCCGCCGCCCCAACCACCGCCGCACCAACCGACAGCGCCGCAATTGCCGCAGCCGACGTTCCAGGAGACGGAGCCGCAGCACGTGCTCCAGAGCCGCCGCAGCAACCGCCCCGCCATTGCCCCAATACGACGTGCCGCCCCAGGCGGGGCCGCAGCAGGTGTTGACGGCAATCGGCGCCGGCGCGACCGGCTGGGAATAGACCACGGCCGCCGTCGGCGCCCCGCAGTTGCCGCAGCCGCCATAAGCGACGGGCGTGACTTCGGCATAGGCGACCGGGGGCGGCATAGCCCCAACCGCCGCAGCAGGCCGACGCCATCGACGTCATGCCGACTGTGAACAATGTGACGAGAGCCACAAAGACAACGCGGTGAAACGACATGTTACTCCCCTACTGGCTTGCCCCCGCGAGGGAGGCAGATGGGGCAAGCCGTTCCGCGGCCTCCCGGAAAAAGCTACTTGCCGTGCCCTCCGTGGCCGTGGGGGCGCCTTCCGGGCCCCCAGCCGGTGTAAACATCGAGGTTCGGCGTCGGATAATTCGGCGGCATGATCGTTACCGGGGCGCTGTTACCGGAGCTCGATGACCAGCTTCGGTAATAGGTCGGCTCCGGTGGCGGCAGCGGGCGGTCTGGCGGCGGAACGATTTCGAGCCGGCCGTAGCCCGGACGCTTATTGTCCTTGGGCCGGTCGGATAGGCGGTCAACAACGGCCGATCTACCACTGTCGGCGCCACGAGCCCCGGCCGGTCGAGGCCGAATTCGCCTTCGACGATGCCATAGGA
>JBAUCK010000418.1:0-9801 GCA_049677525.1 Xanthobacteraceae bacterium
CTCGTAGGTGTACCCGCCGCCGCCGGGACGGGCCTATTTGCGCCGTTGCGCGGTGTCTTTGCCGAAGCGCCCGCCTTCGACGTCGGTGGTCCTGCCGCCGATTTGCGTCCCGGCTTTGCCGAGGCCGCCGAAGATGACAAAAGGGAGGCGGCGCCGGCTGAATTGCTCGATCATCCGCTCGGTGCGGCGCGCGCGCAGGTGCACGAGACTTATATCGTTGCGCAGACACGGGACGGTCTCGTCATCGTCGACCAGCACGCGGCGCACGAGCGCATCGTCTATGAGAAGCTCAAAGCCGCGCTCGATGCCAATGGCGTGCCGCGGCAAATCCTGCTGATTCCCGAAATCGTCGAACTGGACGAAGCCGACGTCGAACGGCTTACCGCGCGTGCCGACGAGCTCGCGCGGTTTGGCCTCGCGATCGAAGCCTTCGGTCCGGGTGCCGTGGCGCTGCGTGAAACGCCTTCGCTGCTTGGCGAGATCGACGGCGCCGGTCTTGTCCGCGACCTCGCCGAACATATGAGCGAATGGGATGAGACCTTGCCGCTCGAACGGCGGCTGATGCAGGTCGCGTCATCGACGGCCTGTCACGGCTCGGTGCGCGCGGGGCGGCGCTTGAAGCCGGAAGAAATGAATGCGCTGCTTCGCGAAATGGAAGCCACGCCCAATTCCGGCCAATGCAATCATGGCCGTCCGACCTATGTGGAACTGAAACTCACCGACATCGAGCGGCTGTTTGGAAGGCGCTGACCCGTGAAAATGATGCGTGTGTTGTTCGTTGCCGTCGCAACGCTTATCGCCGGGCCGGTGTTTGCCGATAATTGGCCGAGCCGGCCGATCACGATGATCGTGCCGTTTTCGGCCGGCGGCGGCGTCGATCTGTCCGCGCGCATTCAGGCGCAGCGCATGGGCGAACTCCTCGGCCAGCCGATCGTGGTCGAGAATGTCGGCGCTGCGGCCGGCATGGCCGGCAGCGCGCGCGTCGCCAAGGCCGATCCCGACGGTTATACGATGCTGATCGGCAATAGCGGCACGCATGCCTATAGCCAGTCGCTCTACAAGACGCCGCTCTATAATTCGCTCACCGATTTCACGCCGGTCGGGCTCGCATCGGAATCGCCGCGCATCCTCATTGCCCGCAAGGATTTGCCGGCGCAGAACCTGCAAGAATTCATCGCCTACGTGAAAGCCAACCAGAGCAAGATGCAGTTCGGCTCGGCCGGCGTCGGCTCCGGCACGCATCTGCCGTGCGTGCTGCTCAACCTGGCGATGGGCGTCAATGTCACCCACGTGCCCTATCGCGGCGAGGCTCCGGCGCAGCAGGACCTGATCGGCGGCCGCATCGACTATATGTGCTCGACCATTCAGACCGGCGCGGCGCTGGCGAAAGAGGGCACCGTGAAAGGTGTTGCGGTGATGTCGGCGCATCGGGTCGAGATCATAGCCGATCTGCCGACCACCGGCGAGCAGGGCCTGCCGGGTGTGGAAGCGAGCGTCTGGAACGCGTTCTTCCTGCCGCCAGGCACGCCGCGGCCGATCGTCGACAAGCTCAACAAGGCGATGAGCGACACGCTCGACGATCCAGCCATCCGCTCGCGGCTCGAGGGTCTCGGTCTTGAGATCGCCGCGCCGGAGCGGCGGACGCCGGAATATCTGAAGAAGTTCCTGGCGCATGAAGTCGAGCGCTGGGGCAAGGTTGTTCACGCCGCCGGGATCAGCGCCGATGCGCAGTGACGTTCAAGGCGCCGCCACCCGCAAAATCACGAGCTCCGTGTCGTCATAACGGCGGCGCTCCAGTTCGGAAAAGCCTTGCGGGGCGGCGAAGGCGGACTTGACCGCTTCTTCGACCACGATCAGCGCATCAGGCGTGAGCCAGCCGCCGGCGCGCGCCGAGGCCAGCGCCTTCTCGGCGAGATTTTGCCCGTAGGGCGGATCGAGGAAAGCAAGCGCGAACGGCTCAAGCGGCGCGACCGGTCCGAGCTTGGTGGCGTCGCGGCGGAAGATCTTGGTCACTCCGCCGAGCCCGAGCGTGGTGACGTTCTCGCGCAACAGCGCGCGCGCCTCAGCGCCGTCGTCGAGCAGGAGCGTGAAGGCCGCGCCGTGCGACAGCGCTTCGATGCCGAGCGCGCCGGTGCCGGCAAAGAGATCGAGCACGCGGGCGCTGGTGATCGGATCGTCATAAGAGTGATGGAGAATGTTGAACAGCGACTCGCGCAGCCGATCGGCGGTCGGTCTGATGCCTTGGGATTTCGGACCGGCGAGCGTTCGCCCGCGCAAGCGTCCGCCGACAATACGCATCAGAGCATGATCCCGAAAAGTGGGAACCGGTTTTCGGACAAGATCATGCTCCGCTCACATGCGGCATGATCCCGAAAAGTGGGAACCGGTTTTCGGACAAGATCATGTTCCACTAACGTTTGCGGCCCTTAGGAGCGCTCGGACGTGCGCCTCGCGCACGGTCCGAGGCGCGCCGGCGGCCGGAAGGTTTGTGCGGACGCTTGCTTGGACGTGGGCCTGGGCGTTCGCTTGAGCGTTCGGAACTGGCGCTTCTGCCAAATTGCTCTCCGGATTCGTCGCGCGGCATCTCCCGCACCGGCGGCTCACCATAGCGTTCGACCGCCACGCGCCGGCCTTTGCGATCGGTCAGCGCATCCGCCCGCATCTTGCCGCCCGGATGCGTCCGCGCATCTTCGGCGCGAACGCCGCGAAACTTGCGCCGCAATTTTTTTGTCGGCCGTTCCTCGTCGTGCGCGCGCCAGGCATGCTCGGCGCCTTTGCTTCTGCGCTTTTGCTTCGGTCGTTCGTCATTGGACTTCTGCGCCGGCTTCTTCGGCCACGGCGCGACGCGCGTCCCATCGCGCGGGCGCCGCTCCGGCCGCTGCTGTGCCTCCGGCTCTGCGCGCATCGTCGCCGGCCCGGAGAAATCGAGCTCTGCCAGAGCGATCAGCCGTTCGCCGAGCTGCTCGCGCACCACGCGCGTGCGCACTTCTTCGACAGCGCCTTCGGCGAGCTCGGCAAGCTGAAATGGGCCGAAGGACACGCGAATGAGCCGCGTCACTTCAAGGCCGAGATGCGACAGAACGGTGCGTACCTCGCGGTTCTTGCCCTCGCGAATGGCAAAGGTCAGCCAGAGATTCGAGCCTTGCACGCGCTCAAGCGCAGCCTCGATCGCGCCGTAGTGAATGCCGCTGATGGTGATGCCCTGGAGCAGCGCATCAAGCTTGTCCTGGGTGATTGCGCCGTGCGCACGCACGCGATAGCGCCGCAGCCAGCCGGTCGCCGGCAATTCGAGCACGCGCGCGAGCTCCCCGTCATTGGTGAGCAGGAGCAGGCCCTCGGTATTGAAATCGAGCCGGCCGACGCTGATCAGGCGCGGCAGGCCTTTCGACAGCTTCTGGAAAATAGTGGGCCGGCCCTGCGGGTCTGAATGTGTCGTGAGCAGCCCGCGCGGCTTGTGATAAAGGAACAGCCGTGTGCGCTCGCGCTGCGGCAGCGGCTCGCCGTCGACGCTGATCTCGTCGCGTTCGGTTATATTCAGCGCCGCCGAACGGATCACTTCACCGTTGACGGCAATCCGCCCGGCGGCGATCCAGTCTTCGGCCTCGCGCCGCGAGGCGAGCCCGGCGCGGGCGATCACCTTGGCGATGCGCTCGCCGGGTTTGTGCTGGCCGCTGTTGCCGTCCATATTTGATCCTTCAACGGCGGCTGATAGCAGACTAGGCCGTAAGGGACCAACTGATCTTTGACCAACTCATCTTTCATGACATCTTTCATGGATTTGGCGCTTGAGGAGGCCCGTGCCGCAGCGGCCCGCGGCGAGGTGCCGGTCGGCTGCGTGATCGTGCGCGAGGGCGCCGTCATCGCCCGGGCCGGCAACCGGGCGCTGGCCGAGCGCGATCCGACGGCCCATGCCGAACTCGTCGCCATTCGTCAGGCCGCCGCCGTGCTCGGCTCGGAACGGCTCGATCATTGCGACCTCTATGTCACGCTCGAGCCCTGCGCCATGTGCGCCGGCGCGGTGTCCTTTGCCCGCATCCGCAGGCTCTATTACGGCGCAGGCGATCCCAAGGGCGGCGCGGTGGACAACGGCGTGCAGTTCTTTACTTCGCCGACCTGCCACCACCGGCCGGGGGTCTATGGCGGGCTTGGCGAAGCGGAGGCGTCGGCGCTGCTCGTTGATTTTTTCAGGGAACGCCGCTGAAACGACATATTCCGAGCCTCTGCAAGGCGGCATCTAACCCCCTCGTTCCCGCCTTCCGCCGCCGCGGCGGCTCTTCCGCCTTTTAACGCCACAGTCCTATGCCCAAAGCGCTCGGCCTCGATTTCGCACGACGAATACCGTGATGTCGCAAATTCAACCGGACGGCAAAGCCCGCCCGATCGCGTGCCCGATCGATGGGTCGCCGGTCGAGGCCCTGCGGTCGGCACTGTGCTTCTGGCAGACTTCGGCGCGCGGCAGTTGCGTGTTGAGGCGGGCCCCTATGCCATCCGCCAATTCATCGACCATCCCGGCGAATGCCGCTTCATTCAATCGTTCAAGACATTCAGCGCCAGCCCGCATTTCCAGGGCACCTATGTCTACGGCAAGCGCTACAAGTTCGAAGATTTGCTGGAAGCTCTGTTCGCGCGCATTCGCGACTACGAAAGCGCGCAACTCAATGAATTGCCGCGGCGTCTGGTGGTCGGCTGCCCGGTGGAATTTGCCGGCGCGCAGCCGGACCCGGCGCTGGCGGAGCAGCGCTACGGCGCGGCATTGCGCCGTTTCGGCTTCTCCGAAATCCTCTATGTTTACGAGCGGGTGGCCGCCGCCTTTTTCTTTGCCCGCAACCAAGGCGCGGCTGTCGTCCGAGGAAGAAGTAGAATTGCGCTTTGCGCCGCTTGGCAATGATTTCGACGTTCGCATCAAGCGCAGCGATTTCGAGGAGTGGATCGCCGACGACCTGCACCGCATGAAAGAGGCGCTCGATAGCGTCATGACCGGCGCGAATATCGAAGCCGAGGCTATCGATAAAGTATTTCTCACCGGCGGCACGTCGTTCGTGCCCGCGGTGCGCCAGGCGTTCGAGCGGAGATTTGGCTCCGGCAAGATCGAGTCCGGCGACGAGCTTCTCTCCATTGCCAACGGTCTTGCCATGATCGGCGAGCGCGACGACGCCGATCAATGGGCAGTTACCGAAGACGCCTGAGCGTCAGGCCGCCAATAGCTTTCCGAGCTTGTCCTTGATCTCGCCTTTCACCGCT
Organism: Xanthobacteraceae bacterium; assembly: GCA_049677525.1. GTDB lineage: Bacteria > Pseudomonadota > Alphaproteobacteria > Rhizobiales > Xanthobacteraceae > BOG-931. Next base: position 5,242 of record JBAUCK010000418.1, read on the forward strand.
TCAGCGGTGCGGATGATCGCGCTTGCCTGCAGGAAGCCGAGCGTACGGAACATGCTGACATTCGGCCGGATCACGATATCGGGCGGCGCATGGTCGAGCTTTGCCGCGATGATGGCGCCGCCCATGACCAAAGCCGCGGCATAGACCGTATCCCAGGAATTCGGGATGTCGACGCGGTCCGCCTCGGGGATGCCGTGCACGTCGACGGCGATGACGTGGTCGGCAAGTCCGCTCAGCCTGTCGAACGGCATCGGATTGGTGGTGCCGCCGTCGATCAGGACCCGGCCGCCGATGACGACGGGGCGGAACAGGCCGGGGATGGCAATCGAGGCGCCGAGCGCCGGGCGCAGCGGCCCCGATCTGATCGGCAATTCGCTGCGCCGGTGCAGATCGGTGGTCATGGCGATGAGCGGAATTCCGAGCGCTGCGAAGTCATCCGGCACGCGGCTCGGCAGGAACTGCTCGCAGAACTTTTCGGCGTCCATCTGCGTCGCTTGGCTCAGGCGGCCGGACAATAGATCGGTGAGATTGCCGGCGCGCGTGGTCATCAGGCGGCGCCGCGTTTGGCTCCAGTCGTGGGCGAAGGCGATGACGTGGTGGCGGATGTCCTTGCCGCTCATGCCGGCTGCATAGGACGCGCCGATCAGCGCGCCGATCGAGGTGCCGGCGATCGCGGTCGGCTTGACCCCCATCTCGTCGAGCGCCTCGATCACGGCAATATGGGCAAGCCCGCGCGCGCCGCCGCCGCCGAGCGCCAAAGCAAAAATTTTCATGTCGGTTTGTTCACGCTCCCGCCTCGCGGGCGAATTCAAAACCCTTGGCCGCAAGCGGGCGCACCAGTTCGGCCTTGGCCGCGGCATAAGCGCTCGTCGCTGTGCCATCGCGTACGCGGCCGGCAATGCCCTGCGTGATGGCGGCGAGGCGGAAGAAATTATAGGCGAAGTAGACCGGCAGATGCGGCCGCGGATCGAGACTGGCGCGGGCCACGTAAGCATCGACGTAGGCCGGCAAGGCCGGAATGCCGAGCGCGGTAAGATCGAAGCCGACCAGCGAGCCGGTGCCGGCATCCGAGTGCGGCATGTGCCACTGCATCAGATGATAGGAGAAATCCGCCAGCGGATCGCCGATCGTCGACAATTCCCAATCGAGCACCGCGGCGATTTTCGGCGCGTCCGGCGCCAGGATGATATTGTCGAGCCGATAGTCGCCGTGCACCAGGCGCGACGGTTGTCGCGGCGGCAGATGCGCGGGCAGCCACGCGATCAGCTTCTCCATCTCTTCGATATGTTGCGTCTCGGATGCCCGATACTGCTTCGACCAGCGCTCGACCTGCCGCGCCACGTAATTTTCGCCGCGGCCATAGTCGGACAAGCCGATCGCAGCCGGATCGAATGCGTGCAGCCGCGCCAAGGTCGCGTTCATGGCGTCATAGACGCGGGTGCGCTCTATTGGGTCGGAGGTGGGCATCTGCGGCTCCCAGAACACGCGGCCGTCGACATGCGCCATGAGAAAGAAGGCAGTGCCGATGATGCTGTCGTCGGCGCAATACAGCACGGGCTCGGCGACCGGAAATCCTTGGCCGTAGAGCGCACCGATAACCCGGAATTCGCGGTCGACGGCATGGGCCGAGGGCAGCAATTTTCCCGGCGGCTTGCGCCGCAACACGTAACGGCGCGACGGCGTCTCGACGAGATACGTCGGATTTGATTGGCCGCCCTTGAACTGGCTGATCGTAGTCGGTCCGGCGAATCCCGGCACCTTGTCGTGCAAAAACGTCTCAAGCCGCGCGACATCGAAGCGCAGCCGCTCGGCGACCTCTCGCGTACCGGAAAAGGCGGTCTGGCGATCACTCATCGCGTGGGAGTCTAGAGCATGATCGCGAAAGTGGAGACCGGTTTTCGGGAGAGATCATGCTCCAATGATAGTGCAAGCGCCCGCGAAATCTAGCCGCGAGATCGCGCCTTACATTTTCTTTCGCTCGTTTTCCCGAGCTACCGCGCGCCAGCCGATGTCGCGGCGGTAGAAGCCGTCGGGCCAGTGGATGCGCGACACCGCCTCATAAGCGCGCGCCTGCGCTTCGCGCAACGTATCGCCGATGGCCGAGACGTTGAGCACGCGTCCGCCATTGGCGAGGATTTTTCCGCCTTCGGCCTTGGTGCCGGCATGGAAAATCTCCACGCCTTCGACGTCGCGCGCCGCGTCGAGCCCTTCGATCACGCTGCCGCGCTGATAAGCGCCGGGATAGCCCTTGGCCGCCATCACCACGGTGAGCGCCGGCTCGCTGTACCAGCGCAGATCGAAATTTTTGAGCATGCCGTCGCGCGAGGCCAATAGCGCCGGCACCAGATCCGATTTCAGCCGCAGCATCAGCACCTGCGTTTCCGGATCGCCGAAGCGCGCATTGTACTCGATGAGTTTCGGCCCATCGGCTGTGATCATCAGCCCGGCATAGAGCACGCCTTTGTACGGGCAGCCGATGGCCTTCATCGCCTTGAGCGTCGGCGTGATGATTTCGGCCATCACACGCGTGGCCATCGCGTCGTCGATATTCGGAGCCGGCGAATAGGCGCCCATGCCGCCGGTATTCGGTCCCTTGTCGCCGTCATAGGCGCGTTTGTGATCCTGCGCGGTGGTCAGCGCGACTGCCGTCTTGCCGTCGCAGAGCGCGAAGAAGGATGCTTCCTCGCCGTCGAGAAAATCCTCAATGACGATTTCGCCTCCGGCATCTCCGAGCCCGCCGGCAAACATCATGTCGACGGCGTCTTCCGCTTCGGCGAGGCATTGCGCCACAACCACGCCTTTGCCGGCGGCGAGTCCGTCGGCCTTGATCACGATCGGCGCGCCGCGTGCGCGCAGACAGGCCTTGGCCGGCGCGATCGCAGTGAAGCGTTCATAGGCGGCAGTCGGGATGCCGTTCTTGCGGCATAGATCCTTGGTGAAGCCTTTGGAGCCTTCGAGCCGCGCCGCGGCCTTGCTCGGACCGAAGGCCTTGATGCCGGCGGCCTCAAGACCGTCGACAATGCCGGCGCAGAGCGGCGCTTCAGGTCCGACCACGACAAAATCGATGTGGTTCATCCGGCAAAACGCGATCACCGCGGCATGGTCGGCAATGTCGAGGGCAACGCAGATGGCCTCGCGCGCGATGCCGGCATTGCCCGGCGCGCAGTAAAGCCGGTCCGACAGCGGGCTCGCCGCGATCTTCCAGGCCAACGCATGTTCGCGGCCGCCGGAGCCAAGAATGAGGATATTCATGGGATGTCTAACTGCTGCGCCTTCGGGTTAGCGGGGCAGGGCGGCGAGGACAAGAGGCGGAGCCGGCTGCAGGCGCGTGTTCCACGGGGATTACGCCCCGCCGTGCTGTTTTCCGCCCCACGGCGGGGTCATATAGAATGGCAAGATGGGCAGAATCACCGCCGAAATCGACGATGAAACCGGCTCCGCTTCCGGCGCGGCTGCAGGCGCCGTGGCCGGGCCGCCGCTTGCCAATATTCCTGAATGGTCGGTCTCGGAACTGTCCTCGGCGCTGAAAAAGACCGTCGAGGACGCCTATGGCTATGTCCGGGTCCGCGGCGAAGTCTCGGGCTTCCGCGGCCCGTCGCCCTCCGGCCATGTCTATTTCCGCCTCAAGGACGACAAGGCCGTTCTGGAATCGGTGATCTGGAAAACCACATTCAACCGCATGCGGGTGAAGCCCGAAGAGGGCCTCGACGTCGTCATCACCGGCCGGCTCACCACCTTCGCCGGCTCCTCGAAATACCAGATCGTCATCGACACGCTCGAACCCGCCGGCATCGGCGCGCTAATGGCGCTGCTCGAAGAACGCAAAAGGAAGCTTGCCGCCGAAGGCCTGTTCGAGGAGGCGCGCAAGCAGCTTTTGCCGTTCCTGCCCGAGGTGATCGGCGTCGTGACGTCGCCGACCGGCGCCGTCATTCGCGACATTCTGCATCGGCTCGCCGATCGCTTCCCGCGCCATGTCCTGGTCTGGCCGGTGAAAGTACAGGGCGAAAGCTCGGCCGCCGAAGTTGCAGCCGCGATCGAAGGCTTCAATGCGCTGCCGGAGCGCGCGACGGGATTTTTGCCGCGGCGGCCCGATCTCATCATCGTCGCGCGCGGCGGTGGCTCGCTCGAGGACCTGTGGTCGTTCAACGAGGAAATCGTGGTGCGGGCTGCGGCCGCAAGCTTCATTCCGCTGATTTCCGCGGTCGGCCACGAAACCGACGTGACGCTGATCGATTTCGCCTCCGATCGCCGCGCGCCAACGCCGACGGCGGCCGCCGAAATGGCGGTGCCGGTGCGCGCCGATCTCCTGCTCAATGTCGGTTCCTTTGCCCAGCGATCGCTCGCCTGCTGGCAGCGCTGTCACGAGGCGCGGTGGAGCGAATTGCGTTCGGCCACCCGCGCGCTGCCGGATGCCGATGAAGTGCTGGCGCAGCCGCGGCAGCGGCTCGATCACGCGGCCTCGCGGCTGTCGCGCGCGCTCCACGCCAACGCCCAGATCCACCGCGTCGATTTCTCGCGCATCGGCGGCAGGCTCGGCCCGCAATTGCTGCGCACGAATAT
>JBAUCK010000419.1:0-8632 GCA_049677525.1 Xanthobacteraceae bacterium
CCTGTACATCGTGTCTGAACATCGCACTAAGGTTCGTGATAATATCGCTCGCTCGGAACCCCTCTCTTAAAATTCCGTCCAACCCTTTGCGCACCTCTTCAAGGTTGGCTCTTTCGAGCCAGCGAAGTGCCGCTTGGGCGTTTATTAAAACACTTGCTAGGGGTTGTCTGACCTCATGCGCTATTGAAGCGGATAGTTGGCTTACCGTTGCTTGGCGGTTGACGTGGGTCAGCTCTGACATCGTGTTGCGGGCCAGAATTTCCGCACGCTGCCGATGCCGTTGCTCATAAAGCAACCAAAAGATCAGCCCGGCCTGGACCAGAATTGCTGCCGTAATCGCTAGGATGTAGGCGCGATATTGTTCCCATACCGTCGGGTTATGAAACAGGACTTCGCTGCCCGACGGTAGGCGGCTCTCGCTGATGCCCCACCGCTGCAGCGCTGGCCATTCAAAAATAAGGGGTGACGGGACCTTAGTAACGGGCAGGTCTGACGCATTCTCGCCGTTGAGAATGCGCAATGCGAACTGCGCGGCCCGCTGACCAAGAGGTTCCGGGCGCACTATGTAGCCTCCGACGGCACCTCTCCCAAGGTAGGAGGCAACATTTATCACAACAGGTCGAGTGGCCCATTCCGCGATTTGTGTGACCAACTCAGCGGGGACATGAGATACCCCTTCATTGTCATAATAAATTCCAGTGTAAATAACTGCCGTGGCATCCGGCAAAATTCCTAGCCGTCTTTTGAGTTCGCTCATCGACAAATTCATGAGATCGATAATCTCGTACTGCATTGCCACTGCGGGAATTTCATCTAGGAAATGACGATAGAAAGTTTGTCGCTCCAGAGGATCGCCCACGATCGCAATTCGCTTAAGATCCGGCACGACGATGTTTGCCGTCCTGACCATGTCTTGAAGCGTGAGTTGCATGGTGACCCCCGTAACATTGGGCGGAAGAGTCACCTTAGCGATGGTAGCCTCATCAATAGCAGCAAAGACCACAGGTACATTCGGCCACAACTCCGCCGCCGGCGTGTAATGAAGTCGAGCGCCGCCGATCCGACGGCTACGACGACATCGAGGGGGCAGATCAGCCGACCTGTTGGAATCTTTCGGGCCACTCGATCCCGAAACCTACATGCGCTTTTGCATTAGCGACTGCGAGACGAAACGCGCATTTATAGTTTTGCACGTCCGTCCTCGTCCAAGAAACGAACCCGTCATCATCACTCCCCTTACATCGCGGATCGTGCCCGGCGCACGCGGCTCTTCGGTGCCGGCACCGACTCGGCGGTGATACGCCGTTTCAACGATCGATCCGGATCGTTGACGAAACCCAGCCGCGCCGACAATTGAGCCGCCATATCGGTCAACGCACGAACGGCGGTCCCTTCCCAGCCGGTAATCTTTGCATCGGCCCGGGCGACGACGCACAGCACAGCAACGACGTTGTTGCGATAATCGAACACCGGAGCTGCTATGGCATCAACGCCAGGGAGCAGTGCGCTCGGAGCGCGCGACAGCCGGCGCGACTTGATCTCTCGGATCAGGCTTTCGATTTCCTGAACGGAGGGAAGCGCCACCTTTCCCAATCGCGCATCCCGGCGCTCGGCTTCGACCAGCGACCGAGTCACGGCGTCAGGGAGATGCGCGAGAAAGGTGCGACCGATCGCCGTCGACAGGATTGGCAACCGCGAACCGATCCGGACGTTCATCGTGAGCAAGTGATCGCTCTCCTGCATCGCGACTATAACCGGACCGTTTTCGCCCCACACCGCGACGGTAACCGTCTGGTTGATAAGATCGCGCAAGGCTAGAAGCGCGTCGCAAACTTCGGCCACGGGACTGATACGCCGCAGGCCGGCAAGGCCGATCTCCACGGCCGCCGAGCCGATCTGATAGTGGGCAGTGCTTATGTTCTGGGATACCAAACCGGCGTTGCGGAGGCTCGTCAGATAGCGATGCACTTTTGCCCGAGCGAATCCGGTCGCCGAAGCTATGTCTTTCAGCGGCAACACGCCGCCGCCCGCCGCAAGCGCCTTCAGGACTGCGGCGGCGACCCTGACTGATTGTACGCCGCCCCGCTCCACTTCGTTACGAGTCTTCGGCCGGCGCTTCGATTTACTGTTCTCCACCATTCGTCCCGTCCCTGTGCTCCACGTGTTCCGGCAGGAATCAACCCGCCTTGACCGCGAGTTGTTACATAATACAATACGCGTTACGTATTTTACTGCAACAGCCAAACGAACGGAGGCACAGATGACGATCAAGGTGACCGTCGCGCCGAAAGGTATGGGGCTCAACGACTTCGTAGCGATGCGGGAAGGTTTTTTTGCCACCGAGGGTCTCGATGTCGAATTCGACATGAAGACGTTCCGCGGCACGCAAGGGAACTGGAAGGATCTCGATTATTTCAATCGTCCGCAGGATCGGCCCTTCTCGGAAAACCGGTCCGTCATCCAGGGCGCCTGCGCCTGGGGCTCCATATGCAATGCAAGCGCAGGCATGGGAAAATTCGTCCCCGATTGCTACGGCGTCTCGCCGTGGGGAATTTTTGTCCGGCCGGATTCGAAAATCAAAAAGGCCGACGACTTAAAGGATATTCCGATCGCCGTCGGTATGCGAGCCGGGAGTCACTTCAACGTTCCCTACCGCCTGGAAAAGTATCTGCCGCTGGAGAACATCAAGCCAATCAACGTCGGCGGCTTCGGCGCGCGGCTCAGTGCCCTGTTGAATGGCGAAGTTGAAGCCGCAAGCTTATTGCCGCCGCAAATCGATATGGCAAAGCAACTCGGCATGCGGTCGGTTATGGAAGACAGCTTTCACACAATCTGGTGGGTGCCAGATGGCATGTCTCCTGACGTTCTGAGGCGGTACCTGCGGCGCTCGATCACGCCGAGAAGGCGTTGCAAGCCGACCTGCGGAAGTACCTCCCGCTATGGGAACTTTCTGTTCCGCCCGAATTCCAGAACGGGAACTGGGAGTACTACAAATTCTCCCGCGGCGAGCGCTTCGTCTATCAACCGATACCAAAATCGGAGTTCGATGAAATCATGACCCAAGTCGAACGCTGGGGGCTCGATCAGCATCTCAAGGAGCGCGGATTCGAGAAACTCATTCCCTCAGCAGCTTGATTAGGCCTGTCGTGCGACGAAGAGGCTGGCTAGCCTCTTCGGTCGTCGTCGCGCGGGAGCCCCCTTGGCTGGGGTCTCCGACCAACCTCATTCTGGAGGAAGTCATGATCCGGACACCTGTTTGCGAGCTACTGGATATCGAGCATCCGATCGCGCTCGGCGGCATGGGTTCGGCGACCAACTCCGCACTTGTCACGGCCGTCTCCCGCGCCGGCGGTCTCGGCGCATTGGGATGTCACTATCTGACGCCGGACCAGATCCGCGAACGGACGGCCGCAATCCGGCAGGAAACGAACAGGCCATTCGGTCTAAACTTCCTGACATTCGACACGCGAGAGGACAGCTTTTCGGGAGCGCTGGACCTGCACCCAAGTGTGATGCAATTCGCTTGGGCGCGTCCTGATCAAGAATTGAAGACCTATTTTAGCCGCGCCCACGACGCCGGCTGCAAAGTCACCTATATGGCCGGCAACGTGCCGGAAGCGCTGCGGGCGGCGCAAGCCGGCGCCGACGTCATCATCGCACAGGGTACCGAAGGCGGCGGTCATGTCGGATGGATGGCGAGCATGCCGCTCATCCCGATGATCGTTGATGCCGTGGCGCCCCTCCCCGTGCTCGCCGCCGGCGGATTCGCGGACGGTCGCGGACTTGCCGCGGCACTCGCGCTTGGCGCTCAGGGCATCCTCCTCGGCACACGCTTCCTCGCCACCGTCGAATCTCCGCTCCACCCGAACTTCAAGCAGGCGACCATGGACAGTGACGGCCATGATACGCAGCTTTCGGAAATCCCCGACATAGCGTCAGGCCTCGTGTGGCCTGGTGCGATGACGCGCTCGCGACGCAATCGTTTTATCGAGCGATGGGCTGGTCGCGAATGGCTTTTGCGACAGACCCGGACCGAGGCGCTGGCATTGTTGCGGGCCGCGCGCGAATCCGGCGACGTTGATGAAGGGCCGCTTTCCATGGGACAAGACGCGGGGCTTATCCACGATATCCCTTCCGCAGCGGAGATTGTCGCGCGCATCGCGCGTGAGGCTGATGACATCCTGGCCCGGCAGCTGCCGCGTCTGGTCGCGAAATCAAACTAGCCTGGGTCATGGGTGGGTAGACGGGCCAGCGCCGGCTGCGACGCCATAGGCTCGCCGCCTAGGTGGAATATGCGATGCCATTGCGCGTCCTCGACGCAGTCCTTGCGGCGCTGAGCCGTTCGCCATTCACTCGTTTTTCCCTTTATCCAGTGACGATTGACTCACTCGACAGCGATACCGGCGTCCTGGACGATCTGGCCGTAGCGTTCCTAGCTCAACTCTTCATCGGCGGAAAATCGCGCGAAAATACCGGCTGCTCGAGGAATTTCTTCGGATCGTAGTGCCAGAACTGGCTCACATCCGGATAACTCTTGATCGTTGTATTGACCAGCTTGCCGTCCTTCTTCTCGACCTTGCGGATATAGACAGTGAAGGTGAGATTGCCGTAATCGTCGAACTTCACTGGCCCGCGCGGCGTATCCGTCAAGGACACGCGCTTGACGGCAGCGATCAATTTGTCAGGTTCGACGTCGCCACCGGTCGCCTGGAGCGCCGCTTCCAGAATCTGGCCGTCCACATACAGCGCCGCGGCATAGAACCCGATCGGGGTGTCGGCACCGTAATTCTTGTGCATCGAGTCGATAAAGCGGTGGTTCGCGTCGGTGTTGAGATCGAGCGATAGGGAATCGAGTTGATCAGTCCGATCGCCTCATCGCCAAAATTGCGAATAATGCTGTCGTCAGCTACCGTCGAGCCTCCGAGCAGAGGAAGACTGAAACCCTGGTCCCGGTACTGCTTGATGAACTTGATCGGATTAGCGCCAGCATAGACCATCACAACGACGTCGGCTTCCTTCGGATCGATCTGCGCCAGATACGGCAAATAGTCCGGCGTGTTGAATGGCGACCACAATTTCTTGACGATCTTGCCGCCACCCTCTTCGAACGTCGACTGGAAACCGCCGACCTGCTCGTAGCCGAAGGCGAAATCGTCGCCGGCGGTGATGGCCGCCTTGCACTTCATTTCCTTGCTGGCGTAATCGGCCAATGGATAAAGGCACTGCGCCGAGCTGTCCGAAGTTCGCACCTGATAAGGATCGCGATGCCGCTGCGTCAGATCCTCGGCTCCGCCGAAACCCATCGTCGGCATTTTGTGCTCGCCGAGATAGTCCTTGATGGCCAACCATTCGAAGGCCGCGAGCGGGCCCGTGATCAGGTCGACCTTGTCCCGCTCGACCAGCTCGACCGTCTTGGTCTTTGCCGTGGCCGGAACGCCCGCCGTGTCGACGACGACGAGCTCGATCTTGCGGCCGGCCAGCGTAAAATTCTTGTCGCGAAGAAAGCAAGTAATGCCCTCTTCGAGATGAACGCCGCCGGCGGCCAAGCCGCCGGTTTTGACTGTCATCAATCCGATTTTGACCGGAGCTTGCTGGGCAACAGCGGGCTTCCCCAACGTCGACATTCCTGCGATTGCGCCGGTGCCTGTCAAAAAACTACGGCGGTTCAATTTGCTCGTCATGTCGATATTCTCCCTCAGAATTTACCGATGCACGCCGGGTGACCAGCCGTACCGGCGCAGGTGCTTGTCGTCGACTGCCATTTCGCGTCCTCAATGCGGTCCCTGAGCGGCGTGCCGAGCCGGGACGAACGAGCCACCCAGCACGTTGATCCCGAAATGGCGCCGGCATTGCCGGGAGCGTTGGGCCGTCGGGAGCTTGAGCCAATCCGTCGTCCGAAAATCCACCGGTGATCCGGCTCAGCACGGCTCGTGATCGTCAGCTCCGATCCGGAGACGCCGGGCGCCGCCCAGCGACGAATGCGCCTCACGTAATCGGTCGCAAACAATTAAGTGGTGACAGACGCGGCGTAGTCTGGAACCGGCGGCTGCCCTTCGAAAATACCTCGTTCGTGGATTCAGGCTTGAGTTTTCTCATAGACGTCCTGGGTGTAGGGCAGAAACACGATACGCTCGCCCGTCGAAAAGCGTCGCACGTCAACTTGGTCTCTGTACCTCTCTGGAATTTCGTTGCGATAGTAGTGGCGGTACTTCTCGGGCGCAAAGTCGAGCTCCATCTGAGCCCGCTTCATGCCATTCATATATTTGTCGATCTCGCTCGAATCGACATTGGCCGGAAACCTGAAGGCGATCATGAAGGACGCATCGACAACCTTGCGGAAGCCAAGTTGCTCCAGCACCTGGAACGATAGCCCCCAGACGCTGACTGCGGGCAGATCGCGTCCGATACCAATGTCGACGCGTGCCCATATCGAGCCGCGGAAGCGGAGCTGGATTTGTTCCCTGAGGATATACGGTTCAAGCGACTGGATCGTCGTGTAGTGGCTCCCCGAGTGATAACCGACGGCAACTTTCCGGTCGGCCAACTGTTCGGGCGTGGTAATGTTTCGCGCTCCAACATCCGACGCTCGGTGATATCCTCAATTCCGAGAAGGATGGTTGTTTCGGCGCCTCCCTCGTAGAACGCTTGGCGGGCGTTCAAGCACATGGTGCGTCGTCCGAGTTTGGGAACTCATGCTCGACCTCATAGTCCTCCATTGCGCCGTGTTCCGGTATGATTTTGTCCAACAGCACGCGAAGTTTTGGAATATCCCATTGGGCATCACCTAATGCGTAAAGGAGCCTGCCCTGTGTTTCCTCGGGGCTTACCTTGAATAACGTGTAGAAGGAGCGGCTTGCAGCGATAACGCGCAACCCTTTATCGAGTACAACGACAGGTTCGCGCACGGTGTCGACAATGCTCTGGGCAAGTGCGCAGGCGTCTGCGACGTTTGTAAATTGCTCCCTGAAATTTGTCTTCTGCATAAATCCTGTGGGAGGTTGTGGCGCGGTTCCTAAAGACGGCGATCGGCGTGGTCGCGCTTCGATACTTAGCAATCTGTGGTCGGAAACGACTCGAAGGTTACGGCTCTTCTGGAACGCTAGTCTGTGTCCAATTGACCATCAATTGTCTTTGCGCGTGAGACAAATCCCTAGCGCCGCAATTAGCGATCATTCTGCCAACACGGCGTTGGATTTGCAGATCAGCCGAATACTCCGGTAGCCCTATTGCAGGCGACTTCATCCACGCGCGGAGGTCCTCGCGTAGTAGGTCATTTTCAATTGTCATCGTAGTCCTTCGTTTACGACAACAACCTTGAGGTTGATTGGTTCAAGCCCACATCCCTTGTTACGATCCCTCTCCGAGTTCGAATACGGCCGGTATCGGATTATCAATTGACACGCCGTCGCCGCCATTGAGAGCGCGGGGACGCGGTCCGGTGCTAGACTTATGTTTCATCAATAACTGGCGATAAATACTGACGTACCCTTTGGCCATTCTTGCGGCCATAAATCTCTCTTCGAACCTTTGCCGCACCGCGCGTCGGTTGTACGACAACATAGCCGGCAGCGCAGCGAGCGCTTCTGCTTCACTGTCGACTACCCTGCCGGTGACACCGTTGTCGATAACCTCGGAGACCGAGCCGCAACGGAACGCGAGTACCGGCGTGCCGCAAGCCATGGCTTCGATCATGACAAGTCCAAACGGCTCCGGCCAATCTATCGGGAACAACAGAGCGGCCGCCTCGCCCAAGAATTTTGTCTTCTCACCTTCGTTGATTTCTCCGATAAACTCGACGCCTGGGCCATCGATGAGCGGGAGTATATCGTTGCGGAAATAGTCTTCATCGACCCTGTCGACCTTGGCGGCAATCTTAAGAGGGATGCCGGCGGCACGGGCAATCCTGATTGCGCGGTCGGCTCGTTTCTCTGGCGAAATCCGTCCCAGGAATGCGAGGTAGCTGCCTTGTTCAAATGACGGCCGATGCAGGTCGACCGGAAGACCATGCTGGACTGTCGCGACAAAATTGGCGTGCGGCAATGGTTTGCGCTGGTCGTTCGAAATTGAAATCAAGGGCATGTCGCGGAAGCGGCTATAGAAGGGCTTGAGATCTCCCAAATCCTGCCGGCCATGAAGGGTGGTCAGGGTGCGACCCGCCATTGAGCTAAAAAGCGGGAACTGGAAAAGATCAATATGAAAGTGGATGACGTCGAATTCGTCCGCGCGTTCGCGCACCTTGTCGATCATGAGCATGAAGTATGGAATTGTATCGCGAACGCCAGGGTCGAGGCGGAGCGCACGGGTGCAGCAGGAAACCAACTCGGCGCTCGTGATCGAATCGCCGCTCGCGAACAGCGTTACATCGTGGCCGAGCCCGACAAGCTCTTCAGTCAAGTATGAAACGATCCGCTCAGTGCCGCCATAGAGACGAGGAGGAACGCTCTCAATGAGCGGAGCCACTTGTGCGATTTTCATAACGTCCTTTGCTCCCACCGCGAGTATAAGCACGTGCAGTGCAGCAAAGTTCCTTTATGCTCGAATAACACTGACGGCGACGTGACGGTCTGTTGATGTGATCAAAAAAATGGGCCGATCGCCCGAGTGACATTTGGGGGCGCGTCTGGAAGCCGGA
>JBAUCK010000420.1:0-6047 GCA_049677525.1 Xanthobacteraceae bacterium
CGTACCCGAACCGTCGACCCCGTGAACCTGGAACACGGCCTTCGCAATATCGAGACCAATCGTGCTAACCTCGCCCATGGACCGCTCCCCTCAATGTGGTTTGCTTTAACGCAACCACCCTTTGGCACATCGATGCCGTAGAGTGGGCGCCGTCCACAGCATCAAAAGCCGCCGCACCGTTAGACGGTGGCCGTGTCCGCTTTACTCCCGAAAGCTGCCACGGCTTTAGCTGACCGGCGCGTCCGCTTTGGGCCAAAACCGGACTCATGCACCGCATTGCCACGGGCCCTCGCGCCTAATCGGCAATAGGCGCGCATCCGATTGGTCTTCCTGCGCTGACCCCCACTGGTAAGGCGGCGACCACGGTGGCTAGAAGTCCCGTGGCTGAGCGATTAGTAAGAACCTGCCAAGAATTGCCCGAATTATTCCATTAACGATATTGCTGTTGCCATTGTTGCTGGTCCGACCAGCCCCACCAATCATTGGCACTACTTTCGGGCGTAGCTCGCCTTGCCGGCCTGGTGGGGTGGTGGTCCTGCTTGTCGGCGACAGCTTTGGCCTCCTGCGACGATTTTTCCGCATCCATCTGGTACTCCGTATTCATAGCTTCGCCTTTGGCGTCGACACGGAAATGCTCGATAAAGGCTTGCTCATGGGAGCCATGTCCGCCAGAAACATGATCGTAAGAACCATGGCCGCCGCCGTGGATGCGGTCACCGCTCTCATAGTCGATCGGTAGATCAACAAGCTGGGTCCGTGCTTCGGGCGATGGACCGGCGAGCCGGGCCTTCGGCGCGATGTGCCGGGCCCAGATGTCTTCGATGATCGGTTCGAAAATCGGCAGCGCTACGCCTGCGCCGGTTTCGCCGGTGCCGAGGGAGCGGCGCTTGCCGTCACCATTGTCATAGCCGACCCAGACCGCAATCGTGACATCGTTGGTAAAGCCGACGAACCAGCCGTCCACCGCATCTTCGGTCGTGCCAGTCTTGCCGGCGACATAGGGCGCAAGCTCGCCGATCGCTCGCGCTGTGCCGCGCGCCACCACGCCCTGCAGGATAGTCTTGAGCTGATAGAAGCTAACGCGGTCGGCCACGGCAATCGGCGGAAAGAGCGGCACTTTAGGATAAGCGTAGATTATGTGGCCGTGCGCTTCGACTGAGTCGATCGTGTGCGGTTCCGGCCTGATGCCCTCGTTTGCAATTGCAGCATAGAATGGGGCCAGATCAATCATGCGCATCGGCTGCGCCCCGAGCACGAAGGGATAGTAGCGCACGCACTGAGTATAGACCTTCGCCGCAATCGCCGCGGCGCACACGTCATCGAGACTCTTTTCGGGGTTTTCGTCGATGCCGCCATCGAGCAGATGGGCGGTGACGAGGTTGACGGAATGTTCCAGCCCTCGCCGCAGAGTGTAGACGCCGCCGGATCGATGGTCAGCATTGCGAGGTGTCCAGAAATAATCTTCGGGTGCTTTGGCACGGGAACGGGCAGACATCCCGATCGGCGGCAGGGTTAGAGGCTCGTTGTCGATCAGGGTATTGGGCTGCAAGCCTTTCTGTAGCGCCGTCAGGTAGGTCATCGGCTTCATCGCCGAGCCCGGCTGGCGCGCGGTCTGCGAGGTCCGATCGAGCTGGCTCATCGGATAGGAGAAGCCGCCAGCCATCGCCAGAATGCGGCCAGTCTTGTTCTCCAGCACTAGCGCCGCACCTTCGACTGTCGGCCGCACCCGCAATTGCGCGATGATGGTGCCGCTCGCGTTCTTGGCGGTCTTATTTTCGTTGTGTCCCGCCTCACTTTTGCTTTCGACGATATTGGCATAGACGACGTCATAGAGATTGAGGCTGCGCCGGATCTGCGAACTTACGCCGGTTAGCGGAGCGGTACGTCCATCGGGCAGGCCGACGCGGATCGAGTCGCTTTTTTGCAGCACCACGACCGGCGTCCAATGCACGTCATAGAGCGGCAGTTGTGCCGCTTGCAGCGCCTGCTGCCAGGCCGGGGTGCCGCTCCGGCCATCAGCCGTCTTGTTCTGCACGGCGTCGGTGATATTGGCTTCGGGACCGCGGAATTGAACGCGCTCCTCCGATATCTCGTAATGCGCAAGGCCTTCTTGCAGCGCCGCTTCGGTGTCCCGTTGCAATTGCGCATTGATGGTCGAATGCACCGTATAGGAATCCGCCGTTAGGCTTTCGACGCCATCGGCCTTGGCCTCGCGGCCGACGAAGTCGACAAAATTGAAGCCGGAGTCGCGGTGCGGGAAGCTATAGGCGACAAGCTTGGGCGGGGAGCCAAGCGCCTGATCCTTTTCCGCGGCAGTGATAACGCCCTCTTCCTGCATGCGGCCGAGCACGTAACCGAGACGATCCTTGGCGCGATCGGGATGCCGGTCGGGATTGTAGAAATTCGGGCCCTTCAGCATCCCGGCCAGCATGGCGCCTTCGGCCGGGGTAAGGTCTTTCGCCGATTTGCCAAAATAACTATGCGCCGCCATCTCCACGCCCCAGGACCCGCGGCCGAGATAGGCGGAGTTCATGTAGAGTTCGAGGATCTCGTTCTTGGTCAGCGTATTTTCCAGCCGCGACGCCACGATCATCTCGCGGATCTTGCGCTCGTAGGTCACGTCCTCGCCGACGAGGAGATTTTTCACCACCTGCTGCGTGATGGTCGAGCCGCCCTGCGGCCTGCCTTTCGAACCCATATTGCCGATGAAAGCGCGGATGATGCCGCGCTCATCGACGCCGTGATGTTCGTAGAAGCGCCGGTCCTCCGCGGCGATGAATGCCTTCTGCACGTGGTCGGGAACGTCGGACAACGGCACCCAGATGCGCCGGTTGCCGGGTTGGAACACGTCGGCATAATCCTGCCCGGAGCCGTCAAGTATTGTGCTCAGGCTCGGCAGCTTCTTGTCCTTGAGCACTCTCGGATCCGACAGATCGCCCGCCGCCGTGTTGTAGAAGTCGATGACCTCGCCGATATTGACGACTGGGCTGACGATCAGCTCGTTCTTGCAGAACTGGTGATAGGCGGTGTTGAGATCAGCGAAATTGAGTCCGTGAAATCCTTTGGTATCGGCGCCCATTGCTTTCGGGTCGTCGAGCGCTGTGGCAATCAAGTCATCAACATTAATAGATTCAATATCAAATGCCTGCTTTGTGTGTTCGCAGCCGTTCCGTAGCAGCCGAACTACGTGCTCCTTATCTTGGTCGGGATCGAAGTGAGTCTTCACTGCCTCCGGAGCAGTTATGACCTGACTCAAGGCCAGCGCCGTCGCAAAGATCTTGACAAGGATCGGTTCCATTTACTCGGACAGTCCCCCGCCACGTTTCAAAAGAATTGAAAATCGTCGGCAGTAGAGCTCGCTCGCGGCGGCCAATTTCCAAAAGCGTGGCTTCGGATTAAGTTCCGTCGGCGGCAAAATAGAAGCTTAATCTATTGCATGACAGGACGATGACTCTGCGCAAATCGATGTGAGGGATGACCTCTTGCAACGCTTAAACGTCATAAGTCTTGAATCTGGGATTTTTTGGCTGCGCAGTAACTCGCGGTCGACTTTTAAAGAGCCGACAATCCGACGGATGGATTCAATGTAGGCTTGCGCAACTTTAGGACGTCGCACTCTGCCGCCGATGAAAAGCAGAACATTTCGGACAATGGAACCAGGTTGAATCGTCGCTTCTGCGGGGGCATTTGGGTCATAAGCCGCCGCGACCGACGTTTTGAAGCGGCCTATTCGTGGTCTACTCCAGCGACTTACCTGTGACCGGATTCACAAGATGAACCTTGCTTGCATGCGATGCGCGTTTGCATCGTTTCCAGCGCGACCGATTCGATTGCTTGATCGCATCCCGGCGCCGCAGGGGGTCTTATGGGATATGCGCCGAGCCTCCCGAATGAGTTCCGGCATGCCGCGTGCCAAAATCCTCAACATTTAGCGACACACCGTTATTGGACTTTGGTTCAATCGACCTAGACCTAGGTACAATCGAGTACGTCAGATTACGGGTCTAGGTGCCTTGGGGGTCTTGCCGATGGGATGGCAGTCGATTGATGCCCGTTTCGAGACTGACAGGTTAGCGAAAGACAGGGAGGAACCGCATGGCTACCAATCTCATCTCACTCGTCATCCAATATCTGACTCCCGAAATGATCGGCCGCATCGCCTCTGCGGTTGGTCTCAACCGCGGCACTACACAAACCGCTGTCAATGCCTCGGTACCGGCGCTATTCGCCGCGCTTGGTAACGCCGCCATGCAGCCCGACGGCGCGCAGAAGTTGGTTGACGCCGCGAAGCAGCATGTTGGAACGCTCGATAATCTAGTCGGCATGATTGGTAACGGCAGTCAAAGCGCGCTTGCCGACAAGGGATCGCAAATGCTCTCGTCGCTGCTTGGTGGTCAAGATCAAAGGGCCCTGGCGGCAGCCATTGGCAAATTCGCTGGGGTCGGGCAGGGCGCGAGCGGCTCACTGCTCGGAATATTGGCGCCGATCGCGATGGGCACCATTGCGAAACAACAAGGAGTCGGCGGTCTTAACGCCAATAGTATTGTCAGCTTGTTCGCTGCCCAGAAGGACAATATCGCCGCGGCATTACCTTCAGGTTTGCGCGACCAACTTCGTGCAACTGGCCTGCTCGACGCGCTCCATGGTGCGGCAGGCACCACAGCTACAATGGCCGACCAGGCTGCTCGCGCTGCCACTTCCGCGACACAAGCTGTCACCAACACGGGCACGCGTGCTGCAAACGCCGCGGCATCCGGTTCATCGAACTGGCGCTATTGGGCTATCGGCGCGGCGGCCGTGATTGCCCTGCTTGTCTATCTCAACAACAAGCCTGTAGAACAGGTTGCCCCGCAGGTTCCCCAAATCACAGGCTCCAACCAAAACATTATGGTTGGCGGGGTTGATGTGGGTAGGCAAGTTAACGATAGTCTCGCCAGTCTCCGAACCTCGATGCAGGGAGTTTCTGACGCCGCATCGGCCGAGACGGCACAATCGAAGCTGCAACAGGTTACGGCGCAACTCGACAAAGTCACGAGCCTGACAGGACAATTATCGCCTGATCAACGCAGGATCATTGCCGGCCTTATTAGCCCGGCCATGCCAGCGCTGAACCAACAGTTCGATAAAGCGCTTGCAGTCCCCGGTGTCGCCGTAGTGTTGAGGCCCAGCATCGATACACTTAGGGCGATGCTCGCCTCGCTCACCTCTGCCGCGTGATCGCAGGGGCACAATTCGAAAAAGATCTCAACGATTCTGGGCGAAATTTGCAAACCTATGATCGCCCGTTTCGGACGACGCAAAGCTGTTCCAAAAGCGATCTATCTTCTCATCAAAGAAGGTACCCATGGCAACCAAAAGCAGTTTCACCGCTGACGAATGGAAGACTATTCTGGGCAGCCCCGTGCTAGCTGGAATGGCAGTTACGCTTGCAGAGCCCAGTGGGCTCTGGGGGCTGATGAAGGAGGGCATGGCGAGCGGACGCGCCGTCATGGATGCCAAGAACGATGCCGGTGCCACCGAACTGGCCAAGGCCATCGCCACAGAAATGGAAGGTTCGGAAGGTCGCGGCGATGCCCGCGGCGGCTTGCGTGCCGAACTGACTGGAAAAACACCTGCTGAACTAAAGCAACACGCCGCACTGACGCGCGTCGGGCAGATTGTCGACGCTAAAACACCAGACGAAGCCCCCGCATTCAAATCGTGGCTCACGCATGTCGCCGAGAAAGTGGCCGAGGCTTCGACCGAAGACGGCTTCATGGGGATTGGCGGGGTTCAGGTAAGCGATGCTGAGAAGGCTTCGCTCGCCGACGTGGCGAGGGCTCTGGGCACCGTCTAATCACGACGCCACCGCTACATCGTTTTGCGTCGTCGCAGAATGCAACTGGGCTTAGCGGACTAGACGCGCCTTACATTTTCCCTGCGTTGAATCGGAGACGATCGTGTACCTAACCGCATCAAGAATTCGCGCGACCTTTATGGTCGTTATTCTGGGTCTTATCGTCTCGGGATGCGGATACAACACGATTCCGACTCTCCAGGAGCAGGCA
>JBAUCK010000421.1:0-4718 GCA_049677525.1 Xanthobacteraceae bacterium
TCCTGTTGACCTATTCGCACCGACGCCGAAAAGCTGTAGGAACGGGTCCGCCACCAGTCGGTTTCGCCGTCTTTATAGTTGCGGGGAGCGCGGCAATCGCAGCGATGCTGGTTTACGCTATAGGCGGATTCGCGTACCAAGCCGCCGCTTATATCACGGCTTTGACCGCGAATTTTTTTTTACCGCGTTTGGCTTTGTGATCGCTCTCGATGTGATTATGCAGCAGCCCCTCGACGCCCCTGCAGCTGAATAGGCTGGATGCGGGCTCGAGCCCCGGCTGAGTGGATCTAGCACTTCGATCGCACTGCCACGCTGCACGTTCGCCGGGCTAAGAATGACAAGCCGGCTGCCCATCCGATCCGCGGTGAAGAGCTGCGCGCGCTACGGCGCATCGAATGGCACAAGGACAAGGCGAGTATCTGAGCCCATCTAGGCGGCCTTTAGATCGCCGAGGAAAGCTCAGAGGCTGTCTCGGGGGGTCAGACGGAAATGCGCACCCGGCACCAAAAACAAGCGTTTTCAACGCAACTGGAATCGCACCAAGCGCGCCAAACGCCCCGAACTGCGGTTGCCGGGACCACAAAAAGTGCCACACGCTTGCGTCAGCGGAAATAGCGGATTCGCGTTCCGTTCAAGGTCGCTGACGATCCCGACCATCATGGATTTTGTCACGCTCGCCGACCGCGCAGCAGGTGTTTACTCTAGGGCGACCGCTTCAACGCCCCGGGGCTCCAAATTTTTGGCCACTCGTGTCGGGCTGGTCTCCCTTCGCTCGTCCTCTGGGACGCACAAAGGAGCAAAAGCAATGTCCCAAGATGAGAGCAACGCCGACAAAATCCGGATCAAGGCGCTTCTCGAGGGTTGGGCGGACGCAGTGCGTCGGCACGACCTTCCCGCCATCCTCGCTCATCACGAGCTGGATATGGTGATGTTCGACTTGCCGCCACCCCTGCAATGCAAAGGGATAGAGGCATACAAAGACACCTGGGACCTGTTCTTCCGTTATCACAAGCCCGGAGCGGCTTTCGACATCCAAGAGCTTGCCATCACCGCAGGCCAGGATGTCGCTTTCGCGGTAGCAATCATGCACTGCGGTCCCGAGTCATCAAGCAACCCGGCGGACAAAGACGGTTTCCTCTTCCGGCTGACCGTGGGCCTGCGCAAAGTGGAAGGTCGCTGGCGTATCGCCCATGAGCATCACTCCATCCCCGCGGCCGACTGAGGCCGCGGCCGACGGCGACACGACGCAAGTCTCGATCGCGCTGCCGGATCATCGGACCGTCCTGCCGTCCTGTTTGCTATGACACGCCGCGCTGAGTGATCGGCCGAATTTTCACGAGTGCTGCCGAGCAATTCGAGTGGCGCCGCTTTTCGTGTTACTTCCGATAAAGTCCCTTTATCGGAGCCAATCCGAGGTTCGGAATTAGGTTCACACCCGACCATAACCCGACATTGGAGTAGGTCTGAGACGTGCCAAGATCAGTTTCATTTTGGTGAGGCGACGAGACCGCCGGTCGAGCATCTCTTGCCGCCATTATCATCTAGCCCGCCCCGGGACTTGCGGCAACCCCCCCGAGCATGTGTCATGAGCATCGCCCTCGATTCAACGAACGGCTCAGAGGGTGATGCGAAATGCGGGTTCTGGTTACGACCTACGGGTCACGTGGCGACGTACAGCCAATAGTCGCGCTTACCGTCGCATTGCGGAACTTGGGTGTCGAAGTGGCGATGTGTGTCCCGCCGGACGCGGAGTTTGTCAAACTTCTGGAACGCTATGAGATCCAATTGATCCCGGCATTTGCGTCGGTGCGAGATTGGGTCGACCGCGCGCGCCAGTCAGGCATGAGACTTCCCCAGCTCGCAGGCGTGATGATCCCCGCGCAATACCAGGCTCTATCTGCCGCGGCGGAAGGCTGCGATGCGATCGTTGCGACCGGCTTACTGCCGTCCGTTGCGGCTGCGCAAGCGGCCGCCGAGATTCGAAGTGTCCATTTCTCTAGTGTGCATTTCTGCCCGCGGTATTTGCCATCGCCGCAATTGCCGCCCGTGGAGTTTCCCGGATGGCCGCACCCACCAGGCATGAAAGCCAACAACCGCGCGCTGTGGGCATTCAACCTCACGGCCTTGAACGCATTGTTCGGAGAGGCCGTGAACCGTCACCGAGCCGCGATCGGGTTGCCCACGATCGACAATGTCCGCGACTACGTATCCGGCGGAAAAATCTGGCTGGCATCGGATCCAGCGCTCGGCCCTTGGCATCGAAGCGACATGTGTACCGCCGTGCATACGGGCGCCTGGCTCTTGCCTGATGCTCGCTCGTTGCCGTCTGACCTAACGACGTTTTTGGACGCCGGAACGCCTCCCGTCTACGTCGCCTTCGGTAGCATGCCTATGCAAGGTGCGCCTGATGCGGCTCGAGCAGCGATCGAAGGTGCCCAGGGACGAAGGGTCCTCCTTGCGCGTGGTCGCGCAGAGCTTGATGCGATCGACGACGGCGACGATAGCTTCGTCACCGGCGAGGTGAACCAGCAAGCGTGTGTCCGCTTTGGGCCACAATCAGACTCGCCGGCCCACTCAATTCCGCCTTCGGTCGGCAGAAAAAAACGGGCCGTCTCGTAAAAGACGACCCGCGAGTTTTCACAATCCAAACCAACGGATTAGTCGGCCGCGCCAATGGTCCTTATGACTTTGTGGATATCCATCAAAGGCAACGGGTTTGCCGGATCCTGGAGATTCGGATTCATATCGTTCGATGCCCCGCCGGGGAAGCGTTTGATGCTCGGAAAATCCACGATGGACTTGTCGAACTCCATCATCGGCACGGCGATCAACGAAAGAACCCAGCCATTGTCATAGCCGGCGTAGCGTCCCGGCGAGGTGGTCGGCGTGCGGGTGCTAACCGCGCCGTTAAACGTCATGTCGTATTTCTCGAACGGGTCCATGGTGAGGTTATACGCTGAGCCGATAGCGCCGAGATCCTGCTTTGGTCCGAGCCAAGTGTCCTTGGACGTATACAGGTATTTCCAGGCGATATGGAGGTCAGGGTTCGTGGGATCATCGCCGATGTCCGCACGAGCGCCAGCGTAGCTTTCACCGTCAACGTAGATCCATGAGGTACGCGCCGAGTGGCGGGCCTTGCCCGTGACGTAGGCGCTGTTGTCAATGCTGTCGAAATAGATCGGCTTGTTGTCGTTGTCGACCCACGCACCGTGGGGCGGCGGGGTCAGGCCGACCATCGTCGCCAGCGTCGACCAGAGGTCAATATGCGACATCATTTCGCCGTAGCGCGCGCCGGCCGGAATCTTGCCCGGCGACCACATAATACCGGGCACACGGAAACCGCCCTCGAATGGCGAACCCTTCTCACCGCGGAACGGAACGACACCGGCGTCCGGCCACGCATCCTGCCACGCGCCGTTATCGGCTGTGATGATGACGATGGTGTTAGGAGCGTCGGCCCGGATTTCGTCCATGACTTTGCCGATGTTGGAATCCAACTCCATCATGGCGTCGGAGTAGTTGCCGAGGTGTGATTTCCCAATGAACGCCTTGGCTGGAATGTTCGGATTGTGCATCTTCATGAAATTCACATCCATGAAGAACGGCTTTCTATCCTTGGCGTGCTGTTTGATGTAACCGACAGCCGAATCAGCCTGCCGGACATCGAACTCATGCAGGTAGTCGTAGTCGATGCGGGCGACCTTGACCGCGGGTTTGCCTGCTGTGCCTTCCCACTCGTACAAATTGACGATCTTTTGATACTCGTCCCAATAGGCGGCGTTGAATTTCGGGAACCAGGGATGAGCAAAGTTATCCGTGTCGTCATAGGTGTAGACGCCAGGATAGTAGGCAGCGAACTCCTTCATTTCATCGAAGCCATGTTCAATCGGGTAAAACTTGGGTTGGTCGCCGAGATGCCACTTACCCGAAAAGTAGGTGCCGTAACCGTTCTTCTGGAAGAACTCGGCAATCGTCGGCGTGGACTTCGTCAAGCCGTTCTCATCGCCAGGCACGACCACCACTGACAGGGCCGAACGGATGGGGATGCGCCCGGTCATGAACGAGGCGCGCCCAGCGGTACAACTCGCCTGGCCATACCAGCTCGTGAACACGGCCCCTTCCTGGGCGACGCGGTCGATGTTCGGGGTAGGATGGCCGAGGTTCGCGCCCCCGCCATAGGCGCCGAAATCATTCCAGCCGGTATCGTCAGTCATTAACATGACGATGTTGGGTTTCTGTTGTGCATAGGCGGGCGTGGCCGACACCGCTGCGATAGCGGTAAGCGCCAGCACACCTGCTCCTATTTTTTGGATGATATTATTCACGATCCGATACTCCCTTGATCATTGCGGACGTTGATGTCCGCCTCGTTAGGCAAGTCGGGTTTTCGCGAGCGGGCCGGCAACCGAATTTGTTGGTGAGGTTACAGGAACGCTCAAAATAGGCGCATTGAGTGACAATGGCGAGAACCCTCGAGGTATCGAGGCGCTGCAGCACAAAAATAAATAGGCAAAATAAAACGCTGGCTAAGGGAATAATTGGCTAGATCGGCCTCTTCTGTTCGCCGATGCGATGATCGAATAAAGCGCTAAATGTCCGCTATGGGTCATGTGTGGACGGCGCCTTGGCAAGAACTTTCTGACGTTGCTGCAGCATTGGTCGGGTGCGGTCATGTGTCCGGCCTGTTTGTGCGGCCGATATGGCCGCTGGCCATAATG